>NZ_JBZYWH010000004.1:0-329315 GCF_058932745.1 Hymenobacter sp. FMD4
CCACGAGCAAGGGCTTTGTTGGCTGGCACAAACACGACCTTCTTTGTTTCGAAAAACTCTTCGCTGAAAAAGTCGCTGAGGTTGGTTACCGTAGCGACCAAGCCGGACTCTTCAAGCTCCTCGGTCAGGTCGCCGCCCTTTAGGTAGTACAAGCCATGCGATTCGCTGGCCGAAGCGGTATTGGTATAGCGCTGAGCTATCCACGGATGAAAGTTGGCCAGTCGCGTTACGGCCCGGCTCACCACAAAGTCGAACTTCTGGCGCACCTGCTCGGCGCGGATCTGCTCGGCGGTTACGTTGTGCAGCTTCAGCGTGTGGGCCATGTCCTGCACGGCCTTAATCTTTTTGCCGATGCTATCAATAAGGTGAAACTCGACTTCCGGAAACAAGATGGCCAGTGGCAAGCCCGGCAGGCCACCACCAGTGCCTACATCCAGCACGGCACTGCCGGCCGGAAAGTCTATCACCTTGGCAATGGCGGCAGAGTGCAGCAAGTGCCGCTCGGCTAGGTTGTCGACGTCGGTGCGGGCAATCAGGTTGACGCGTTCGTTCCAGCCGCGGAATTCGTGTTCGAGCTGCTGAAATTGCTCCCGCTGGCGCGGCGTGAGGTCGGGGAAGTAGCGGAAGAGAATGTCCATCGTACAGCAAAGGTAAGGCAGCTACTTAACGAAGCAGCGCGGATTCCGCCCGCGTTTGCAACTGCCACATACCACGACGCCCCGCCGAAGTGGCGGGGCGTCGTTCAAGAAAGACTGAAGCAGAAGGTCTAGATGATTTCCTTCTTGTTCTTCACCATGTCATAGAGCAATTCGCGGGCGCGGTGCAGTTGGGCTTTTACCGTGCCGAGCGGGGCTTTCAGCTCCTGCGCAATTTCCTCGTAGCTCAGCTCATCGAAGTAGCGCAGCGTGACGAGGCGCTGGTACTTATCGGGCAGCCGCGACACCACGTGCTGCATGATTTCGATTTTCTGGTTTTTGATGGCCGACTCCGCCGGGTTCAGATTGTTGTCGCGGAAATCGATGGTGATTTCGTCGCCGTTGTCAATCTTGATGGCCGAATCGATGGACATCGTCTTGATCTTATTCTTGCGAATAAAGTCAATGCAGTTGTTGGTGGCGATGCGGAACAGCCAAGTACTGAAGGCGTACTCCGGGTTGAACTTATGCAGGTTGCGAAACGCCTTGGCGAAAGCCTCAATGGTGAGGTCTTCGGCGTCGTCGGGGTTGCGCACCATCTTCAGCACCACGTGATACACGGGTTTCTTGTAGATCTGCATCAGTTCGGCATACGCCTTTTCGTCGCCGCTTTCTACGGCGGAACGAATAAGCTTGAAGTCGTGCTTGGCTTTGGCCGAGAACTGCTTCTGGAGGTCCTGATTATTTACTTCCATCGGGAGGGGTTGCGGTAGAGCACTAACGAGGCTGTCAGGAGAAAGTAGGCAAAAAAATACCCCGCGTCCAGAGCCGGCAGCAACCACAACGGTTGCCGGTCGTGGAGGCGGCGGCTGGCCTGCGCGTACGTAACCAGGGCTGTTGAGGTTCGGACCACCCATGCCCCCGCTAACGCTACCCATTCAGGATCAGGCACTACTAGTGCCGCCAGAGTTGCGAGATAAAATAAGCCGTTAGCTAAGATAAAGGTTCCAATCCGAAGTCGGTCGCCCGGGCGGTAACTATTGCCCGCCGACAGGTGCCGCCGCTTCTGGTGCCACCACTGGCCCCAGGTTTCGGGCGCGAGGCTCAGCGTGTGGGCCGCAGCTGCGGTAATGACAGTGGCCCGACGGCCGCGTTGCACGGCATCTTGCACCAGCAGGTCGTCGTCGCCGCTGAGGCGGCGTATGTGCGAGGCGAAGCCTTTGGTCGCGAAAAAGGTCTCCTTGGTGTAGGCCAGGTTGCGACCCACGCCCATGTACGGCTGGCCGCGTTCGGCAAAGCTCAGGTATTGTAGGCCCGTGAGCAGAGTCTCGAAGCGCACCAACTTGTTGAGCAGGCCGGGCGCCTCGGTGTAAGGACCGTAGCCGAGTACGAGGTCGGCGCCAGTGTCGAAACCGCGGGCCATGTGGCGCAGCCACTGGTACGAGGCGGGCACGCAGTCGGCATCGGTGAAAAGCAGGTACGGGTAGCGCGCTACCTTGATGCCGAGCGTAAGGGCGTACTTCTTGGGTGCTAGGCCTTCGGGCGTGCTGCCGACGGTGACTAGGCGGACATTGGGATAATACTGTGTGAGTTGCTGGGCGTAAAGAATGGTGTCGTCGGAGGACCGGTCGTCGATGAGCACTACCTCAAACGCTGCATATTCCTGGTTTAGCAGCACCGGCAAGAGTTGGCGGAGCTGCTCCACTCCGTTGTGCGCCGCCACGATAACAGAAACTGGGTGGGCAGCCTCGTGTGAAGGAGCGGGTTCCACGTCTTCGGGTACGCGCTTCAGTCCGAAAGGCCAGAAGTAATACACCGCGTAGCCAAGCTGCACCAATACGCTAAACAGGAGCAGCCAGGAAACGGGCGAGAGATGAAAGGGCAAAGCAAGGGTAAATTGATGGGGCGCGCAAAAGTAGCCATTCCGCCGGGAGGCACGAACGGCGCGCAGGGGTTACCTTTGCAATCAGGAGCTAGAAGCTAAAAGTGAGGAGCCAGCAGCGCACGGACCGGTAGCCGGCCCAAGCCGCCTCTCCCCTTTTGGCTTCTAGCTCCTCACTTCTAGCTTCTGCTTGTTAATGACCTTCGACTTAGTCGCCCACGATCCGCAGTCCAAAGCCCGCGCCGGTGTGCTTACCACCGACCACGGCACCATTCAGACGCCCATTTTTATGCCGGTGGGCACGGCCGGCTCGGTAAAAGCCGTGCACCAGCGCGAGGTAAAAGACGACGTGCAGGCCCAGATCATCCTCGGCAATACTTACCACCTCTACCTGCGCCCTGGCCTGGATACGCTGCAGAAAGCCGGCGGCCTGCATAAGTTCAACGGCTGGGACCGACCTATTCTCACCGATTCGGGCGGTTACCAGGTGTATTCGCTCTCCGAGACGCGTAAAATCAAGGAAGAGGGCGTCAAGTTCCGCTCGCACATCGACGGCTCGCACCACCTCTTTACGCCCGAAGGCGTGATGGACATCCAGCGCGTCATCGGGGCCGACATCATCATGGCTTTCGACGAGTGCACGCCGTGGCCCTGCGAGTACGACTACGCCCGCAAGTCGATGGACATGACGCACCGCTGGCTGAAGCGCTGCATCCAACGCATCGACGAGACAGAGCCGCTCTACGGCTACAAGCAGCAGCTTTTCCCCATTGTGCAGGGCAGCACTTTCCGTGACCTGCGCACGCAGTCGGCGCACTTTATTGCGGAGCAGGGCCGCGCCGGAAATGCCATCGGCGGGCTGAGCGTGGGCGAGCCCGCCGAGCTCATGTACGAAATGACCGAGCTCTGCTGTGACATTTTGCCCGCCGACAAGCCGCGCTACCTGATGGGCGTGGGCACGCCGGCCAATATTCTGGAGAACATAGCGTTGGGCGTGGATATGTTTGACTGCGTACTGCCCACCCGCAATGCCCGCAACGGCATGCTCTTCACCACCCAGGGCATTATCAACATCAAGAACAAGAAGTGGGAGCAGGACTTCTCCCCCATCGACGAAGAACTAGGAGGTTACGCCAGCACGTTCTACTCGAAATCGTACCTGCGCCACCTCTTCCACGCCAGCGAATACCTCGCGGGCATGGCGGCTTCGGTGCATAACCTGACCTTCTACCTCTGGCTGGTGCGCAACGCCCGGGAGCAGATTTTGGCCGGCACGTTCCGGGAGTGGAAGGAGAAGATGGTAAAGCAGGTGATGGTGCGCTTGTAGGTGCACGCAGCGTTGATTGCTCGCCGGTTTTGTCATCCTGACGAAGGAAGGACCTTATCACGTCGGATAGCAACCATTTAACGCCTGCAGTTTCGGCTGACAAAGTCTTTCCTTAGGTACGTTAGATGATGGATGACAGACGACCCGTTCTTCGGTGATAAGGTCCTTCCTTCGTCAGGATGACAGACGGAAAAATAACGGGCGGGAAAAGACAGAACAGAACTAGAAAATGCTTCGGCTCCTCGACAAATACATCCTCTACAAGCTGCTGACCACCTTCTTTTTCACGGTGGTGGTGCTGGTGATGGTTATCTGCGTGATTGACTTCACGGAGAAGAACGACGACTTCATCAAGCACAACCTGTCGGCGGGTAAAATCATTGGGGAGTATTACCTGAACCTGTTTCCCTACTACGCCAACCTGCTGTCGCCCATCACCGTGTTTATTGCCACGGTGCTGGTGACAGCACGCCTGGCGGCTCGTACCGAAATTGTGGCCATTCTGGCCTCAGGGGTGAGTTTCCGGCGGCTGCTATTGCCCTACGTGATGGGTAGCGGCCTGATTGGGCTGGCTACGTTCGGACTGATTGGCTGGGTTATTCCGCTGGCCAACAAGCCGCGCGTGGCCTTCGAGCGGAAGTACGTGAAGAATCCATACCGCTTTCAGGGACGCAACGTGCACATCAAAATCGGGCCGAAGGACTATGCTTACCTGGAGAGCTACGACAACGTGAGCAACGTGGGCTACCGCTTCGCCATCGAAACCATCGATGGCACTGTGCTCAAGCGGCGCCTGCAGGCCGAGGCCATCACCTGGGATTCGACCAAAGGTGCCTGGCGCATGACGCCGCAGCTGGTGCGTACCATTAATGGCGACCGGGAAACGCTCAAAAACTTTCCCGCCCGCGACACCACGCTGAACCTTTACCCCAAGGACTTCGCCAGTACCTTTAAGCTGGCCGAAACACTCACATTGCCTGAGCTGAACAACTTCATTCAGGAGAAAATAAACCGCGGCGCCGATGACACCGAAACCTACCTCATCGAGCGGTCGGAGCGCTTTGCCTACCCCTTTGCTATTACCATCCTCACCATCATCGGGGTGATTATGAGTGCGCGCAAGTCGCGCGCCGGCGTGGGCGGGCAGATTGCTTTGGGCTTCGTACTGGCCTTTGTGTACATCGGGTTCGTAATTCTGAGCCGCAACCTCGCGCTGGTAGGCAATATGACGCCGCTGATGGCTGCCTGGACGCCCAATATCGTGTTTAGCTGCATCGGGCTGGTTCTGTACCGATTCATACCGCGCTAGCCATGAACAAGTGAGTGTCATTCTGACTCTCAACTCACGAGTTTACGGCTTCACCAGTTCACCTCATGCTGAAAGACTACCTCCGCCTCCACTTCCTAGTATTTCTGTGGGGCTTCACGGCCATTTTGGGCAAGTTGATTTCGCTGCCGCCCACGGAGCTAGTGTTTTACCGCACGCTCATTGCAACTGTGGGCCTGATGGGGCTGATGGCTGCACGCCAGCAACCGTGGCGCGTGCCGACGCGGCAGGCCTTGCAACTGCTAGGTGTGGGCGTGCTGGTGGCCTTGCACTGGATTACTTTCTTCCTGGCGGCCCGGCTTTCTTCGGTGAGTGTGTGCTTAGCGGGTATGGCCACCTTAGCGCTGTGGACGTCCATCCTGGAGCCGTTGCTGCTGCGCAAGCGCTTCCAGCCGTATGAAATTTTGCTGGGACTCGTGGCCATGGTGGGCTTGTACCTCGTGTCTCAGGCCGAATTCGATCAGCTTATGGGGCTGGGCGTGGCCGTGCTGTCGGCGGGCCTGAGCGCTTTGTTCAGCGTGTTCAATGTAAAGCTGGTACGCCACCACCCGCCGCTGCGCCTTACGTTCTACGAAATGGCCGGGGCCTGCCTCAGCATTATGGTGTTCCTCATTGTGCGTCCAGCTTTTGGCGGCGAGCTACCTCAGCTCGACCCCAGCTTTATGGACTGGGTATGGCTGGCCATCTTGTCGGGCGCCTGCACCATTTACGCCTTCTCCGAGTCGGTGGAGCTGATGAAGCGGCTTACGGCCTTCGCCGTGAATTTGACCATCAATCTGGAGCCGGTGTACGGCATCATTCTGGCGGTGCTCATCTTCGGCAACGAGGAGAAAATGTCGCGCGGCTTTTACGTCGGCACGCTTATTATCTTAGTTAGCGTGCTGGTGCACCCCATCATTGATCAATGGGTGCAGCGCCGCCGCAAGCTTCGGCCGGATGAGGCGGTGTCGTTGGTGGAGCAGTAACGGTTAGGCTAACCCATCTTCCTGATCAGGCATTATCAAAGCATCATTAACGGCCACCAGTCGGTTTTTTGCGGGATAGTCCTGGCCAAGGTTTAGCAGCTTTTCGCCAGACAAAGGACTGCGCACCCACTGATAGTATACCGATTCCTTTTGAGAGCGGTCGAAGTCTATACAGTAATGTAACCGAGCTTGATTTGACGTTGCATTAAAATGCTGTATTGCCGTAATGGGCGCTTGGTTTATCGGATGCTTCCATTGGTAGATGGCACGCTCATCTTCATCTAACCATTGCCGATAGTACTCGGCATAAGCCGCCAACCATTGGTTGATATCCAGGTGATGTGCTTCGAAATGCTTATAAATCGGATGTTTCACATCTAGCTCCTGCTCCGATTTCATGCACCAAATTCCAGTGTGGGCATCTGGTAACCACATCAACTTATAAAGGTGTTGCCCCGTCATAGGTGTCCGTCCCATACCAAAAACTCCGCGGGCAGATCCAGTTTTGGCGGCGCCACCTGCCCCAGCCACAGCCCAAATACTGCCGAGCCGGAACCCGACAAGCTCGCGTACGCTGCGCCGGCCGCGTACAGCTGCTGCTTCAGCTCGTTGAGCAGCGGATATTTCGGTGCCAGCGACGCTTCAAAATCATTTACTACCGTTTCGCGCCACGTTTCGATCGGCTCACTCAAAGCCGCACGTAGGTCGTGCGCCGGCGCTTTGGGCCGCACGCCGGCGTAGGCATCAGCAGTGCTGATGTGCAGGCTGGGATAGATGACCTTGCAGGCCGCGCCTTGGAGTTGCGGCAGCGGTAATGGAGTCAGTTCATCGCCGCGACCGGTGGCTAGGGCGGGCTGATTGCGGACGAAAAAGGCACAGTCGGAGCCCAGGCGGCGGGCATAGGCTTCCAGCTGATCATCCGTCAGAGGGAGTTCCAGCACGGTGCGCAGGGCTGTCAAGGCAAAGGCTGCGTCGCCGGAGCCACCGCCCAAGCCGGCCCCGATGGGTACTATCTTGTGCAAATGCAGATGTACCGGCGGCACTTCCGGAAAATCGGCCCGTAGTAGCTCGTAAGCGCGCAGGCACAGATTGGTGCTGGGGTCGCCGGGGATGGGACGGCCGGAAAGCGTCAGCTTGGTTTCGGCTGCAGGCAATACTTCCAGCGCATCGCACCAAGGCAGCGGCACCATCACGGTTTCGAGGGTATGAAAGCCGTCGGGGCGGCGCTTGGTGATGTGCAGACCGAGGTTAAGCTTGGCGTTGGGGAAGACGAGCATAAGCGCAAAGCAACGAAGCAGCCGCCACAAGTGCACGACTGTGGGTATAGGCGGCAGGACGTAACTTGCGTCCTGCTTACTCCGCCCGCTTTTTTGCCCATGCCTGAGCCCGCCGCTCCTTCCACTTGGTACCGCGCCTGGGGCAAGCGCCTGCTCGATGTGCTGCTGGCTGCGCCGCTGCTGGTGTTGGCCGCGCCGCTGCTGGCCGGGGCGGCACTGCTGCTGAAGCTGCAACCGGGTGGCGGCGCGGTGTTGTTCCGGCACCGCCGGCCTGGCCTCCATGGGCAACTTTTCACGCTCTACAAGCTGCAGACCATGACCGACGCCCGCGACGCGCACGGCCAGCTGCTGCCCGACGCCGTGCGACTTACCCGCCTGGGCCGGCTGCTGCGCGCTTCGTCCATCGACGAGTTGCCGCAGCTGTGGAACGTACTGCGCGGCGACATCAGCCTGGTGGGCCCGCGGCCGTTACTGCCGGAGTACTTGCCTCTATATTCGCCAGAACAAGCCCGTCGCCACGAGGTGCGGCCCGGCATTACGGGGTGGGCACAGGTAAACGGCCGCAACGCCATCAGCTGGGAGCAGAAATTCACCTTCGATGTTTGGTACGTCGACCACCTCACACTGGGGCTCGATTTACGTATCCTGTTTCTGACGGCTGCCCGCGTGCTGCGCACCCAAGGCATTGCAGCGCCCGGTCAGGCCACGGCCGAAGCGTTTCGCGGCTCCGTTTCCCGATCCACTGACACACCTGCATGACCCAATTGTTTTTCTCCGATTACGAAGATCCTGACTTTACCGGCGTGCGGCCGCTCGTCATTGTGGGCGCCGGTGGCTTTGGCCGCGAGGTCCTGATGCTGGTGCGCCAACTCAACGAAGTAGAACTACGCTGGAACGTGCTCGGCTTCTACGACGATCAGCGCCCTGCTACCGAGCGCATCCACGACTTGCCGTGGCTGGGTACCGTGGCCGAGCTGAACGCCCAGCAGGAGTCGGTGTACGCTGCCGTGGCCATCGGCAGCAGCCAGCACCGCGCCGATGTGGTAGCGCGGCTCTCCTCGCCGCACATTCATTTCGCCACCCTGGTTCATCCTTCCGTGGTGGTGCGCGGCTACCAGAATGTGCAGTTTGGTACCGGAAGCATCATCTGCCAGGGCTGCATTTTTACCTGCGACATTCAGCTGGGCCGGCACGTTCTGCTGAACCTGGGCTGCACTATCGGCCACGACGCCGTGCTGGAGGACTTCTGCTCGCTGATGCCCCACGCCAACGTAGGCGGCGAAGCCCACCTTGAAAAGAGTGTGTACCTCGGTACCAATGCCACCGTTATCAACCAAGTGCGCATAGGCACTGGCTGCATAGTAGGGGCTGGCGCCGTGGTAGTGCGCGACTTGCCGGCGAACTGCACGGCCGTGGGCGTACCAGCCCAGGCCATCAAAAAACATTAGTACCGCCGCCACAGGCGTCAGGCTTGGTTTCTTCAACCAAGCCAGCTACACTTTCGGCACCAGGCATCCGCAAATCATCCTTACCAATGCGAAGCGACGAATACGACAGGCTTTATCTTTCGCCGCCTCACCTCGGCCGCCACGAGCTTAACTACCTGCACAAAGCCATCGAAGACAACTGGGTGGCGCCGGTAGGCCCCAATCTGGACGGCTTCGAGCGCGACATCTGCCAGTACACCGGCGCGCAGCACTGCGTGGCGTTGTCGTCGGGCACGGCCGCTATTCACTTGGGTCTGATTCTGCTCGGCGTCGGAGCCGGAGATGAAGTGTTGGTGCCTTCTTTCACCTTCGTCGCTACGGCCAACCCGGTGCGCTACGTCGGGGCTGAGCCGGTCTTCATCGACAGCGAAGCCGATACCTGGAACATGTGCCCGCAGCGACTGCGCGAGGCCCTAGAAGACCGCCAACGCCGCGGCCGCAAGCCCAAGGCCATCATCTTGGTGCACCTGTACGGTATGCCTGCCCGCTTGCAAGAATTATTAGCTTTGGCGGCTGAGTTTGAGGTGCCGGTGCTGGAGGATGCCGCCGAGGCCCTTGGCTCGCGCTACCAGCAGCAGCCCTTGGGTACGTTTGGGGCCGTTGGAGTATTCTCGTTCAACGGTAATAAAATTTTGACTACCAGCGGCGGCGGAGCCCTGGTCACCAACGAGGCGGCGTGGGCCCAGCAAGCCCGCTTTCTCGCGACTCAGGCCCGGGATGCAGCCCCACATTATCAGCACTCTTCGCTTGGCTACAATTACCGCCTAAGCAACCTGCTGGCCGGTATCGGCCGGGGGCAGATGGAGCTGATTGAGGACCGCGTAAAGCGCCGGCGTGAGATTTACGCGCAGTACTGCGAGTTGCTGAAGCCTTTGCCGGGCGTGCAGGTAGGGCCCGCTGAACTGCCCAACACCCGCGCTAACCGTTGGCTCACCACCATCCTACTGCGGCCGGAGCATACCGACCTCACACCCGAACAAGTACGGCTGCACTTGGAAAGCCACAACATAGAGGCGCGGCCTCTCTGGAAGCCACTACATCTGCAGCCGCTCTTCGCGGGCTGCGCCACCTACGGCGGCGACGTTTGTGCTGCGCTGTTCGACCGCGGCCTTTGCCTTCCCTCCGGCTCTGCCATGACTGATGCTGACGTACGGCGTGTGGTAAATGGCTTACGGGAAATACTCCCAACAGATTAACTAATCGGGTCCTGATTTAGTCCATAAAGTTCATTCAGTGGCACAAAACAAAAGTGGCTGGCACAAAAGCTCAGCTGCCAAGTATATAATTTCTACGCTAGCTCAACCCGTCCAGCGCCTGTTTTAAGTCCTCCAGCAATTCCTCCACTGGCTCAATACCCACAGACAAGCGGACTAAACCAGTAGTAATCCCCAATGCTTGCTGTTGCTCGGGACTGAGGGCCCGGTGCGAGGTGCCTAAAGGGTATGAAAGTGAAGAATCGACGCCGGCTAAGGAAGGTGCGAAGGGAAACCGACGGATACCGCGCATGAAGCTGCTCACTACATCGGCATCGTCGGCTAGCTTCAACGACAGCATTCCGCCGAATAAGCCATGGCCTTGTTCCGCCGCCAGCGTGTGCTGCTCGTGCTCCGGCAGGCCAGGGTAGTACACTTCCCGCACGGCTGGGTGCTGCTGCAACATTTCGGCAATGGCCAGCGCGTTGTGGCTGTGCTCACGCATGCGCAGGCGCAGCGTTTTGAGCCCGCGCACAGCCAGCCAGCTTTCCATGGGGCTCAGCGTAAGCCCGTAGAATACGCCGATCTGCTTTAGCCGCGCCGCTGCTTCGGAGTCGGCGGCTACGGCCACGCCGGCTGTCACGTCGCTGTGGCCTGATATGTATTTCGTGACGCTGTGTACGGTGATATCAGCCCCCAGCGCCAATGGTTTGGTAATTACCGGCGAAGCGAAGGTATTATCTACTACCAGCTTTAGATTGTGGCGGTGGCATTCAACGGCCAGCCGCCGCAGGTCGGCTACGCGCAACAAAGGGTTGCTGATAGTTTCGGCCAGTAGCAGGCGAGTGGTGGGTTGCACAAACGCGTCGAGCTCATACAGGCGTTCGAAAGGCACATAAGTGACCGAGACGCCCATGCGGCTCAGCTCGGCATTGAGCAGGGCTGCCGATCCGCCGTAGATATCGGCGGCGCACAGCACATGGTCGCCGGCTTGGCAATAGACCAGCACAGCGGCGAAAATGGCGGCCATTCCCGACCCCGTAGCCACGGCCCCGGCCCCGCCTTCCAGCTGGTTTACTGCCTCGGCTAGCTCATCGGAATTAGGGTTGCCGTTGCGCGAGTATAGGTAGCGGCTGGCCGGGTCCTCGAAGTATTGATCCAGTTCGTTGAGGTCCTGAAATTTAAAGACCGAGGTCTGGTAGATAGGGGTAATCTTGGGCGTGAGAGTTGGCATTGGGGAATGGTCGGGCGGGTGAGGTCGTTCGGTTCTGCAAGCTACGGTCAGCGCGGCGTTTTCGCGCGGATTCTCGTGGCAGACCTAGCCATTTATCCCTACTCAAATTCACTTGCCGCCCACTCCTAGCCCCTCTCCTACCGTGCCGCTGGCGGAGGTTGGCTGATTGGTAGCTGGGCTGTACGGTTTTCGCGCCGAAACACTTCCATCAGCACCATAAAATACGACACCAGCAGCGGACCGACCACCAGCCCGATGATGCCAAAGATTTCGACTCCCAGCACCAAGCCTACCAGCGTCACCAGCGGGTGAATATCACCCATGCGCTTAGCCAGCATGATGCGCAAGACGTTGTCGACGTTGACGATGACGATAACGCCTACCAACAGAATACCGATGGCTTGTCCGTTTGCACCCTGCGAAAACTGATACAGGGCGGCTGGCCCCCACACCAGGGGTGTGCCCAGCACCGGTAGGAAAGCCATGAAAAAAGCCACCACTCCCCAAAACAACGGGTCCGGTACGGCGAACAGCCACAACGTGAGTCCCGTTAGTACGCCTTGCACGAAGGCAACCAGCGCCTGACCCAGCACATTAGCGTTGACGTTGTTTTTCAACGATTCTCCTAGCTCCATCATCGTTTCGCTGCGAAACGGCAAGTAGCGGCGCAGGCCAAGTAGGAAATACGTCTCCTGCATAAATAGATAGTACATAGTGAAGAGCATTAGCCCCACCACCACGAGGAAGTTGAGGGCACTGCTGGCCAGGGTAGGAAGCCAGCGGCTCACCTGCCCTGCGCCTTGCTGCAAGAGTTGCCGCACATTCTGCTGCGAGGTTATCGTAATTCCGGTTGCCTGCTCTAGCCTGTGCAGCACGTCCAGAATATGTTCCGGGCGCTTGGCAAAGGCAACCAGCCGGTCGATAAGCAAAGAACTCAGGGCATAAAAAGGAATGACCAGGACTACCACCGTGAGCAGCAGCAGGCCGATGGTAACCAGCCGCCGGTTCCACCGGCGGTGATGTACCAACGCCACCCACCAAGGCCGAAACACCACGAACAGAATACCGGCTGCCAAAAACGCCGTTAGATACTTCGCCAGCCCCATCAGCATTAGCCCGGCTAGGCCAGCAAGCGAAGCAATCAGCAATATGTGCCGCTGGCGAGGCGTATAGATATTCTCAATGGCGGCGTACGGATCGGGTGGCAGCAACATGGCGAAGGCAGTATAAGGGCCGCAACTATACAACAGCGCCGCCTATTTATGCAGTCCTAATCAGAAAAAGCTCGTCGTTCCTCCATTCTGGGACGCGCAAATCGTTGGTCCCCTTCAGGAGCCTGCCGGATCTTGGTTCACAGTCGCGTGTCCCCCACCTAGGATGTTCATTTCACTGTTGGCTCTAAAACACAAAAGCCCCGTGGCCAAACTAGGCCACGGGGCTTTTGCGAATTCAAGCTACTTACGCCAGTACCGACTCAGCCAGTACCGTTACGTTGTTGCGCAGTACTTCCACCACGCCGCCGCTCACGTTGAACGACTCGCGTCCCGCAGCGCTAGTGATGCGCAGTTCACCGGAGCGCAGGGCGCTGATCATCGGCGCGTGGTTGTTGAGTACTTCAAACTGACCGTCAATACCCGGAAATACGGCCGAGGTAACTTCGCCCTCAAACACTTTCCGGTCCGGCGTGATGATTTCTAAACGCATGTGATTAATGTGCTAATGTGGAAATGTGCTGGTGTGCTAATGTGCTGACGTGCCACGGAGGATTACCTCTATTAGCACATCAGCACATTCAATCACATTCGCCCATTAGGAAAATTAGCGCGCCTCAGCCATCAGACGCTCGCCTTTCGCTACGGCATCCTCGATGGTGCCCACGAGGTTAAACGCTGCTTCGGGCAGGTGGTCGTACTGACCGTCGATGATGGCGTTGAAGCCTTTGATGGTGTCCTTGATGTCTACCAGTACCCCTTTCAGGCCAGTAAACTGCTCAGCCACGTGGAAGGGCTGCGACAGGAAGCGCTGCACGCGGCGGGCGCGCGACACTACCAGTTTGTCCTCTTCCGAGAGTTCGTCCATACCCAGGATGGCGATGATGTCCTGCAGTTCTTTGTAGCGCTGCAGAATCTCCTTCACGCGCTGAGCCGTGTTGTAGTGCTCCTCGCCGATGATGGAAGGATCGAGGATACGCGAGGTCGAGTCGAGCGGGTCAACGGCCGGGTAGATACCCAGCTCGGCGATTTTACGCGACAGTACCGTGGTGGCGTCCAAGTGAGCGAAGGTGGTAGCTGGGGCCGGGTCAGTCAAGTCGTCAGCCGGTACATATACCGCCTGTACCGAGGTAATCGAGCCACGCTTCGTAGAGGTGATGCGCTCCTGCATGGTACCCATTTCGGTAGCCAGCGTGGGCTGGTAACCTACGGCCGAAGGCATACGGCCCAGCAGAGCCGATACTTCCGAACCAGCCTGGGTAAAGCGGAAGATGTTGTCAACGAAGAACAGGATGTCGCGACCGGTGCCGGTGCCGTCGCCGTCGCGGAAGTTCTCCGCTACCGTCAGACCCGACAGGGCTACGCGGGCACGGGCTCCGGGAGGCTCGTTCATCTGGCCGAACACGAAGGTGGCCTTCGAGTTGGTCATGCCAGCTACGTCCACGTCCTTCAGGTTCCACTCGCCTTTTTCCATGCCGTGCATGAATTCCTCGCCGTACTGTACGATGCCGGCTTCGATCATTTCACGCAGCAAGTCGTTGCCCTCGCGGGTACGCTCGCCCA
Organism: Hymenobacter sp. FMD4; assembly: GCF_058932745.1. NCBI lineage: Bacteria > Pseudomonadati > Bacteroidota > Cytophagia > Cytophagales > Hymenobacteraceae > Hymenobacter > Hymenobacter sp. FMD4. The sequence continues at coordinate 14,102 of NZ_JBZYWH010000004.1, forward strand.
CACCAGCAAATACCGACAGACCCGAGTAAGCCTTGGCGATGTTGTTGATGAGTTCCTGGATCAATACGGTTTTGCCTACACCGGCACCACCAAACAGACCGATCTTACCACCCTTAGCGTAGGGCTCAATCAGGTCGATAACTTTGATACCCGTGTACAGCACCTCGGTGCTAGTGGACAGGTCTTCGAAGCGCGGAGCAGAGCGGTGGATGGGCAACGAGCCGGTGGCCGAAGGCTGGGGCAGGCCGTCGATGGCCTCGCCTACCACGTTGAACAGGCGGCCAAGTACAGCGTCGCCGGTCGGCATCTGAATCGGGGTGCCCAGGTCACGTACCTCGGCGCCGCGGGTCAGGCCGTCGGTCGAGTCCATGGCAATGGTCCGCACGCGGTCCTCGCCCAGGTGTTGCTGGCACTCCAGAACGACGCGCTGGCCGTTTTCTTTCACGACTTCTAGAGCGTCGAGGATGTTGGGAAGCTTGGAGCCTTCACCCGCGAAGCTCACGTCGACGACGGGGCCGATAACCTGGGTGATTTTGCCGGTATTCGCCATTGCAGTTCTTTATAGGGAGAATGAGAGCAGTTTCAGGCCGCAAAAGTACAGACCATTCGCCGCATGGGCAAACCGGCTTGGCAGCGAAAAAGTATTGAAACTTTTCTGCCTGAAAATCACCAGAAAAAGGCCCTCCACGGCATCAAAAACGCCTTTGCCTGAAAAATTTTTTTCGAGGAAAATTTGGAGGCAGCCAAAACAGCGGTACATTTGCAAACCCAAACGGCACAACCACTGGTTACCGCAAGGGAAATTGTCCGATGGTGTAACTGGCAACACGCTTGATTTTGATTCAAGAAAGTCCAGGTTCGAGCCCTGGTCGGACAACAAGAAAGGCGCTGGCCCCCTCCTCGGAGTGGAGCCGGCGCCTTTTGCGTTTTCGGTACTGGCAGGATTGAGCACTTGGTAGCTCGCAGTCAGTACACTTCGCGCTGATTAGCTAGCTGCCTTGCAACCGACCTGCCCTTACCGGTGTTTAGATTCGCTCACCCCGTTTCCACACCCATATGACTCCGCAGGTCAAAATCTTCTCCGGCACCACTTCACGCGACGTGGCCGAAAAAATTGCCGCCGCTTATGGTACCGAGCTCGGCGACCTTACCATTCAGCGTTTCGCCGACAGCGAAATCGGCCCTAGCTTCAACGAGAGCGTACGCGGTTGCGAGGTGTTTCTTATTCAGAGCACCTTCCCGCCCGCCGACAACCTGATGGAGCTGATGCTGATGGTAGACGCCGCCAAGCGCGCCTCCGCCAAGCACGTGACCGTGGTGATGCCCTACTTCGGCTACGCCCGCCAAGACCGCAAAGACAAGCCGCGCGTGAGCATTGGGGCCAAAGTAGTGGCCGAATTTGTGCAGAGCGTGGGTACCGACCGCCTTATGACCTGCGACCTGCACGCCGGCCAGATTCAGGGTTTCTTTGATATTCCGGTAGATCATCTGGATGGCTCCACCATCACGGCGCCCTACATCCGCTCGCTCAACCTCGACAACATCATCTTCGCTTCGCCCGACGTGGGCGGCGTGGTGCGCACCCGTGCCTTCGCTAAGAAGTTCGGTGCCGAAATCGTGGTGTGCGACAAGATGCGTCTGCGCGCCAATGAAATTGCCTCCATGCAAGTGATTGGCGACGTTACGGGCATGAACGTGGTCTTGGTCGATGATATCGTGGATACGGCCGGCACCATCTGCAAAGCGGCTGACCTACTGCTGGAGCGTGGCGCAGCCTCCGTGCGTGCCGTGGTAACGCACGCTGTGCTCAGCGGCCCGGCGCACGACCGCATCCGCGCATCGTCGCTAGAGGAGCTGATTACGACCGATACGATTCCGCTGCGCCAGGAAAATCACAAAATCAAAGTAATTTCTGTGTCGGACCTGTTCGCGCGGGCCATTCACAACGTGGTGTCGCACGAGTCCATCAGCTCGCTCTTCATCTAAACGAGGCATCAGCACGGGCCGGAGCGCGACTTGGCCTAGCCTTAGAAGCAGTCATCCTGAGTTATGCTCAGGATGACTGCTTCTAACCCCGTACTGCGCCTTATATACACATATAGTCGCTTCGCACTTTTCAATCCCAATTTAACCGCGTACCTTTGCGGCCCCTTCGGCTGCAGTAGCCGGGCGGAACAGTTTCATTTTAAGGTCTTTACTAAGACCGACATTTTTCAAACACCAGTATTATGAAAAGCCTGGAGATTGTAGGGTTTAAAAGAGCGAATCTCGGCAAGAAAGAGGCGAAGCGTCTGCGCAGCGAATCGTACGTACCGTGCGTGATGTATGGCGGCGAGACGCAGGTACACTTCCACGTGCCCGCCATTCTGTTCCGCGAGCTGCTGTACACCCCAGAGGTGCACATCGTTGATCTGAACATCGAAGGCGACACTTACCGCGCCATCGTGCAGGACTCGCAGTTCCACCCCGTAAACGAAATGCTGCTGCACGTTGACTTCCTGCAATTGCAGGAGGGCAAAGAAGTGAAGATGGATGTGCCGATTCAGTTCGTAGGCGTTTCGCCGGGCGTATTGGCCGGTGGCAAGCTCGTGTCGAAGCTGCGCAAGCTGAAAGTGAAGGCTCTGCCCGAAAACCTGCCCGACTACGTGAAGGTGGACATTTCGGACCTGGCCCTGGGCAAGTCGATCAAGGTGAACAAGGTGGAGCCGGAAAACTACACCATCCTGACCAACCCCCTGGCCCCCATCGCTACGGTAACCATCCCGCGTGCGCTGAAAGGCCAGCTGCAAGCCGAGAAGTAACCCTTCGCGCTGTCGAAATAGAAAATCCTGCTTCGCCTTGCGGCGGGGCAGGATTTTTTACGTTTGCATCCTCGCAGTAAGTTTTTATGAAATACCTGATCCTGGGGCTGGGCAACATAGGCCCGGAATACGCCGATACGCGCCATAATATCGGCTTTATGGTGCTGGATTACCTGGCTCAAAAGCACGAGGCCAGGTTTGAAATCGGCCGCCATGCCTTCGTTACCGAAATCAAGCACAAGGGCAAAACCTACGTGCTGGTGAAGCCCACTACCTACATGAACCTGAGCGGCAAAGCCGCCGCGCACTACCTCACTTCGCTCAAGCTGGAAAAGGAGCAGATGCTGGTGGTAACCGACGACCTGGCCCTGCCCTTCGGCAAGATTCGCCTGAAAGGCAAAGGCTCGGCCGGCGGGCACAATGGCCTCAAGCACATCCAAGAGACACTGGGCAGCGACGAGTACGCGCGCCTACGCTTCGGGGTAGACGCCAACTTTCCCAAAGGCCGACAGGTGGATTACGTGCTGAATCCGTTCTCGGCCGACGAGCAAATTGAGTTGCCGCTGCGCGTGGAGAAAGCGGCGGAGGCAGTGCTGGCCTTCGGCACGTTGGGGCTGGATCGGACAATGAACTTGTTCAACACTAAGTAGAAAGCTTTACTTCGTGGAAATACTAACTTATGCAGGTCACAGTTGATGAGCTAAAAGCTTTATTTGAGGCGACTGTACGGTACCTAGAAAGCAGCAATGTTAATTGCTTTGACATAGGGACAGACTACTACTCGCTTATTTCAACAGATGAATGGGAAAACTTGGACCAACCTCAATCAGTGATAGGCTCACTGTTTGATGATACAGTTCAACTGAAAAGAGTAGTTGCTGGCGAAGTACCGTTCACCTCTCTTGACTTAGATAGATTGGCCGCCCTAATAAGAACTATTAGCCAGATAATCACCCCTATTTGATTACTAGCTTTTCATTCTCATACATACTGAAAATGAAAAAGCCCTGCTGTAGCTAGCAGCAGGGCTTTTTCATTGATCCTTAGCTTAGGCCACAAAACTACCGGGCCGCACCGGTTGCCCGGGCTGCATCAGGCTCAACGAGCCGTCGGCGTTTTCGGCCATCAACAGCATGCCCTGACTTTCGATGCCTTTGATTTCGCGTGGGGCGAGGTTTAGCAGCACCAGCACTTGCTGGCCGATGAGGTTTTCGGGCGCGAAGTGCTCGGCGATGCCGCTCACGATGGTGCGTTTGTCGAGGCCGGTATCCACGGTCAACTTCAGCAGCTTCTTGGTCTTGGCTACTTTCTCGGCTGTGAGAATGGTACCGATACGCAGGTCCATGCGGCCGAACTCTTCGAACGATACGTTGTCCTTGGCCGGCGTGACGGGCGTGTTAGCCAGCTGATTCGCCACTTTCGTGTCGAGCAGCTTTTGCACCTGGGCTTCCACGGTCGCGTCCTCGATTTTCTCGAATAGGAGTGCGGCGTCGCCGAGGTGGTGGCCAGCGGGCAGCAGGTCGGCGTGACCGGCTTGCGACCAAGCGCGGCGCTCAATGCGCAGCATGCCGCCCAGCTTCTCGGCGGCGCTGGGCAGGAAAGGCTCCATGAGCGTGACAAGGCTGGCAGCCAGCTGCAGAGCCACGTGTAACACGGTACCGGTACGCTCCTGGTCGGTTTTGATGAGCTTCCATGGCTCCGTATCGGCGAGGTATTTATTGCCGAGGCGGGTTAAGTTCATCAGCTCGTTGAGCGCGTCGCGGAAGCGGTACTGCTCGATCAGGTCGCCGACGCGCTGTGGAAATTCGGCCAGTTGGGTAAATACTTCGCGGTCTTGGTCAGTGAGCGGGCCGCGGGTAGGCACGTCGCCGCCGAAGAACTTATGCGTGAGCACTACAGCGCGGTTCACGAAGTTGCCCAGGTTGGCGACCAGCTCGTTGTTGTTGCGCGCCTGGAAGTCTTTCCAGGTGAAGTCGTTGTCCTTGTTTTCGGGAGCGTTGGCGCAGAGCACGTAACGCAGCACATCGGCTTTGCCGGGGAAGTCCTGCAGGTACTCGTGCAGCCACACAGCCCAGTTGCGGGAGGTCGAAATCTTGTCGCCTTCCAGGTTCAGGAACTCGTTGGCGGGCACGTTATCGGGCAGGATGAAGTCGCCGTGGGCCTTGAGCATCGCCGGGAAGATGATGCAGTGAAACACGATGTTGTCCTTGCCGATAAAGTGCACCAGCTTCGTGCTGGGGTCCTGCCAGTAGGGTTTCCAGGCGTCGCCGGGCAGCAGGTCTTTGGTGGCCGAGATGTAACCAATTGGCGCGTCGAACCACACGTAGAGCACTTTGCCGTCGGCCCCGTCCACGGGCACCGGCACGCCCCAGTCCAAGTCGCGGGTTACGGCGCGCGGCTGCAGGCCCTGATCGATCCACGACTTGCACTGGCCGTACACGTTGGTCTTCCAGTCCTGCTTGTGGCCTTCGATGATCCACTCGCGCAACCAGCCTTCGTACTGATCGAGCGGCAAGTACCAGTGCTTGGTTTCGCGCAACACGGGCTGGTTGCCGGAGAGCATGGAGCGCGGGTTGATCAGCTCTGTTGGGCTCAGTGAGGAGCCGCACCGCTCGCACTGGTCGCCGTAGGCGTTTTCGTTGGCGCAGGTGGGGCAGGTACCCACGATGTAGCGGTCGGCCAGGAATTGGTCGGCCTGCTCGTCGTAGTACTGCTGCGACACCTGCTCGGTGAACTGCCCAGCCTCGTACATCTTGCGGAAGAAGTCGGAGGCCGTCTGGCGGTGCGTATCGTTGGAAGTGCGGGCGTAGATGTCGAAGGAAATGCCGAAATCCTTGAACGAGTCGCGGATGATGGCGTGGTATTTATCCACCACCTGCTGCGGCGTCACGCCTTCTTTCTGGGCCCGGATGGTGATGGGCACGCCGTGCTCATCGGAGCCGCACACAAATTTAACGTCGCGGCCTTGGGCGCGCAGGTAGCGGGAATAGATGTCGGCGGGAATGTACACGCCGGCCAAATGGCCGATGTGTACCGGGCCGTTGGCGTAGGGCAGCGCGGCCGTTACGGTATAACGTTGGGGCTGGGTCATGGATCAGAAGATACAGCCGGCACACGGGCCGGCAGGTAGGTTTCGTACGAAAGAAACGCGCAAAGAAACGCGGAAAAGTGCAGACGCCACCTCATCCTTTGCCGTATCAAGAACACGCAAAGGCCAGCCCCCGGCCACTTTTTGTACCATGAGCAAAGACAATCTGCGTCCGATTAACTTCCTTGGCGAAGTAATTCGCTTGCTACTCCACTCCTCAACCGCTACTGCTATGGCCAAAGCCGCAACTTCTCCGGCCGACACTGCTCCTGAAGAACAGCCCGTTGCTGAAAAAGATCAAAAGAAAGGCAAGAAGAAAAAAGACAAAGACGGGGTAAGCAAGGCCGAGCGTAAAGCTGCCAAAGTTGAACGCAAACAACAGCAAAACGACGCCGGCCACACCAGCATCGATTTGCCCGAAGGCAACCAGAAAAAGCGTAAGGCGGGCAACAAGAAAGCGTTGAAAGCCGCCGCCAAACAGGTTCAGCAAGAACTAGACCGCCGCTTGGAAGAGCTGTCGGCGCGCATCCGGAAGGAAACCAAAGACAAACTGCGCGAAGTGGTAGAAGAAGCTTCTCGCCGCTTCGACGACGAAAGCGAAACCTTGCTGCAGCAGACGTTAGACAGTCTTTCCGGCGACGGTGCCGAAGGCAGCACTTCCGTGGCCGATGTAACGGCTGAGGAAAGTGATGAAGACGCTACAGAAGCGCCAGCCCCCGTAGCTGTTCCGCAGTCCGCAGCGGCCCCAGCCAAACCGCGTCCCTCCCGGAGCCGTAGCGGCGCCAGCACCGGCGCAAACGGCACGGCCCGTTCCCGGAGCCGCACAGCGGCCAAGCCGGCAGCTAACACCGATGCACCAGCTGACTCCGCTGAAAGCACTCAGACAACAGCCGGTGCTTAAGAGCAAGCCTGGTAACTGAAAAACCGCCGCTGACTATGCTATGTCAGCGGCGGTTTGCATTTAGGGGCGGGCCAGTGTGTCTTGGGCGATGGTGGGGTTGCCCTGAATGCGGCGCATGCGTTCTTCCGGTGAGGTATTGTTGGGTGCATTCGTGTTGACGGTTTCGATGCGCTGCCGAGCGCCACTGGCAGCAGCCTGCTCCCGCACCTGCGGAATACGCCGGGGTGTGGCATCCGGCACTGCGTTGCCGGTACCGAGGCCGCGGTTGTAAGCCGCTTGGCGGTCGGCATCGGTGCGGATTACGGTGGGGGCCCGGTCAGCTTCGAGGGCGCTGTCGGAAGAGGTGCAGGCCGCTAGCCAAAGCAAGGGCAACGCGACCAGGTATAAAAACAAACGGCGGGGCGAGTTCATAAACGAAAAAAGGAGCGGCGTGAGTGCCCCTCCCCTTTCTGCTGAACGTAACTATTAAGCCGATGTTTTCGCACGACCGGCGCTAGGCCACCGGGACAGCCAGAGCTTCGCGGATACCATCCCATAAGCCTACCCGAGCAGCCATGCAACGCTCAGCCACGGCAGCAGCCTCCTGCCAGCGCTGCTCATCATGGGCGCATAGCTCACGCACCATTTGCTGGGCGAGCGGCGCGTGGGCTTCCTCATCGAGCTCGATGTGACGGTCGAGGTAGTAAGTGAAAGTATCGAGTTGGCCAGGAAACCGCTGGCGCAGATCGTGCACGAGGTGACGGAACATGTCGGGAATTACATCCTCACGGCCGAAGGTGAAGGCCGCAGCCACGGCGTGCGGCTGGCCAGAGTCTATGACCTCAAAGGTCTGGCGCACGAAAGTGCGAACGGCTTCGGGCGCCTCGGCGGCGGCCAATGCGCCGTCGATGCTGGCGCCGGTAGCCAGTGCACGGAGCAGGCGCTCCATGGGCGCGGTATCGGCGCCGCACTCCCGCATGGCGCGCAGGTACAGCTCAAAGTGGCTGGTGGGTCGCCCTTCGGGGTCGACGTCGGTTTCTTCTTCCAGCACGATTTCGTTGATGAGGCGGCGCGTGCTGGGGTTGCCTTTGGGCACCCACGGCACGGTGGTGCAAGTCAACTCGCGTTGCAGTGCTTTCAGTAGCGACATAAAGTCCCACACAGCAAACACGTGGTGCTGCATGAACACGCGCAGGTCATCGAGCGAGTGCAGCGACTGGTACACGTTGTGCGCCACGAGGCGCTGGCGGGCGTGCGCCAGGGTTTGCTGCAGGGTGGTAATGGGGTCTTGAGACATATAAAAAGCGGCGGGTAAGCGGCGGAACAACCAATGAAGCCGCAAAATTGTGTTGGCTTCATGATAGAACCAGTAGTGACCGATAACAGATCAGAACAGCACCGCCCGAAACCACGTCGTACTGACGGTGGATTGCGGGCGGTGCTAGTTGTGGCGCGCTGCTGCGTGAGGAAGAATTACTCGCTTGGCAACGACTGCCGGTGAAGCCATTACTTGGCTTTCTCGAATGTCATGGCGGCCGAGTTCATGCAGTAGCGCTGGCCGGTGGGCTTGGGGCCGTCGTCGAACACGTGGCCAAGGTGGCCGCCGCACTTGGCGCACACGATTTCGTCACGGTTCATACCGTAGCTGGTGTCGCGCTGCACTTTTACCGAAGCGGCCGTGGCCGGCGCCCAGAAGCTGGGCCAGCCGGTGCCCGATTCAAACTTTTTGTCGGAGTGAAAAAGCTCGTTGCGGCAGGCCGCGCAGAAGTACGTGCCTTTGGCGTGATTGTCGGCGTACTTGTTCACGAACGGGCGCTCGGTGCCTTGCTGACGGAGCACCGTGTACTGCTCGGGTGTGAGTTGCTGCTTCCACTGGGCCTCGGTTTTGCGCACCGGAAATTCATCGGGTTTATTGGTGCGGGGCTGAGCTGCAGGATACTGCGCTGCGGCAGCCGTTTGGGCGGGAGCAGCGTTGGATTGCTGCTGCGAACAAGCCGGCAGCGTGGTCAAAGAAAGCAAGCTCAGGAGCAGAACGGTAAGGCGCATTTGCGGGTGTTTGAAAAAGAAAAAAGGGCCAAATATTTTCGGGTTACTAGCCGAACGCTGATACCCCAGCAATTGTTCAGCACACCTACGGAGCTAAGCCACAGTACGGTTTGCTTTGAAACAATAAGGTTAACAAGCATTTGCGGCTAACATTCCTTACCTTTGCACCCGCAAAACAGCTCTCATGCAGAACATCCGCAACATCGCCATTATCGCCCACGTTGACCACGGCAAAACAACGCTCGTGGACAAGATCATCCACGCCTCGAAGCTATTCGGTGAACACCAGCACTTCGACGACCTGATCCTGGACAACAACGACCTGGAGCGCGAACGTGGCATTACCATCGTTTCGAAAAACGTATCGGTTCGTTACAAAGACGTTAAAATCAATATCATCGACACCCCTGGTCACGCCGACTTCGGCGGCGAGGTGGAGCGCGTACTGAAGATGGCCGACGGCGTACTGCTGCTCGTTGACGCCTTTGAAGGTGCCATGCCCCAGACTCGTTTCGTACTGGGTAAGGCCATCGACCTGGGCTTGAAGCCCATCGTGGTGGTCAACAAAGTCGACAAGGAAAACTGCCGCCCCGACGAGGTGCACGAGCAGGTGTTCGACCTGATGTTCAACCTCGGCGCTACCGAAGACCAGCTGGACTTCGTAACGCTGTACGGTTCTTCAAAGCAGGGCTGGATGTCGCGCGACTGGAAACAGAAGACCGAGGACATCACCCCGCTGCTCGACGCCGTTATCGAATCCATCCCGCCGGCACCCTTCTACGAGGGCACCCCGCAGATGCAGGTTACCTCGCTCGACTACTCGGCTTTCGTGGGCCGGATTGCTATCGGACGTGTACAGCGCGGTACCCTCACCGAAGGCTCGAACATGAGCCTGATGAAGGCCGACGGCTCCATCAAGAAAGTAAAGATCAAAGAACTGCAGGTGTTCGAAGGCCTGGGCAAAGCCAAGGTCTCGTCGGTTTCGGCCGGTGAAATCTGCGCTGTGACTGGCATCGAAGGCTTTGACATCGGTGACACCATCGCCGATGCCGAAAACCCGGAGGCGCTGACTCGCATCAGCATCGACGAGCCGACGATGAACATGCTGTTCACGATCAACAACTCGCCGTTCTTCGGTAAGGAAGGCAAGTTCGTGACCTCGCGTCACCTGCGTGACCGTCTGTACAAGGAAACCGAGAAGAACCTGGCCCTGCGCGTGCAGGAAACCGACCGCGAAGACACCTTCCTGGTGTATGGCCGCGGTATCCTTCACTTGTCGGTACTCATCGAAACGATGCGCCGCGAAGGCTACGAACTGCAGGTAGGCCAGCCGCAGGTACTCTACAAAGAGGACGACAACGGCAACCGTCTGGAGCCCATCGAACACTTGGTGGTAGACGTACCGGAAGAAACTGCCGGCAAGGTTATCGAGCTGGTGACGATGCGCAAGGGCGAGCTGACCATCATGGAGCCGAAGGGCGACCTGCAGCACTTGGAGTTTAATATTCCGTCGCGTGGCCTGATCGGCCTGCGTAACAACGTGCTGACGGCCACCGCTGGTGAGGCCATCATGAACCACCGCTTCCAGAGCTACGAGCCCTACAAAGGCACCATCCCCGGTCGTATCAGCGGTTCGCTGATTTCGATGGAAACCGGTGCTGGCACGGCTTACACCATCGACAAGATGCAGGACCGCGGTGAATTCTTCGTGGATCCAGGTGAAGAGGTGTATGCTGGCCAGGTTATCGGTGAGCACACCCGCCCGAACGACTTGACCATTAACATCCAGAAAGGCAAGAAGCTGACGAACATGCGTGCTTCGGGCTCGGATGAAAACGTCAAGATTGTACCGAAGCGTCAGTTCTCACTGGAAGACGCCATGGAATACATCCAGAAGGATGAGTACCTGGAGGTAACGCCGAAGTCGATCCGCATGCGCAAGATTCTGCTCGACGAAAACGAGCGTCTGCGCTTTGCTAAGAAAGCCGACTAAGCACTCAATTAATTGGAAACAAAAAAGGCGCGACTTCGGTCGCGCCTTTTTTGTTGGGATGCTTTATAAGTTTTAAGGATGTACGGCTTCACGCCCGTTGTCCTCATCCTGCCGAAGCCTTACCACGGCAGCACACACTTGCCCCGACACGGTAGGCCTTCCTTCGTCAGGATGACACCTCTCGGCGCAAACAACTTTCGCTAGCCGTCAGCGAATCTGAACCTGTCGGCTATCTGACTCTCCTTCGCTGGTTACCCGCAGGGTGTACAGCCCGGCAGGCAGGCCGCGGACGTTGATGTTCAGGCGGGTGTCGCCGTTACTCTGTGGCACGTTCAGTTCCCGCACAGCCCGGCCGAAGGAGTTATACAAAGCCACCTGCGCACCGCCCGAAGCCGGCAGTTCCAATACTAGTAGGTCGCTCGTGGGGTTGGGATACATCCGCAACATGCTCCAGTCGAAGCTGCGCCGGGGGAAGCGGTACGTCAAGCCGGCTAGGAAGCTGGTGCTGCTGGCAGCCGCCAGGGGGATGGTGCCAAACTGCACAGCGCCGTTGAACTCGCCGGCCAGGTAGATCGGTATTGGTCCCGGGCCCATGCCTACGGCCAGTGCCTGACCCGCCGACTGGCCCGCAGTGGTGCCTACGCTGGCCACCGAGGTCTGCCAGGCGAAGGTGCCGTCGGACTCGTAGCTGCGCAACACGAGCGCGGAGCCAAAGCGCCGGGGCTCGGTAAAGGCTACCAGTGCCTGCTGCAGTACCGGCAGCGGCGACAGGTTGGCCACCTGCACGCCTTGATTACCGTCTACTCGCCCGAGCGCCCGCAGCCAGCGCGTGGTGCCGTCGGCCTCAAAGCGAGCCACGAAGCCTTCGGGCGAGTTGGGCGTGGGGATATAGGAGAAGTCGAAGTTGATGCCCGAGGTGCTTGTGGCTACTCCACCTACATAGCTGTTGCCGAGGGCATCCACGGCAATGGATTGGGCTTTTACATCCCCGCTGCCGCCGTTCTGTTTGGCCCAGCCGGGTGCCCCGGTACGTTGGTCCAACTTGGCCACAAAAGCATTGAAAGCAATTCCAACGCCAGTAAGCCTAGTACTACCCCACCGCATAGGCCCGAGAAATTCTCCAACCACGTAGCACCCGTAGTGCGCATCGACGCCAATATCAAGCCCCCTTGCCCCCACCGGGGTGGGGCCGCTCATTGCCCAACGGGTAGCACCGCCTTTGTTGAGCGAAAACACAAACATTTGTCGGCTGCCCGGGAAGAAAGAGTAGCCGTCGCCGAACCTCATCAGATCATTGGCTTCGCCGGTCAGGTAGCAATTGCCGAGCAGGTCCGTAGCAATGCCATGGCCAATGGTTGGGCGTAATACACTTCCCACCCGCTGGGTCCATGCCACTTGGCCACGTGCCGAGCATTTTATTACCAGAATGCTTGGGAAGTTGGTTACTTCACTCTGGCTGGCTACGCCATAGCTCGTAAGGGGTCCGCCCCCAGTATTCTGGGTGATGGTACCCACAAACCCGGCCGCCACGTACGCCTCACCCGTGATGGGATTGACGCTGATGTCGTGGGCGGCGGCAAAGCTCTGATAGCGTTGCGGCAGGGCCGACGGATCGGGCCCAATGCTGGTAACCCAGACCACCCGCCCCTGCTCCGTGAACTTGGCGATGAGCACGTCGGTGCCGTTGCTGCGGCTGGTGAGGGAGGTGCGGCCGACGGTGATGGTGCCGGTGAACTGCCCGGTTACGTAAGCATCACCCGCCGCGTCGGTGGCCACTGATTTGACAGTGAAGGGCTGTTGCTCGGCCCAACGCCAAGTGTAGTTTTGGCCAAAGCCAGGCAGTGCAGCACATACGGCTACAAGCAGGAAAAGGAATAAGCGTACGTTCATTTCCGGATGAAAAGAAGTTAACTATTATTCACACATCAGCCAGTCATTGAGCGCTTTAGAAATGCGCTACACGAAGCCAGGGCTACTCCTAGGCTTTGTATCAGGACACAGAAATCTAATTGAGCGCCTAATCTATAAAAACATATCAATAATTATTATTAATAATTTAACAATAATAACTACCCGCGGCTACGCTCGAGCATGCTGCAGTCGAGCTCCATCCTTGCGAAACCGGTGCTTGAACCTGCTCCCCTAGCCCAAATCAACAGGTTCAGTTAGCGGCGTACCTCGAAGCTAACGTAGCCCTTTGCCGGGCCTGCAGCAGTCTCTACCCTATCTACCCGGCCTAGCGGCGGCCCTTGTCGGCACCATTGCTCAAGCTGCTCCAAAGCTTCCGCGGAGCCTTCGGCTTCGATGGTCACCGTGCCATCCTCATTGTTGCGGGCGTAGCCGTTGAGCCCCAGTTTCTGCGCTTCTTGCTTGGCGGTCTGCCGAAAGAAAACACCTTGTACACAGCCATGAATACGATAAGTGCGGTGCTCAACCATAAATAGAAAGGGATTCAGCTTCCGAAACGTACGTAAGTCCTGAACTTTGGGCCTGTTTTAGCTTGCTTCTATCCGCATCAGCAATGCGCTACGCTCTTACCCATGGCCGACTGTTCACTGGCACGGCCGAACTTCTCGACCATGCCATCCTTATCGACGGCCACCGCATTGAAGCGGTGCTGCCCACGGTGGACCTGCCAGCCGATGTGCCCCAGCACCATCTGCAAGGCTTGAGTGTAGCCCCCGGCCTGATCGACCTGCAGGTATATGGCGGGGGCGGTGTCCTATTTTCCACCCATCCTACCCCGGAGGTGCTGGCCCGCATGCAGGAGGTATTCTGGCTGCAAGGCACCACGCACTTCCTGCCCACGATGCCCACCAACTCGCCCGCCATGATGCAACGTGCGCTGGAAGCGGCGGCGGCTTTTCGACAAAACCAGCCGGTGAGCGGCTTGCTCGGCGTCCACCTTGAAGGACCTTACATCAACCCCGAAAAGAAGGGTGCCCATCAGGCTGAATTCATTACCAAACCCACCACCGACGAGCTGCACAATTGGATACGCTCCGGCGAGCTGCGCATGCTCACCATGGCGCCTGAAATGGCTACACCTGAGGCCGTAGGATTGCTGAGGGAAACAGGCGTAGTGCTGTCGGCGGGGCATACCAATGCTACCTACGCCCAGGCCAGTTCGGCTTTTAAGTCAGGGTTTGCGGCGGCCACGCATTTGTTTAATGCTATGTCCCCGCTGAATAGCCGCGAGCCGGGCGTGGTAGGCGCCGTGTACGATTCCAGTACCGCTTACGCCAGCATCATTGCCGATGGTATCCACTGCCACTTTGCGGCGGTGCGCATCAGCCACAAAATTATGGGTGAGCGGCTGTTTCTCATTACTGATGCCGTGGAGGAAAGCCCCGAAGGCGCTTACCAGTTTCGCCGCGCCGGCGACCGGTTTGTGGACCGGCAAGGCATCCTTGCCGGCTCGGCTCTTACCATGCTGCAGGCCGTACAAAACTGCGTGCAGCACGTGGGCCTGCCGCTGGCTGAGGCGCTGCGCATGGCTACTCTGTATCCGGCACGGGTGCTGGGACTGGACCGTGAGTTTGGGCTGATTGCGCCGAATTATGCGGCTTCTCTATGCCTGTTTGATGAGAATTGGCAGACGCATGGCACGGTACGCGGCGGGAAACTGTGCTGGACCAAACCAAGGTAGCTTACCAGCCCCGCACGTTGAGCGGCACAGCATGCCCAAGCCTAACCGATCCTGCTCACGTGCCTGCGTCGTTTTACCGTATTTTACCTAAGCAGTTTGCCAACAAATTCGCTGGCCCGACGGCCGCACGATGTTGCAGTGCATGCTTATAAATCGTTGCTTTGACGACGGTACCTTGGCGGTGCTGGGCACCATGGCCACGGGCCTGCTCTTGCTGTTGGCTGCCGGCTGGCGGCTCTGGCGCAGCAAGCCGCAGGGCTAATGGCTAGGAAGTTTCGCGCTGCCGCACGGCCTCGAAGGTGAGCACCGCCGTGGCCGTGCTCACATTAAGCGAATCGATGTAGCCGCGCATGGGAATAATAATGGTATGGTCGCAGGCGGCGATGAGCTCGGGCGTGAGACCATCGGCTTCGGTGCCCATCAGCAGCGCGGTAGGGCCACGGAAGTCGAAAGCGGTGTACGGCTTTGCCTCGGGCGTGAGGGCGGCAGCGTAAGTCTTAATACCGTTCTGGCGGCACCAGCCGAGCAGTTCTTCGCGGGAGGTAGCTACCACGGGCACGGTAAACACGCAGCCGATGCTGGCCCGGATGGCGTTGGGGTTGTACAGGTCGGTACGCGGGTCGCAAACTATGACGGCATCGGCCTGGGCCGCGTCTGCAGTACGCAGCACGGCGCCCAGGTTACCAGGCTTTTCCACAGCTTCCAGCACCAACAGCAAGGGGTTGACGGGCAGCTCCAACTCACTCAGGCGGCGCTGCGGCGGACGGGCCAGGGCCAGCACGCCGTCGGAGCCCTCGCGGTAGGCTACTTTTTCGAAAACTGCTTTGGATACCTCAAACCACTCCGCATCGTCGGCCAGGGCCTGGCGCAGCTCGCGCTGCTGAGCAGCGGGCAGCAGCTCCGGGCACACGTACACGGTGGGCACTTCCACGCCCGCGGCCCGCGCAATGGTGAGCTCCCGCAGGCCTTCGATTATGGTAAGGCCCTGCTGGCGGCGCTCAGAGGATTTCTGCTGCAGGCGCAGCAAGGCTTTGATGCGGGGATTTTGTGGACTGCTGATCGGGTCGGGCATGGCCAAACGGGTAAGAAGCGCGAAGATACACCGAGCAGGAAGCGCAACCGCTTTTTCCGCTCACCCGCCCAAGCTGCGTATCTTGTGAGCCCGTCGGCAGACGGTCATCAGCAATGGCATTACATACCAAAACCAAACTCTACATCGGCTTCGGCGTGGCAGCGGCGGTACTGCTGCTCACGGCGCTGGCTTCCTTCCTCAGCATCCGGCAGCTGCGCACCCGCACCGAAGCAGTGGAGCACTCTTACCAGGTTATTCAACAGATGAAAGACCTCGAGCTGCACCTGAAGGACGCGCGTACGGGCGTGCGGGGCTATCTACTCACCACTGATACAGTATACCTAGAGGCTTACCAATCAGCCGTGTTGTACTTGCAGGGGGATTTTGATAGGCTGGATCAGATGACGCGCGACAATCCCAAGCAGCAGTTGCGCTGGGATACGCTCGAAACGATGATCAATGCCGAGAGGCGCCTGTTTGCGGACCTGACGCGCCCCCGCGCCGCGCTTTCCCGATCTGCCATCCAGACCACGCTCGATACTGACCGCCAGACCATGCGCGCCATTGAGCGCCTGCTCAGGCGCGGCCGGACGCGAGAAATGGAAATATTGGCCGAACGCAGCGCGGAGCAAAGCACGTATCAAAACATCACGCCCGTGATTTTGCTGGTCTCGGCGGCGGTAGCCGTGCTTATTGCGCTCTGGCTTTTTTGGCGAGTTGGCATCGAGATTACCGCTAACGAACGACTCCAAAGTGAGCTGGCGCGCACGTACGAAAACATGGCGCAGCGCATCGGCATTATTGAGCGCCTGGCCGAGCAGGTGGTGCGCGGCGATTACAAGGTCAAGATCAAAGACAAGGAGCGCGACAGCCTTGGCAACTTGGCCAACTCGCTGAACCGCATGACCCAGACGCTGGACGACACCTTTACGGCCCTGGAGAAGCGCAACCGCGAACTGGACCAGTTTGCCTACGTGGCCTCGCACGACCTGAAGGCCCCGCTGCGCGGCGTGAGCACCGTGGTGAAATGGATCGAAGAGGAAATGGGTCACGAGCTGTCGGACAAGATGCGGGAGTACTTTGGGATGATGAAAGGCCGACTCTCGCGCCTAGAGGACCTCATCAACGGGCTGCTGGCCTATGCCCGCGTGGGCCGCACGCTGCAGAAGCTGGAGGAAGTAGACCTCAACCGCCTTGTGCAGGAAGTGGCCGACCTGGTGGTGCCTCCCACCTTCGCCCTGCACATCACCGACGCGCTTCCTACGCTGACTACCAACCGCCTGAGCCTGCAGCAGGTGTTCACCAACCTGCTCAGCAATGCCGTGAAATACAACCACCGCGAACAGGGCGAAATCATCATCAGCTACCGCGAGCTGAAAAAGGAATACGAGTTCCGCGTGCAAGACAACGGCCCCGGCATCGCGCCGGAATACCACGAAAAGATTTTCCTGATGTTTCAGACCTTGCGCGACCGTAACACGGCCGAAAGCACCGGTATTGGCCTGAGCATCGTCAAAAAGATCATTGACGAGCAGCGTGGCAGCATTCACGTGGATTCGGCCGCGGGACAGGGAGCAGCCTTTGTCTTTACCTGGCCGAAGCTGGTAACCGAAAACACTCCTACCCTAGTTGAGTAAAACGGCAATTCAGTTGAGTTTTGCCTTTGGGCAAGCCTTGAGTTACCTACCTTTGCACCTACACCACTCTTATATTGATGCGCTCCGTTTTGTTGGTAGAAGATGATTTCTTTGACACGATGACCGTGCAGAAATCATTTGAGAAGTTCAATGTTCCGCACAAGCTCTACACTGCGTTCAACGGGCTGGAGGCGCTGGACATGCTCCTGGGCCGCAATGGG
This sequence comes from Hymenobacter sp. FMD4, assembly GCF_058932745.1. Classification (NCBI taxonomy): domain Bacteria; kingdom Pseudomonadati; phylum Bacteroidota; class Cytophagia; order Cytophagales; family Hymenobacteraceae; genus Hymenobacter; species Hymenobacter sp. FMD4. The sequence continues at coordinate 31,489 of NZ_JBZYWH010000004.1, forward strand.
GTAGAACCGATTCGTCCGTTACCGGAGGTAATCCTGCTCGATTTGAACATGCCCAAAATGAACGGGCATGAGTTTTTGGCTGAACTGAAAACCCATTCCGAGCTGGCCTACATTCCGGTGTTTGTGACCACCACCTCGGAAATGGATATCGACCGCCTGCAGGCGCAGGAACTCAGCGTGCGGGGCTACATCATCAAGCCACTAGACTTTGAAAGCACCCGCGACCTGGTGGACAGCATGAGCCTGCTCGAAACCCTGCTCAAGTAAGCGGCATTCGGCTTGCGCCGCTACCCTTGCTTTCGTTTTATCATCCGCCAACGGGCCTTTCCCGTTGGCGGATGTTTTTTTATGCCCTGACGATAATTCCTGTTACTGGCTGCTCCTAGCAGCACCTTAGGCGCTGGTCCTGCGTTAAGGGGAAAAGGCGAGCCGCCTGCGGAACAACTTGCCCCGCCCTTTCCGTTGAGATAGTGCGGGTACTGGCCGGTTTTTTGCGGCAATTGGGTCCCGTGCCTTACCTTTTCGCCCAAACGGTGGGTAGCAGGTGTACCTGACCGCCGTTCTGAGCGTTTCTTCACGCATACTTCCCCGTATCGTTCACGCCCCACCTGTTATGAACCTTCGTTCGTTGTTGCTTACCGTTGGCCTCGCCAGCGCTTCTGCGGCAGCGGCCGTAGCACAGGACGCACCGCGCCAGCTGAGCACGCCGCCTACCGTTCCCGACTCCACGCAAGCGCCGGCTCCGGCCCAAACGGCGCCTGCTCAACCAGCTCCCACCCAGGCGGCAGCGCCAGTGCGCGAGTCCCGTTACCGCATCGGCCTGAAATCGGGTGCCGTTTACGCCGTCGATGACGTGGAAATGCGCCAGCCGGTGGTGGGCCGCTCCTACCTGCTCGTAAATGGCCAGCAGCGCTTCGACCTCGACCAGATTAAGTTTTTCCAGGACGAGACCGGCCACTACATCCGCACTAATTTGCCGGGCTCGCGCCGGGAGGCTACCCTGCGCCGCGAAAAGCAGGGCCGCATCAGCACCTATTCTATCACCTCGCAGCAGTACGCGCCGGGCGCCTTTGGAGGTCCGTGGGGCATGTCGCCTTACGGCTTCGGACGCTACGGCTACGGTGGTTTCGGCGGTCCGTGGGGTGGCGGCTACCCTTACGGCGGCTACCGCACGGTGAAGACCGAGTACTTCAGCAAAGACGGTGGCCCGATTCAGGACATGAATTTCCGCAACCTAAGCGTGGCCTTGTCGGATAACGCCGGCAGCGCCGAAATGCTACGCGACGTGGCGCGGCTGCGGCGCATCAGCACGGCCGGCTACGTAGTGGGCGGCGGTATGCTGGCGGCCGGCTTGCTAAGCACCTTCAACGGCAGTGCCCAGCGCATTTCGCCGCTGCTGTTCATCTCGGTGCCGGTGCTGCTGGTGCCCACCTTCGTGAGCGGCTCCCAAACCAAGAAGTTAAAGCAGGCCGTACAGCTGTACAACTACGGCGGCGCGGCGGCCCGCTAAACGCCCCCGATTCCTCTTTTGTCAGCCGGCGCCCTCACGGGTGCCGGCTTTCTTTTTGTCGGCCTCAACCGTAAGGTCCGCTGGCACGTTTGCCCAAGCTGTGCCCACTACCCAACCGACTTCCGCCGACGACGCCACTTTCGCCCACCGCCAGGCCTTGGCGTTGCTGGCGCACGAGCGGCTGTGCGCCGAGTACGGGGCGCCCTTCCGCTTTTTCAGCGTGAAAGCACCCATGAGCGAGCTGATTAGCGCCGTGCTCTCGCACCGCACGCGCAATCAGGATTCGCACCGGGCGTACCAACAGCTCACGGCCCGTTTTCCTACTTGGGAAGAGGTGCGGGATGCGCCCACCGACGAGGTAGAAGCTGCGATTAGCCCGTGCACCTGGCCTGAGCAGAAAGCGCCGCGCATTCAGGCCATTCTGCGCGAGCTGACGGAGCGCCTACAAGGAAAGCTAGAGCTGGAATTTCTGGCCGAGCAACCCGTGCCCGCAGCGCGCGCGTGGTTGGAAAGCCTGCCGGGCGTCGGACCGAAAACGAGTGCGGCTACCCTGCTGTTCAGCACGCTGCGCCTGCCCGCTATGCCCGTCGACAGCCACCACCACCGCGTGGCGCAGCGGCTGGGGCTAATCGGGCCGAAAGTGGGCACCGAGGCCTCTCACGCCTTACTGGAAGCACTACTCCCGCCCGGCTGGGATGCCCAGCAAGTGTACGACCACCACGAAGCGCTGATGTTTCACGGCCAGAAGTGCTGCTACTTTCGCAGCCCGGCCTGCGGCCGCTGTGTCATGCTCGACGTCTGCCCCACGGGCCAGCAGCTGCGCGGCGCGAAGCCGTAGATAGGGGGAAATTGGAGCACGCATGCCACCCGGCGGCACGTGGCCCTGGGCTATGCCATGGCTTTATATATCACGTATTACTTGTTACTTGTCACCCATTATCCATCATCCAATCACCTTCCCCAACCATGAAACCAACGTACGGTGTGCCGGCGATTCTGTCGGCCTTTATTCCTGGCTTGGGCCAGCTGATCAAAGGGCAAATCCTGAAAGCCATCTTCATCTGGATTCTGAGCGGTGTGGTGGGCTTTCTGCTGTGGTGGACGGTTGTTGTGCCGCTGATTGTGTGGATTTGGAACATCTACGACGCCTACAACGCCCCCGCCTAACTCCGGCATGGCCACGCTGCACCTCAAAGCCAAACCCAACGCCCGTCAAAACGCCATTCAGCTAGCTGCCGACGGCTCCGTTACCATCCGGCTGAATGCCCCAGCACAAGACGGCAAGGCCAACGATTGCCTGCTACGTTACCTGGCCGAGGCACTAAAAGTACCCCGCACCAGCCTGTCGCTGATCAGTGGACACACGGCCCCTTTTAAGAAAGTAGACGTACCAGGCTTCACCGATGCCGAGCTGCGCAAGGCCTTAACCGGACAGGCTGAATAAGCCTGTTTCCCATTGGCATAAAAACGAAAAGCCGCCAGTTTCCCCGCTGGCGGCTTTTCTCCTCACGTGCCTCTCCCCCATTTAGTGCGCCGCGGGTGATCAGCCAGTCTCCGGGACCGGCTGGCGGACGCACAAAGCTTTTACACCTTCTCGAGCGGCAGCAGCTCGCGCCGGTAGGTGCGCTCGAATTCTTCGTCGACGTGGTAGGTGGACTCTTCGTGTTGGCTTAGATCGAGGCCGAGGTCTTCCTCGGCGGGCTTCACGCGCAGGGCAAAGAAACGGTCGGTAAGCTTAAGCAGCAGCCAGGCCCCGCCGAACGAGTAGCCCACCACAATCAGCAGCCCCAGTACGTGGTAGCCAAATACCGTGGCCGTACCATGAATCAGCCCCACTTTATCGGCAAAAATGCCCGTGAGCAGCATGCCCACGATACCGCCCAAGCCGTGGCAAGGAAATACATCCAGGGTATCGTCGATGGAAGTGCGCGAGTTCTGCCAGTGCACGGCCGCGTGGCTGATCAGCGCGGCTACCACCCCAAACAGCAGGCTTTGGCCGTAACTGACGTAACCAGCAGCAGGCGTAATGGCCACCAGACCCACCACGGCCCCGATGCAGGCCCCTACGGCCGTGGGCTTACCGCCGCGCACCACTTCCACCAGCAGCCACGCAAACAGCGCCGCCGCTGAAGCGAGGTTGGTATTGACGAAAGCCGTAGCGGCTAGCTCATTGGCTCCGAGGGCCGAACCGGCATTGAAGCCAAACCAGCCAAACCACAGCAGGCCGGTGCCGAGCATTACATAAGGCACATTCGGCGTCGAGAAAGACGTTTTGCGCTGATGCGCCGTGCGCGGCCCCAGCACCAGAGCGCCGGCCAGAGCAGCAATACCCGCCGAAATGTGCACCACCGTGCCGCCCGCGAAATCCAGCACGCCCCAGCGGCGCAGGAAGCCTTCGGGGTGCCAGGTCCAATGGGCCAGCGGGCAGTAGATAAACAAGCAAAACAGCACCATGAAGGCCAGGTAGCCCTTGAAGCGCACGCGCTCAGCAAAAGACCCGGTAATCAGGGCGGGTGTGATGATGGCAAACTTCAGCTGGAACGCGAAGTATAGAATGAACGGAATGGTAGGCGACAACTCCGGATGCGGGGCCGTGCCCACGCCGCGCAGCAGCGCAAACGTGAGCGGCGAGCCGATGATGCCGTGCCACGACTCGCCATATGCCAGCGAAAAGCCCACGAAATAGAACACCAGGGAGATGACGCCCAGCGCCACGAAGCTTTGCAGCATGGTGCTGATGACGTTTTTGGGCCGCACCATCCCGCCGTAAAAAAACGACAGGCCCGGCGTCATGATGAGTACCATAGCGGTGGCTGTGAGCATCCACGCTATGTCAGCTGCATTAAGACTACCGGGCGCTGCCGCTGGGTGCTCGGCCGGGGTGAATGCCGCCACCAGTACGCTGAGCAGCAAACCACCCAGTGCCACTCGGGCTACGGATAGTCGGGGGGAAGATGTGAGCATATTACCGAATAGTCTTGCCTATGTTTTTCAGGGGCTAATTTAAAATTATATCTTCATTCCCATCTATACCCCATAGAATTTACCCCTATAACTCCATTTATTATAATCTTTAAACTGTATACCCCTTCCAAATCATAGGCCATTCTCAACAACTACAATTTTCTCGCTTCCGATTGTAAAACGATCGAAATGCTGCCTTGCCCCTGCCGAGGCTGCCCCGAAAACGAGTAATTTGCGGACTACACTAATGCTTAGTGCCATGTCTGCCCCGATCAATCGGCCCGATCTGCAGCCCCTGCTTGATGCCTTGTCCTTTTCGCCCGACAACTTGCCGCTACGCCGGCACGTGGCGGCGGTGCTCCGTCAGGCCAACCGCCTGACCGAAGCTGAAGAGCATTACCGCACCGGCCTGCGCCTCGCTCCCGACGATGCGGAGCTGCAGCTGGGCCTAGCCGAAACCTACGCGGCGCTGGGCAAAAACTCGGCGGCATTGGTGGTGATAGAAGAGTTGCTGAGCAATGCACCTGAGCTGGCCGCTGCTCACCTGCTGCACGCGCGCCTGCTCACCCGCGTCAGCAGCAATGTCGCCGAAGGCCGCGAGGCCTATGCGCAAGCCCTGGCGCTGGACCCTTCCCTGCGCGACACCGAGTTGGACACACAATTGGGCCTGCGTCCGGCCGGCGTGGCAGCTGGGGGCGGTGAGCCGCTGGAGGTTTTGGGGCAGGTGACGCCAGCTGGCTTTGATGAGCGTGCCCTGTTTGCGGGCCTCGAAAAGCCTAAAATCACTTTTGCCGAAGTTGGGGGTATGGAAGCAGTGAAAGAGGAAATCCGCCTCAAAATTATTCACCCGCTGCAGTACGCCGACCTGTACAAAGCCTATGGTAAAGCCGCCGGCGGCGGCTTGCTGCTTTATGGCCCACCCGGCTGCGGCAAGACGCACTTAGCCCGCGCCACGGCCGGCGAGGTGCAGGCCTCCTTTATCCACGTGGGCATCAGCGACATTCTGGACATGTGGATGGGCCAGAGCGAAAAGAAGCTGCACGAGTTATTTGAGCTGGCCCGGTTGCAGGCGCCCTGCGTGCTGTTTTTCGACGAAGTGGATGCTTTGGCTGCCAACCGCCACGACCTACGCCAGAGCGCTGGCCGTACGCTCATCAATCAGTTTTTGGAAGAGCTAGACGGCGCCCGCAGCTCCAACGACGGCGTGCTCATTCTGGCCGCTACCAACGCCCCTTGGCACCTCGACCCGGCCTTCCGCCGCCCCGGCCGCTTCGACCGCATCGTGCTGGTAACTCCGCCCGATGAGCCGGCCCGCCTGGCCATTCTGCAGGTGATGCTGCAAGGCAAGCCCGTAATGGACAACCTGAACCTCTCGGCCGTAGCGGCCCAGACCACCGGCTTCTCGGGCGCCGATCTGAAAGCCGTGGTGGACACCGCCGTGGAAACGCGCCTGCGTGAATCCATGCGCCAGGGCCGCCCACTGCCCGTGCAGCAGTCCGACCTCACGGCCGCCGCCAAGCAGGTGCGACCGAGCACCAAGGAATGGTTTGCAACGGCCAAGAACTACGCGCTGTATTCCAATGAAGGCGGCACGTATGATGATATCCTGACCTATATGGGTATCCGAAAGCCCTAGGCCATGCCGCTGACCTTGCTTTCCCTGGAGCGCGTGTACTTTTTGCTGGAGAGGAACCGCGCTTCCCAAGCAACCGAGGAAGTTGAACTGTTACTGGCTAGTGAGCCGGAAAATTCAGCTTTACATACAGCTTTAGCTACCTGCCTGCTCCGTCAGCAGCTTAGCAAGCGCGCTGAGCAAGCGGCACTGCGGGCCGTTGCCCTTAATCCTCAGGCGGCTCATGCGCACTACTTGCTCGGCATCATTCAGCTCGATCGTAATCAACTACATGCGGCGCAGGCATACCTTGAAGAGGCCCTGGTTCTAAACCCTTCACAATCATCGTACTTCACGGCCTTGGGTTGGGCTTATGCCATGCGGCAAGAGTGGGAACGAGCTTTGGTATGCGCATCCGAAGGATTGGCAAGGCAGCCGAACGATGCGGCTTGTATGGCGCTGCAAGCCTCAGTGCTGATGCGCTTAGAGCCGAAGACGCTGGGCCAGCAGGCGCTGCTGCGTATGCTTTGCGCAGCTCCGGCCAGTGCCGACGCACATCACCAAGCCGGGGTGCTCCTGTTTGAGCAGGCCGACTACGCCCGGGCTACCGTTCATCTAGCCGAAGCCCTGCGGTTAGAACCTACATCGGAAGCCATTCGGAAGGATTTGCTCCGTGCTAAGCTCAGCCGTTTTGTGTGGTATCGAGCTGCTTGGGCCGCGGCAAGGTTGCTTCGCTGGCCTTTGCAATCATTGTCGAAAGGACTAGGCCCTGAGGAAGCGAGGGTATTGGTGGCAGTTATCGGCCTTACCATCCTTTTGCCGGTTGCTGCTATTCTTTTTCAATTAATTCTGAATGCTTTCGGTATAGCTGACGCTGGCATAGCGCCATTACTGGTGGGTGGCGTGGCGGTACCACTGCTGTTTTGGCTGGTTCAGATGCTTACCACCATCGTGGCGCGCTTCGATCCTAGAATAAGGCACCTGCTTACCGCCACTCACGTCCGTAATTCAGATCTATTTGTCGGCGGTTTGGCAGCCGCTGGTCTTACGGCAGGTGTTTTCACTATTCCCCCAACGGTTGTTGCCGCCCTGCCTTTAATCGGCGTTGGGTCCGGGATACTGTGGCTTGGGCATCGGCAGATAAAGCCCTCTTACAAATTCAGGTCATTAATAGTAATAGCCCTCATTGCTGTCGTCAGCCTTATTGCTCTAGCCCGACTTCAATTTTCCCCGGGGCATTCCAAAGCCTGGTTATTATACTTTTCGGCCTCGATATGGGCTTTCCTGCCCTTTTATGATTATCACCGGAACGACCCAGCTGCTCCATAAAACCGGGCAACCTTTCCCTGTCTTTCCTACCGCCCAACTTCAGCAGATCATTAGCATCTATGCTGACTATGCCCACCTCCCTTGACCTTTCGCGCTTGGTGTCCTTGCTGAGGGCCGGTCGTCCCGAGATGGTGGAGCGCGCCGTGCGGCAAGGCTTACAGGTTGCGCCCCAAGATGCCCGGCTTCATAACTTCCTGGGGCTAGCCCTGTGTCAGCAGCAGCGCTACGATGAAGCCATTGGGGCCGCTGAGGAGGCTATGCGACTATCGCCGGAGTACTCCCATGCTTACTACACTCGCGCTTTGGCGCTGCTGCACCAAGGCCGATTTGCCGAAGCAGCTACCAGCTTGGCCGAGGCGTTGCGGCTGAACCCGCATTCGGCCATCAATCTGGCCCTGAAAGCGCACTTGCACCACGATGAAGGCAATTACGCCGCGGGACTGAGTGCTACCGACGCAGCCCTGGCCATTGATCCGGCCAACCGCAGCGCGCTGCGCTACCGTGTGGCCTGCCTACGGCGACTGCAACGCTTCGATGAAGCCGGCAAAGCGGCTAGCCATTGGCTCAGCCTGGATCCAACTAATGCCAGTGCGCAGCTGGCCGTGGGCCATGCTGCACTGCATTTTCATCAGCCCACCGAGGCCGAGCGGCACTTGGTAGAGGCCGTGCGCCTGAACCCGACGGACCAAGTAGCCCGCCAGCAGCTTTCGCGGGCGTACCAAAACCGCTACCTCAGTCTGCGCCTGTACCGCGCCTTCGATGCTCATTACAACCAACTCAACAGCCGTTTGCAGCGGGGTCAAGTCTGGGCCTTTGGGTTGCTGCTGCTCGAATGCATTCCGCTGGGCTTGTTGTCGCCATTACTGCTGCCGTGGTTAGGCATCGACTACTTGCGCTGGCGGCTAAGTGGCACGGTACGCCGGCTGCGCCAACTCGATGCGGCAGCGGTACGGGAGCGGCGGCGTGTTTGGGGCTTCGGTCTGGCATTTTCGGCCGTTTTACTGGGCCTGCTTGGCCTGGCCGTCTGGGTGTGCCTGCACTTCGGGTGGTCACTTAGCTGGCTTGGGCCCGGGCTGGTAGCTGGGCTTAGCCCGCTTTTCTACGCGCTTAATGAGGAACGCCAGCAATTGCGCCCCTGAGCCGTCGAAGCTTGTCAAGTCAGCCTGTTACTTTAGGTTTCTTCCCTCAACTGTCTATGCCCGCCACCTTCACCGAGCGCGTGTCCATTCTGTTGGCACAACAGCGCCCCGACCTGGCCGAGCGGGAAGCCCGGCGCCTGTTGCAGGCCGACCCCGACAATGCGGATATGCATACGCTGCTGGCGCTGGCTTTACAGCAGCAACGGCCCGCCGAAGCCGAAACGTTGGCCCTAGCGGCCTTGGCTCTGAATCCGCAACAGTCCCAGGCTCATTACTGCTTGGGCATGAGCCTCCTGGCCCGGCAGCAGCCCCAAGCGGCGCGGGAGGCCTTGCAAGAGGCGCTGGCGCTCATTCCATTTGAGCCGGCCTATCACTCTGCCCTGGGCTGGACTTATTTCGCCGAAGCCCGCTGGCAAGCTGCCCTGGCGGCCGCCGAGGCCGGCTTGGCCCTGAACCCGACCGATGCAGATTGCCGCAACCTGCGCCTACGGGTTATGCGCTGGGCCGGCCATGCTGCAAAGGAGGTGGCCGCGGCGGAGCAAGCGGCCCTCAGTGCCGCCCCCAACAGCGAACTGACTCATATCAATCTGGGCCTGAACTACCTTGAAGCCGGAAACTATCGGCTGGCTCGCCACCACCTGGAGGAAACATTACGGCTTGATCCGAATTCATCCCTAGCCCAGGAAGGACTTCGCAAAGCTCATTTAGGCCGTTTTTGGCTGTACCAAGCCGCCACTTGGCTAGGCCAGCGTATTGCGCGACACCTGGTTCCGCTCGCGCATAGGCGCGGTTTGTGGCGCATACTGAGCAGCCTAATGGTCTACTGCCTTTGGGCCACCACGGGCTGGCTGGTTTACCTTTCTTCCGATTACGACGCTCTAGAGAGCATAGGAGCGGCGGTAGCTATTCTGATTGGCACCGGCTTGCTGTTTCCCCTGGCGCGCCTCTGGCTGCTCACCTTGCTGTGCGCCTCGACCCACGGGCCCGCCTGTTGCTAATGCCGGTTGAACTTGTCTTTAGCAACCTTCTGCTCGGCGTCAGCATCGCAGCTTTGGTTCTGACGGGCGCGCTGGGGCTACCCACCAACGGCTTCACGGCGCTGCCGTTGATGCTGCTGGGCCTCGTAGTTCCTCTTGGCAGCTTGCGGGTGCTGCCGCCCGGTGGGGCCCGGCGGGCGGCGCGGTGGGGTACCTTCGGGCTAACCGGTCTGGGCACGTACGCTACTTATTGTGCAGCCATTAGCCACTCATCCACCTGGAAAGTTGTCTTTGGCTTTCTGCTCCTGCTCTACCTAGTGCTAATTTCCTGCGCCGACGACTGGCTTGACTAACTTTTTCTCGCCCAAACGCTTGTTACTGCCCTCCTATTATGCCCGCCACCTCTACCCAGCGCGTGTCTATCCTGCTTCAGCAAAAGCGGCCTGATTTGGCTGAACAGGAAGCCCGCCGCCTGCTGCACGACGACCCGTACCATGCCTATACCCACGGCCTGCTGGCACTGGCGCTGCTGGAGCAGCAGCGCCCGGCCGAGGCGCAGGAAGCTGCCCAAACCGCCGTCCACCTGGAGCCGCAGTATGATTTTGCGTTCTACGTGCTCAGCTTGGCTTATCTGCAGCAGCACGAGCACGATCAAGCCCTAAGGGCCATTGAGCAAGCGCTCAGCCTCGACCCCGACGATGCCGACTATTACCACGTGCTGGGCCAGCTGCGCTTCCAACGGCATCAGCTGCAAGCAGCATTGCACGCCGCCGAAACCGGCCTGACCTGCGACCCTACCCACGTGGACTGCCTGAGCCTGCGGGCGCGCTGCCTCGCCAGCCTCGGCCGCCGTGACGAGGCCGCGGCTGACTTCGACGAGGCCTTGCGCTACGGCCCCACCGATACCGGCACCCACGCCGACCTGGGCTGGGTGGCCCTGGAGCGCGGCCACGCTAAACAGGCCGCCCAGCACTTCCGCGAAGCCCTGCGCCTGAACCCCACTTCCGACTACGCCCGCGAAGGCTTGGTCGCGTCGCTGAAAGCTCGCTTTTGGCTCTACAACGGCTTCTACCGGTTTGTAATCTGGACCCAAACGCTGAGCAACGGGGTCCGCATGGGCCTGTTTTTCGGCATGTTCCTGCTTTCGCGGTTTGTACCGGCGCTGCTCCCGGTGTACTTGGCATTTGTAGGAATGAGCTGGTTTGCTGAGCCGGTATTCAACACGCTGCTGCGCCTCAGCCGCGACGGACGCATGGCCCTGAGTGCCGCCGATACGCAGCATTCTAACGCTTTCTCGGCCCTGCTGCTAACCGGCGTGGGCGCGCTGGCCCTGCATCACTGGCTGGTGCCTAATGAACCTGCATTGGAGCTACTGGGCGTGGTGCTGCTTGGGCTGTTGTTTCCGCTGGTGGGCACGTACCGGCAAGTGCTGCCGCACTTGCGGCGCCGGTCTCAGGTGGTTGGCCTGGCGCTTGCGGGGCTAGGCCTCATAGCCGTAGCGTTGCAGGTAGCGGGCAGTGGCTGGCACCACACTTTTTTCATGCTGTTTCTCTTCGGCTCCCTCATTTATGTGTGGGTGTTTGCGCTGCAATCGTAGCCAAGCCGCACTGAGTTTGCCGGGTGGTTGCGCAGCAGCTCCGAGTTGAGTATCTTTTAAACACTATTTTAAGATACCGCCCATGATTCCCCTGCGCGACCTCCGCTACCTGCTGGCGTATTCAGTGCCCGTATGCGCTGCCCTGGGTTTAGGCTGGCGCGGCCCCTGGGTATGGCTGACGACGCTCCTTGTGTTTGGGCTGATACCCGCGCTGGAAGAACTGATCTTACCCAAGCCCCAGCCAGCGCCACACGAGCCGGCCAGCAGCCAGCTAGCGTACGATTGGCTGTTCGACGGGCTGCTGTACCTGAACGTGCCGCTGCAATACGGCCTCCTCAGCTGGTTCCTGTTCACCATCGACAGCCAACCCCTGACCACGGCAGAAACCCTGGGGCTGATTGTCAGCCAGGGCATCTGCTGCGGAGTGCTGGGCATCAACGTAGCACACGAGCTGGGTCACCGTGCTAGCCGCATGGAGCAAGGGCTGGCGCAGGCCTTGCTGCTAACCAGCCTGTACCTGCATTTCTTCGTGGAGCACAACCGGGGCCACCACCGCCACGTGGCCACGCCGCACGACCCGGCCACTGCCCGCTACGGCGAAAGCCTGTACTCCTTTATGCTGCGCTCCATGGTCGGCGGCTGGCGCTCGGCGTGGCACCTAGAGGCTGAGCGGCTGCGCAAACAAGGGCTTTCAATCTGGCACCCGTGGCACAATCAAATGCTGCGCTTCCAGCTACTGCAGGCCGCGGCGGTGCTGGCCGTGGGCCTGCTGCTGGGTGGGCGGGCAGCAGCGGCTTTCGTAGCAGCAGCCTTTCTGGGTGGCGCGCTACTGGAGACGGTGAATTACGTGGAGCACTACGGCCTGCTGCGCCGCGAAGTGCGCCCCGGCGTGTACGAGCGGGTGCAGCCGCACCATTCCTGGAACGCCGAGCGGCCGTTAGGGCGCATCCTGCTCTACGAACTCACCCGCCACTCCGACCACCACTACCTCGCCTCCCGCCCCTATCAGGCACTGCGCTTCCAACCCGAAAGCCCCCAAATGCCAGCCGGCTATCCGGCCATGTTGCTACTGGCCCTCGTGCCCCCGCTCTGGCACCAGCTTATGGACCAGCGCGTGCAGCAGCTACGCACTGGCTGAAGCAGGCATCTACAAGACAGTCGTCTCAGCCGAGTTGCACGACCAGCTAAGCTGACCTTCACACCCGACGGGGCATAGGTAAAGGATAGTTGATTGCTTTTTGGTCCGTTGGCGGCGCTGGCGGCACAGAAGCCGGTCAATCACTCTGACGGGAGCCTTGCGTTGCTTCCGTTCAATGGGCCATCCCTGGCGGTAAGTTTATGTTTAACTTCCGGTCGTCGGGCAGCGGTCTGTTTTAGCCCACCTCTTGTTATGCATTATCGCACACGCTTTATACTGATCTGCGTAGCGGGCTGGTCCATAGCTTGTCAGCGGACGCCTTACTCCTATTCGCCCCTGCCACCTGGCTCCGCCGTGGCTACTTCCCAGAGTATTGTTGTGCCCGATCGGTTGGCGTTCGTCTCTTTTCGGATGAGTGCCCGCAACGATAGCACCACCATTCGGCTACTGCAAGTGAAGGTGGTGCCGGGCAGCTTAAAGGCCCCGGCAGCCGAGGCAGCTTCCGGAGCCACCTATGTAGCAGTGGCGCAGCTTGACGATACCGGCCGCGTGCTCAGCAGCGTCACGCTCGATCATCCGCTGATGCGGGAGTTGGAATACACCACTTCCAGCCAGCAGCTTGCCCACAAAACGGCCAGCTTACCCGAAGCTGAGTTCTTTGTACGGGTAGCACTGCTGGGCCAGACCACTGCCTTTCGAGTAACCGATGTGCGCCGCGGCACCACGCATACCTCCGCTGATTTCCCCTTACCGGCCAAACTATGAAACAACTTGTTACGCTGTTTTTTGCCCTGTTCCTTACCACGGCCGGGTATGCCCAGGTATTCCCCATCGATACCATAGCATTTACGGGGCCGCCAGCGCGCCGCATCAACCTGGTGTTTCTGAGCGACGGTTACCAAGCGTCTGAGCTGGGCCAGTTCCGACTGGACGTGCAGCGCATCGTCAACGATATGTTTATCCAGACACCGTTTCGAGAGTACCGGCCGTACTTCAACGTGTTTGCGCTGCGGGTCCCTTCGACCCAATCGGGGGCTAGCCACGCGGGCGGCCTAAGCGACTGCGGCAACCAGCTTACGGGCAATGTATCTAATTACTTCGGCAGCCGCTTCGATGTGGGTGGTATTCACCGCTTGTTGGTACCTGCCAATCAGAACGCGGTTGCCAATGTTCTTGCCGATAATTTCCCGTTGTACGACCAAGCATTCGTGGTGGTAAACTCGCCCTATTACGGTGGTTCCGGCGGAGTACTTGCCACGTCCTCTACCCATACTGCCGCGAGTGAAATCAGCATTCACGAAATCGGTCACTCCTTTGCGCAGCTGGCCGACGAGTACTGGGCCGGACCGCAGTACGCCCGCGAACGGGCCAATATGACCGCCCAAGCAAATCCCGCTCTGGTACGCTGGGCCAATTGGCTGGGCCACGCCGGCGTGGGCATGTATCCGCACCAAGGCAACCCGACTTGGTTTAAGCCGCACAACAACTGCAAAATGCAGACAATAGGCCAGCCATTCTGCAGCGTTTGTACCGAAACGCTGGTGGAGCGCATTCACGCGCTGGCGCGGCCGGTACAAGCCTTTTCGCCGGCTACGGGCACCATTACCAATCCACCCCAGTCACTAGCTTTATCCGTGACCTTGCTGCGGCCCCTGCCCAATACGCTGCGCACAGTGTGGCGACGCAACGGCGCAGTCTTTGCCCGCGGCGTGGATCAGGTAAATGTAAACTTGGCAGCACTGCCGCCCGGCCAGCAACGCTTCTCCGTGGAAATAACCGACACCATCGGCCTCACACGCAGTGCCCAGCACACCGCCCAGCACGTGTATGCGCTGGAATGGGATCTGCAAAATACCGTAACGGGCACCCGCGTAGCCACGGCCGCTTATGAGTACAAGCTGGCCACCTACCCCAACCCAATTGGCGAAGCCCTGAACCTTTCGTACACGCTCAGCAGCCCGGTGCCGGTGACACTGGCCGTGTACACCGCCGAGGGCCGCAAGCTCAAAACCATCACGCAGGGCCGGCAGGCGGCCGGTCAGTACGACTACCGCCTCACGCCCACCGAGCTGCACATGCGTCGGCCGGGAGCTTACTTGCTGGTGCTCGACATCAACGGCAACCGCATTACGCGGCAGTTGGTGAAAGAGTAGTGCTACAGGTTTAGAATAGCATTCACGACTCCGTTGACCACCTCGGCCATGCGCCGAAAATCCAGCGTGTCAATGGTGTCGCCGGTTTCGTGGTAGTTGGGGTTGCGCAGGAAGGCGGTGTCGTTGATCATCACGGCATCCCAGCCGTAGGGCCAATAGTTGCGCTGGTCGGAAAGGCCGACCAGCCCCATTTGGGGCGACATGTTGATACGCTGCACGTCGACCTCGGCGCGGGCCTGCATGAGCTGTTGCACACGTTCGGTAAAAGCCTCCTGTCCGTCGCGGCCCACCACGGTGATAAAATTGCCGGTGTTGGGGTACAGCTTGGCCAGCGCTTCATTGGGGAAGCGCTGCGAGCCGGGCTCGTCGCTGAAGTACCCAATCATTTCGTAGCAAATCATGGCGCGCACCGCCACCCCGGCGTCGTGCAGGGACTTGGCATGCACGGCGCTACCCATGTACTGAGAGGCAAAATAAGGAGGCTCCTCGTTAGGATAAGCTACCAAGTCGATGCGGCGGCGCAGCTCGGGCTGCTGCTCGTGGAGCAGGCGGGCGGTTTCGAGCAGGCCGGCCACGGCCGAGGCGTTGTCGTCGGCACCGGGCTGCTCGCCGCACACGTCGTAGTGCGCCCCCACGATGATGCGCTCGGCATCGGGCGGGCCGAAGGAAGCAATTATGTTGCGGTACTGCCGGCCATCGGCTTTGAATACCTGCTCTTCCACCGGCAGGCCGAGCTTTTCAAACTCGGTCTTGATGTAATCGGCAGCCTGATTAAGAGAGGTAAGGTTACGGTAGGTACGTGCTGGCTGCAGGGAGGTCAGAAACTTGACGTCGGCGTATAGTCGCTTTTTTTTGGCGCCCATGGATTGGGAGGTTGATTGGCTTGCATTACTATACGGCAACGCACGCCGGCGTTGGGCAATCAGCACCGCAGAAAGCAGGGCCGCAGCCAACAAAATCAGTATTAACCCGAGCGACGGGCGACGAATACGCATAAGAGCCAAGCGGACAACAGTTACCCTACAGTTGCATAGCAGTACTACGTCAATTCCCTGGCCTGGTAGCAGGTTTTCCCCGAACCAAGGCTGAGTGGCAACCTCCTGTCAGGCTGGTGCCCACACGCAGCCGCAGTGATACTCAGAAACACGTTTGTGGCTTATCGGGTACCGCCCAGCGGCTTTTATAGCGTGTGCCAAATCTAGGCGCCGGTCAGTAAATCAAATGCTATGATCAGTTGCCATGGTCACTACCGCATTCACGACGCCGTTGACCACCTCGGCCATACGTCGGAAATCGAGCGTGTCAATGGTGTCGCTGGCTTTGTGGTAATGCGGATTGCGCAGCATGGAAGTGTCGTTTATCATCACGGCCGGAAAGCCGTGCAGCCAGTAGTTGCGGTGGTCCGACAAGCCCGCAATAGGCAGGAAATCGGGCAAGTTGATGCGCTGCACATCGATCTGGGCTTCGGCCTGCATGAGCTGCTGTACGCGCTGCGTCAGGGCCTCTTCACCGGTGCGCCCCTGCACGATGATGAAATTCCCGACACTAGGGTATTGAGCGGCCAACTGCTTATCGGGAAACTGCTGCGAGCCGGGCTTGTCACTGAAGTAGCCAATCATTTCGTAGCAAATCATGGCTTGGACGGGCACCTCCGCTTCGTGCAATGCCTGAGCGTGCACTGCGCTGCCCATATCGGGCGTGCCGAAAAACGGAGGCTCCTCATTGGGGTATCCCACCAGTTCCACAGGCTTGGTAAGCCGTGCCGCATACTCGTGCAGCAGGCGGGCGGTTTCGAGCAGGCCAGCCACGGCCGAGGCGTTGTCGTCGGCACCGGGCTGCTCACCGCACACGTCGTAGTGCGCCCCTACGATTACCCGCTCTCCCTCACTGGGGCCAAAGCAGGCAATGATATTGCGGTATTCGCGGCCATCAGCCTCGAAGCGCTGCTCCTGCACGCGGCAATCGAGCTTGGCAAATTCAGCTTTGATGTAATCAGCAGCGCGGTTGAGCGAGGCCAGGTTGCGGTAGGTGCGGGCCGGGTGCAAAGAAGTCAGGAATTCGACGTCGGCGTATAGTCTTTGTTGGTCAGCACGCATTGTAATAAGGGAATAGGCTAGAAATCCAGCCCCCGGCTCTTCGGCCAGTGGCAGGTAAATCTAGCCATATTCTCAAGTGGCGCTGCACATCAGCCCCCACCGCCGCTTATTTCTCCGAACCGGAGGCCAGTCGGCCACGGCCTCACAGTTTAGTGCTGCCCAATTACGTTGTCGAGGTACTTCTGGCCGGAGCCGGTGTTCAATAGCAGGATGCGTTCCTCAGGCTTTATCCATCCCGCCGCTACCAGCTTGCGCGTGGCCTGCCACACAGCAGCGCCTTCGGGTGCTACGAACAGGCCTTCCAGGCGACCCAGCTCGCGCATGCCTTCCACCATTTCCTCATCGGTGATGCTCACGGCCATGCCGCGCGACTCTTCCAGCGTCTGCAGCATCAGGGCTTCGCCCAAGGGGCGCGGCACGGCCAGGCCGTTGGCAATGGTCGGCCGGCCGTTGTATTCGCGGGCGTTGGGCTGTCGGCCAGCCAAGGTTTCAATAAGCGGGCAGCAATTGGCAGCCTGCACGGCTATCATGCGGGGCAGCTTGACATCGGGCGCCAGCCAACCCAGCTCCTGCATCTCGCGGAAGGCTTTCCAGATGCCAATAAGACCAGTGCCGCCACCGGCAGGATACAGAATAACTTCGGGCAGCTGCCACTGCAACTGCTCAGCTATTTCGTAACCCATGGTCTTTTTACCCTCCAGGCGGTACGGCTCTTTCAACGTGGATACGTCGAGCAGGTGGCCGGCGGCGTTCAGCTCCCGCACACGGGCGGCACAGTCGTTGATGAGGCCATCTACCAGTTGCACGTCGGCACCGTACCAGTAGCATTCTTCCTTGAAGGCGGCAGGCGTATGGCTTGGCATCACCACGGTGGCGGGCAGACCGGCCTTGGCGCAGTAGGCAGCCATGGCCACGCCAGCGTTACCGGCGGTGGGAATGATGCAGCCTTCGGCCCCAAGCTCTTTGGCCTTGGAAATGGCCATGCTCAGCCCACGAGCCTTGAAGGAGCCGGTTGGATTTTGACCCTCGTCTTTCAGCATGAGCGAAGCCAGGCCGTGACGTGCGGCCAAGCGCTGCAAAGTGAGCATCGGGGTAAAACCTTCACCCAGGCTTACTATATTCTGATCATCGAGCAGGGGCAGCACCTCACGGTAGCGCCACATAGTGGCAGGGCGGCCAGCTAGCCGGTCTTTTCGTAGCGAACTTTTCAGTTGATACTGCGCCAGTAGCGGCGCTGCACAACACGCAGACACGGTGTGCGGCTCGAAGGCAGAGTATGGGGCATGGCACTGCGAGCAAGTAAGCTTGCTGATGCGACTGATGGATTCGGCTACTGCTACCATGGCTTACCAGTTATGTGAAACTGAAAGGAAAACGGCAGCAAGTAGGCCTTAGGTTATGCCCCGAGCAAATGGTATTTTGGCATACCCTATTCCTCCTTGGAATAATAGCGCAAGGCGAAATGCATAAATTCTTTGAATGGAGAGTTGTTTTCGGTACCCCGGCGCTGCACGAACTCAAAGTGCCGTTTCAGGTGCAAGTCACGCACGCTTACTTCCACCAGCTCCCCGCTTGACAGCTCTTTTACCACAGCCTGTCTGGGCAAGAACGCTAGCACGCTAGCATCTACGCGCACGAAATTCTTAAGGGCTTCGGTGCCGCCCAGGCGCACTTTCACCCGCAGATCAGCCAGCCGAATGCGCTGCGCGAGCAAGGCCTGCTCCAGCACGGCCAAAGTGCCGGAGCCGGGCTCGCGCAAGGCCAGCGGTAAGTCGTATAAGTCGCGGAGCTCCAACTGACGGTAGCGCAGCGGGTTGTTAGCCGAACATACGGCCACCACGTCGTCGGTGAGCAGCGGCGTGTAGGTGACGTTGCTGACGCGGTGAATGCCCTCGATGACGCCGAGGTCGATTTCGTGGTCGAGCAGGGCTTTGAGGATGTTTTCGCTGTTGCGGTTCTTGAGCGTCAGCTGGGTGTGCGGGTGGTGGCCCAGGTACGCCGACAGCACCGGTGGCAGCACATACAGCGAAATGGTGGTGCTGGCCCCGATGACCATGCGAATCTCGGGCGAGAAATCGGAGCTGAGCCCGGTCATCTCCTGGTGCAGCTCGGTCTGAAGCTGCTGCGCTGCCAGCAGTTTGCGGTAGAGCAGCTGCCCGGCCGGCGTGAGGGTAATGGCATTGCCCAGGCGCTCAAACAGCCCGGTGCGGTAATATTCTTCCAGGGCCTTTACCTGCTTGCTCACCGCCGATTGGCTGATGAATAAACCTTGACTGGCTTTGGTGAAGCTGAGCCGGCGCGCTACCTCCAGAAATACTTCGTGCGAATGGGAAAGCATGCGGGAAAGGTACTGCGCGACGGGGCTTGTTACGCAGCCCCGCCCAGCGGCCCAGGCCGCATAGGCCTTAACAAGCCGCTACCGTACCGATACCTGTGCCTGTCGCAAAGCATTGGCAAAATCTACTATCCGGGCCAGGTGGTAGCCATCGGCGAAGCTATAGCCTTGCTCTTTCGCCAGTTTTTCCAACTGCTCGGCCTCGTTTGGGAAATACGCCAGCAAGTCGCGCTTCGGCCGGCGCAGCGAGACAATGTTGCCTTCGGGGGTGGCTAGGTAATACAAATCCCGGGGCTCGATGTACTCCTGGGTCAGGGTGCGGGGAATGTACGTTCCGTGCCAAGAACTCATCAAGTTTGGCTCGGTCCAGCGCGCTATCCGCCGCACCAAAAACTGCCGACGCAGCAAGATGACGGGGCCGCCATTGAGGCGCTCGAAAAACGCCGGTGCATTGGGGTTTATATACTCCTTATCGCGATTCCAGGGGTAAATCAGGAATTGGCGCGCCCGCTGCATGCCGTACCAGCGGCTGCGGGCCCGGTCGTGCGCCGAAACGGGCTGCATCCGGACCGACCGGTCACTGGTATGGTTTCGGATAATCTCCCCCCGGACGGCAAATGTGCGCACCGCCACGGCCGGCACCGTGCGCACAGTTTGATCGGGCATGGTTATGAGCAGCAGGTCGCGGTCGAGGTACAGGGTGCAGGGACCACGCAAGGTGTCGCCGGTATGCAGCACCACAGTACTGAACCTAAACTCCTGCGCCAACGACTGCTGCGCTGCCGCGGCCAAGGGTAGCCCCAGCAACAGCAGTAGGGCTGCAATGCGAAGTAGAGAGTAGGCCATATTCATGACGTAAAGACTCCGTTACAAACGCAGTGCTGCACGCGCTGGTTGATATTTTACCAAGCATTTATCGCCCTAACAATCAAGGGCTGATCTGCCGGTTTATGTCCCGAAACCCTTGCTACCAAACCCAAGGCCGCCAGCTGCGCAAAGCACTGCTGGCGGCCTTGGGTTTGGTCGTTTGCGTAGCGAATTAAAGCTTGACAGGCGTTGCTTTGGCCCCATCAAGCTTTTGGGCCCACTGCTTTTTTTCTTCTTCGTTCAAGATGGTAAAAGCCTTGAGCGTTTTGCCATCCTTGGGCGCCAGTGTGCGGGCAGCACGCAGGTAGTGCTTGGCCGAATCGAGCTGTTGCGTCCAGATGTAATTGATGCCGATGTTGCGTAGCACCGTCGGCTTGTCGTAGCCGTGCTGCAGCGCCTTGCGGAAGCTCACGCTGGACTTTTCATACTGCCTTTCCTGCGCCTCAGCCACCCCTATTTTATAATGCAATTCTGGCTCGGCAGGGTAAGTACTGACGAGGCTGTATAGCTTGGGCAAGGCATCGTCGAAATGCTGCATGTCAAACAAGGCCCGGGCTTCCTGATAAGTTGCGTCGGCCACAAGGCCCGAGGCCGCTGGGGCAGCGGCCGATTCGGCGGGAGCTTGTTGCTGGCAGGCTGCTAGCAGCAGCCCGGCTCCGCAGATCGGCAGCCACTGCCGAAAAGAAAGAATACGCATGAGGGTTTGGTTGTGGTGCGTGGAGGCGATGCACAGCGCCGGCTTATCCTGAGCGCGGCGGCGCGCCTGGCAAAATAGTGCATCGGCGCTTAGCATGCCACCCCATCCTCAAGTGCCAAACGCAGCTACGCCGCAGCCCGAGCTTTATCGGGCTGCATCCTTTCGACTGGCAAGTCTTCCGAAGCAGTGCAATACTTGATCGGCCGCAGCTACTCTTTTTCGGCGCGGTGGGTCAGTATCCTGATTCACTTCCCTGCGCTTGGGTACCGGCCACACCCAGGTGCATGCGCACGTCGCGTCTCATGCCAGCTTGGCTTTGGCCTAAGCATGAACGGGGCGCAGCCCCGCGAGGCTGCGGGCATACGGCCAGCGTCAGATTTATTTTTCTATTGGTGTAACCTCTGGCTAAAACGCAGGTTTCCGGGCCCAGTTACGCCTCCCCGCTTGCCTTTCAAGCGCCGCGGTGCGCTTCCCGCTCTGCTGCTCTGGTCCACCGATACCTTCCTCCTTTCTACCTGCGTCCGTATGAAAAATCTTTTCGCTTTGCTCCTGTTTTGCTGCCTGTCGCTGCTGGCCCGCACAGGTTGGGCGCAGGATGGCCCGCTACTTACCGGAACCATTCGGGACGAAAAAGGTACGGCCGTCGGGTTTGCCACCGTGGGGGTGGTACGGGCGGGCACCACTACCATCGTCACCGGTGCAGTGGCCGACGACAAGGGCCAGTTCCGCATCCAGGCGCCGGTGGCCGGCTCGTACAGGCTGCGCCTTAGCTCGCTGGGCTTTGTCACGCAGGAAACGCCGGCCTTCGAGCTCAGCGCGACTTCGCCCGGCCACGACTTTGGCACCCTGGTGCTGCGCCCCGATGCCAAGCAGCTAGCGGAAGTGAATGTGGTGGGAATGCGGCCCACCATCGTGCAGGAAGCCGACCGCATGGTGGTATCGGTGGCGGGCACGGCCATGGCTACCAACAACACCGCTTTTGATGTGCTGGCCAAAGCGCCGGGCGTGTTTGTGGATCAGGAGGGCAACATCCAGCTCAACGGCAAAAGCGGGGTGACGGTAATGCTCGACGGCAAGCTGACGTACCTATCGGCCCGCGAGCTACGCAGCATGCTGGAAGGCATGCCCGCCGCCAACCTCAAGAACATCGAAATCATTACCAATCCGCCGGCCAAGTACGACGCCGAAGGCACCGCGGGCATTCTGAACCTCAACCTGAAGCAGAACACCCAACGCGGCCTGAATGGCAGCGTGTACGCCAGCGGTAACTACAACTTTTTCCGGCAGTTCGGCCACACCTACGGCGCCAGCCTGAACACCAAGCAGGAGAAGTGGAACGGCTTCATCAACCTGGATGCCTCGCGCCGCGTGGGCGGGCGCAACGCGACGTTCACGCGCATCTTTCGCGGCGAGCAGGAAACCACCTACTTCAATCAGAATGCCGTGGGCAATTTCACGTCCGTGGCGCCGCCAGTGGTGCGCCTCGGGGCCGACTACAACCTGACCAAAAACCACAGCGTGGGCTTTGTGGCCGGCTACACCTATCGCACCAGCGAAAACGAATTTCTAACCGAAACCTTCATCGGGCCAGCCGTGGAAGCACCCACGCAGTTTATCGACGCCGATAACTTCGCCCGCCGCACTTACACCAACCGCACCGGCAACCTGCACTACAACGGCAAGCTCGACACGGCCGGCACCCTGCTCACCGCCGACTTCGACTACGTAGACATTCGGGACCGTGGCAACAGCGACTTTTTCAACTATTTCACCGACCTCGGCACCAATCAAACCCGGCAGAACTTCGAGTATACCAGTACCCTCACCAATTTGGGCATCTACGCAGCCAAGGCCGACTTTACCCGACCCATGCGCGGCGGCCACAAGCTGGAAGCGGGCGCAAAGGTGAGTCGCGTGACGGCCGATAACGACTCGCGGTTTTTCTTCAACAACACGGGCTTGGTGCTGGATCCGCTGCGCACCAATCACTTCAACTACCGCGAAAACATTCAGGCGGCATATGTAAGCTGGAGCGCCAAGGCCAATGAGCGCCTGCAAGTGCAAGCCGGCCTGCGCCTAGAAAACACCCGCTCGGTGGGCGAGTCGTATACCACCGGCGAAGTCACACGCCGGCAGTACCTGAACCTGTTCCCTACCCTGTTTGTGCAGCAAGAGGTAACCCCTGACTACGGCATCAACTACAGCTACAGTCGCCGCCTCACACGCCCCAATTACGGCAGCCTGAACCCCTTTATCTTCTACCGGGACCCTTACACCTTCGAGGGCGGCAACCCTTACCTGCGGCCGCAATACACGCACGCTTTTCGTGTGGCTCACACCTTTAAAAAAGTATATAGCCTCGCCTTCAACTACGACCACCAGACCGACGTCATTTCTGAGCTGCCCATTCTAAATGTGCAGGAAGCCACCACCATCTATACCACCGGCAACCTGGACCGCGGCCACATCATCGGCCTCACGGGCATAGCGCCGTACAAGCTGACTAAGTGGTGGGACAGCCAAAATACCGTGGTGGTATCGTACCGGAAGTTCAGCGGCGAAACGCCCAACGGCTTCCTGACCAACGAGCGGCTGTACTACATGCTGCAAAGCAACCACACACTGCTCCTACCCCGCAAGGTGCGCATGGAAATCGAGGCGCGGTACCTGGGCCCCACGGCCTCGGGCCTGTATCAGATTGAACCCATGCACTGGGTGGGCGTGGCGTTTAAGCGCAGCTTCCTGAACGACAAGCTGGACGTGGGCGTCAACGTCAACGACATCTTCAAAGGCTACCGCTACCGGTTCAGCACCAACATCGGCGGCAACGTAAACGACTTCAACCAGTACTTCCGCTTCCGCAGTGTAGGCATGACCCTGCGCTACAACTTCAGCCGGGGCGCCAAAGTGGACACCAAGCGCCGCAACAACAGCCTGGAGGAAGTAAACCGGGCCGGGTAGCCTAAAGCCCACCGCATCGGTAGTGGCAGCCAAGAATTGTCACCCGCTGGGTTCTACCTGCTTCGCAGCCTATTTAAAATTTACCCAAAGCCCCTGCGGCCCGTCATGCTGAGCTTGTCGAAGCATCTCTACCGCTTCGCCTGATACTAATCCCAACGAAGCGGTAGAGATGCTTCAACAAGCTCAGCATGACTAAAACTTAGGCCTCTAAATAGTCTCCCCCTACTTTTAGGTTTTATGTCCGGACCTGAGCTTAGTGCTGCGCCGCGCGACATATAGCTGAACCTCAATCCTTCGCTTTCCCGGCGCTTTTACCCAGAAATAATACTTGCCTTTGAGGGCATCAACCGGGCCGAAAACGTGTTATTTCGGTACACATAAGGAGCCAATTTCTTCCTTGGCCTCCGCGGCGAGTCGCGCCGCCCGGCCCTCCCCTGACGAGGCTATCAGTCGTCCATTAGGCATCGTCGGGCTCACCACAGGCTCCACCGTTGTTCTATGAACGATTTCCTCGCTGCCCGGTCGCAAATGGCTTTGTCGCTCGGGTTCCACATCATCTATTCCTGCATCGGGATGGTGATGCCCTTTTTCATGGCTGTGGCGCACTACCGCTGGCTCCGCACCCGCGACGTCACCTACCGCAACCTCACCAAAGCCTGGAGCAAGGGCGTGGCTATTTTCTTCGCTGTCGGGGCCGTGTCGGGCACCATGCTGTCCTTTGAACTGGGCCTGCTCTGGCCGAAGTTTATGGAGCACGCCGGGCCGATCTTCGGCATGCCTTTCTCGCTGGAGGGCACCGCATTTTTCATCGAAGCCATTGCGCTCGGCTTTTTCCTGTACGGCTGGGACCGGTTCAATCCGTGGTTTCACTGGTTCACGGGCGTGGTGGTGGGGCTGAGTGGCCTGGCCTCGGGCATCTTGGTGGTGGCTGCCAACGCCTGGATGAATAGCCCCGCCGGCTTCGACTACGTGAACGGGCAGTACCTGAACATCGACCCCATCAAGGCCATGTTCAACGACGCGTGGCTTTCGCAGGCCCTGCACATGACCATTGCGGCCTTCTGCGCCACCGGTTTTGCCGTGGCCGGCGTGCACGCGCTCATGCTGCTGAAGCAGAAGAACGTAGCCTTCCACGCCCGGGCCTTCACCATTGCGGCTATGTTCGGGGCGGTGGCGGCGGTGCTGCAGCCCCTCAGCGGCGACTTCTCGGCCAAAGACGTAGCCAAGCGCCAGCCGGCTAAGCTGGCTGCTATGGAGGCGCACTTCCACACCGAAAAGCGCGCCGCGCTGATTATCGGCGGCATTCCCGATGAGCAGAGCAAGAAAGTAGATTACGCCATCAAGATTCCGGGTATGCTCAGCTTCCTGGCCCACGGCAACTTCGAGCAGGAAGTCACCGGGCTGGACCGCATTCCCGCCGACGAGCAACCGCCCGTGCTGATACCGCACCTGGCGTTTCAGCTGATGGTAGGCCTGGGTATGTTTATGATGCTGATTGCGGGGCTGTACTTTCTGGCCCTGTGGCGCAAGAAAGCATGGCTGCAAAGCCGCTGGCTGCTGAGCTTGTTTGTGGCCGCCACGCCGGCCGGGTTCATCGCCGTAGAAGCCGGCTGGACGGTGACCGAGGTAGGCCGCCAGCCGTGGATTATCCACGGCGTGATGCGCACCGCCGACGCCGTGACGCCCATGCCCGGCATTGCTTACTCCTTTTACCTGTTCTCGGCGGTGTACCTGTTCCTGAGCCTCATCGTGGTGTTCTTGCTGTACCGCCAGATCAAGATGGTGCCGGAGCTGTACGACCGCCCCGCCGAGGCCGAAATGGCCACCGCGTAGCGCGGACTTTGTAGTCCGCGTCCACAGATAGTAACCTTCCTCATCAGCAGGTTTAACGATTGGATAATGCTATCTGTGGACGCGGACTTGCAGAGTCCGCGCTACAGTCAACAATCAGCTAACAAAGCTTCGACCTCCCCATCCGCCATGGACTACGTCGTAATAACCTTTCTCTGCCTGGCCATTTTGCTGTACCTGCTGCTGGGCGGGGCTGACTTCGGGGCCGGCATCGTGGAGCTGTTTACCACCGGCAAAGACCGGCGCATCATGCGCCAGACCATGTACCACGCCATCGGGCCAATTTGGGAAGCCAATCACATGTGGCTAATCATTGCGGTGGTGATTCTGTTCGTGGGCTTTCCGCGCATTTACAGCACCATGTCCACGTACCTGCACCTGCCGCTGCTCATTATGCTCATGGGCATCATCGCCCGGGGCTCTGCCTTCGTGTTCCGCCACTACGACGCCGTGCGCGACAACATGCAGCCCTGGTACGGACGCGTATTTGTGTATTCAAGCGCCATTACGCCCTTCTTCCTGGGCCTAACGGCCGCCAGCCTCATTGCCGGCTATATCAATCCGCAGGCCACGGATTTTCTCTCGGCCTACGTGTGGAGCTGGCTGCACTGGTTTGGAGCGGCCGTGGGCCTGTTCACGGTGGCGCTGTGCGGCTACCTGGCCTCGGTATACAGCATTGGCGAGGCTACCAACGAGGCCGATAAACAACGCTTCATCCGCAAGACGCGCCGCATGACGGTGGCTGCTTTCGTGTGCGGCGGGCTGGTGTTCGGGGCGGCGCAGTTGGAGGGCATTCCGCTACTACAGTGGATTTTTGGCAATGCGGTAGGCGTATCAGCCATTGCGCTGGCAACTGCGTCACTACTGGCGCTCTGGTGGCTACTACCGCTGGGCTCGGCCACCCTGCTGCGCATCTTGGCCGGCTTTCAGGGCACCATGATTCTGCTGGCCATCGGCTACGCGCACTTCCCCAATTTTGTGGTGTTCCAGAACGGCGAGGCGCTGTCACTGACGGAGGCCATAGCGCCGGCGCGCACTATCACAGCGCTGGGCTGGGCGCTGCTGCTGGGCAGCGTGTTTATCCTGCCGGCGTTGTTTTACTTGTATTACAGCTTTCAGAAGGAGGCACGGCCGGCGCGGGCACATTGAGCCAAATTGGGTCGTCTAATATTGACGCAAATTTGGCGCAGCGTAACTCATGATTGCACCAAGAGTACGGCCCAAGTATCCTCACCACGACACTTCTTGGGAGCGACGCACAGTACGCTCCAGCGAGTCAAAATGCACCTTAGCCTCCGCTTCGTTGCGGCGCCAACGGATGGAATCCCGACGTGCCTGCTCGGCAGGGCTTGGTGGGGTCCAATGAGGCATTTGCTCAACTGGTTTCGGACCAATAAGCTCCCAACCATAACATAACCCGCCGCCGACGAGGGTCAAGATTGCATAGAACCGCAGCGACTGTAACAATGGCTTGCGTGGGACGGCCTTGGCAGCAGCTTCCTCTGGGGTAGTCTGGTGCGTCACTGCCACGCCCATGAGGCCTACAACTGTGGGCAACAGCACGGTAAAGAGCCACCAGTTCCAGTGCACATCGGCATAAATCAGCAATAGCAGGGCTGCGACACCTACTGTTGACCCCACCAATGCTGCAATACCCAGTCCCAATGGTAGCAGCACGAGCAGAAGTTCGGTTGATAGCGGCTTCGGCCTATGCCGTCGGGTGCTTAGGATATGGAACAACATCAGCAACTGAGGAAGCCACAGCACAAAGGCCGCTTTCCACACGAGGCCGCCTAAGGCACGAGCATCACCAGCGCTAAAATCCAGCAGCAGGGATAATAGCATGTGTCAAGGTAGCACTGCGGCCATTACCCACCTAGTTTAGCTTGCGAAGACAGACTACTCACATATACATGTGATAGGGGCAACATTTGACGAAGTGCATGGGTCCATGAACTCGTCAATTATTCCCTTCTCTAATGAAACAAGCTTTAGTGTCAGCGGCCGCGTTGCTTGCTGTCAGTTCTGCCTGGGCCCAAGCCCCCATTATCTCTCACGCTGATTTTCCGGCTACGTCGAGTACCACGTGGCACATACAGCTAGGCAACTTGGCTGGTATTGATGCTCCTACGCCGGGCGGGAACCAAACTTGGGATTATCGTTTGCTACGCGTTGGCAGCACCCCACCTGTAGTCTACAACCCATACATAGTGCCGCCCGCTAATTCGGCCTTCTCATCGGCCACTATTGCCAGCACGCACTTCATCCACGAGAACTCGTCGGCGCAGCTCAACGCCGTGCGTTACCTGGCACTTACTTCTAATGGCGTGCAACATTTGGGGGTCGCGCTGCCTCGCCAACGCCTAAGCCTACGGCAAACTACGGGTGGTCTGAATGACTCACTCATCGTCCCAGCACAGCACACGGTATACACTGGCGTATATGAAACGGCACTGCCGATGACAGCAGGTACGGTGAACAGGGCGAGCTACCGCAGGGTGTGGAACGGCAGTATTACGGTAGCGTCCCTAAATCTAACCCAAGCTCCGATACGCTTCGTCAGCCGCATGCAGCACGCCGATTCGGTGGCAGCTTGGGGCACGATAGTCATGCCCGTGGGCCGAAACTCAAACGTCACCTCGCCTATTCCCGCGCTGATGTGCCGCCGTTACGCTAAAGAGGTCGACAGCGTGTACGTCAACAACGTGCCGGCCTCGCCAGCCCTGCTTGCCGCCCTAGGCCTGCAGCAAGGCCGCGTTACTACTCGCTACTCCGATTCGTTTTTCCGTCTGGGTTCGTCACAGCCGCTGGTATCCTTCACATACGACACGCAGGCCTACAGCACCATAAGGTCCGCAAGCTATTCTACCGAGCCGAGCCTCGTCGTATTGAATACTCGCCAAGGTCTCGCCAGCCAAGGAGCCCGCGTAACGGTGTATCCCAATCCGTCCACCGATGGGCAGCTAACCATCGCCTTGGACAACGGCAGTCGGCAGCCTGTTCAGCTCACGGTTTATGACCTTGCCGGTCGGAAGGTGGCATCTATGGCAGCTGTTACCGGACAGCCTTGCCCGGTGCTTAAGGGCCTACAGGCCGGCAGCTACCTGATTGAGGTTCAATGCGCTAACAGTCTGTGCAGTATTACCAAAGTAATGCTTTAGACTCTATACGGGCATGATTCAACAAGCCCGCTAGCTATACTTAGCGTTTCATAATCGGAAGATAAAGAAAGTGTCCTACAGGGAGCGAATCGAAGCCGCCCACGCTGGTTTTCAATCCGCTCCCTGCAGGACACTTTCTTTATAAAGTTGCTCAAGGACCAGGGAGTTATTCAAGGGCATGATAATGTAGCCGAACGTAGATGTTGGAAGACTACGCGAAGTAGGTTAACAGCTACGTTGAGTGATTAACATACTCCAGGCTACCAAGCCAAAAGGGTTTGGCTTTTTCTATACCTTTCGCCCCGCCGCAAACCCCTACCTCCCCCGACTGCTCCGCCTGCCGCTGCTGGTGCTGCTGGCTTTGCTGTGCGCCTGCTCCAAGCCCGGCGCCGAGCTTACCACTGGGAGGCAACAGGGGTACATCACGCGAAAACTGTCCGCAAGCCACGCTGCGCTCAGCCCGCTTTAGAGCGGGGAAGCTGAATCCCTTCTACACTATCTACCCTATTTAGGCAGTGCTTCCTTCTCCAAGGCCGGCCGAATAACATGGTCGAACCATTGGTAAACCTCACTTTTCCGCTCTGCTGGGACGTCTGCAAACCCAATCCATTCGGAATTTTCTGCAAGGCCTTGCATTCCAGCTAGGTGAATCTCGGTAGCGGTTCGTGTATTCAGAGGCACTTCAATTCTCAATAAAAACTGGCGCGTAGGGTCGACGAAATTGAAATTATGCATTACCCATTGTTCACCGTGCAAGCCGTCCGCAGATGAATCGGCATCAGAAAAGCGGCCGCTCGACTTAAGCTCAATGAGCCGTTCAATTACCTTATTGCTAGGAAAAGGCACGCCAACCGTTTCGCAGTACACGTGCGTCCCAGCACCAAACATGCGACACGAGGAATTAAAAGCCACTAACAGGAAGCAAATGCAGATGCGGACGTGACTTTTCATGACCTCGAATTAAGCCAGGAGTATGATTAGTTACCGATAAGGCACTAAACTATCACTCCCGTTCAGCAAACGGTATCATTGTTACAAAAGTCTTGACGGGAATTCTGAACATCAGCAGCTAAGTCGTTGCCTCAGAACAGCAGGTACTATTAACCCCATTCAGCAACTACGTAAGCTAGCCATCCTACCCTTCCCGTTTTTCTATACCTTTCGCCCCGCCGCCACCCTACCCTCTATCCTTCATGACCGCCCCCCGACTGCTCCGCCTGCCGCTGCTGGTGCTGCTGGCTTTGCTGTGCGCCTGCTCCAAGCCCGGCGTCGACGACCAAACCGCCGCCAGCGCCGCCGACGGCGAGGAAATCGATCCGTACGAAAACCTGGTGTTCAACTTCGATGAGGCGGTGGCTACGGAGGCGCAGTTGAACCGCTGGGACACGGCGCAGTACGTGCGCTTTGAGCCGGCGGTGCGGGGCAAGTTCAAGTGGACTTCGGAGCGGGAACTGGTGTTTTCACCGGCCGAGCCGTTTCGGCCGAGCACGGCCTTCAAGGCAGAGTTGCGGCCGCAGGCGCTGCCCAGTGGCAAACAGAAAAACGCGCCCAAGCTCAGCCGCACGGAGTTTCACACGCCGTACTTGCGCATGAGCGAGCCGCAGGTGTTCTGGACGGCCTCGCAGCAGAGCAGCGAACCGACGGTGCGCCTGAACGCGGTATTCAACTACGCCGTGCGCCCCGCCGACCTGCGCCCGCGCCTGCGCCTGACGGTAAACGGACAGCAGGTGCCTTTTGAAGTAGTATCCGCCGAGCCCGACCGCGTGGTGGGCATCCGGCCCACGCAGCCCATCGGGCCGGGCCGAACTGTTCAGCTCCACGTGGAACCTGGCCTCAAGCCCGTAGGCGGCGGCAAAGGCACGGGCACGCAGCTCACGGCCGAGGCACCGGTGCCCGATCCGCAGCAGCTGCAGGTGCGCGAGCTGACCGGTTCCCTGCTCAACGGCGAGCCGGTGGTGACGGTGCTCACCGACCAACCCATGACAGCCGAGCAGGCCCAGGCCGTGGTGCGGGTGTCGCCGGTGGTGCCGTTTGCGGTGGAGGCGCTGGAAAGTGGCTTTGTGCTGCGCGGGGGCTTTGAGGTGGGCAAGACCTACACCGTGAGCCTGGGCCAGGGAGCCTACGGGGCACTGGGTGGGCAGCTGGCCGAGCCGTTCAGCCAGACGGTTTCCTTCGGCGACGAGCGGCCCAGCATCAGCTTTGCCCACGGCGAAAAGGCCATGTACCTCGGCGCGCAGGGCCTGCGCAACTTGGGCCTGCGCATCAACGAGGTGGAGAAGGTGAAGGTGAGCATCTACAAGGTGTACGCCAACAACATCCGCGAGCTGCTGCGCTCGGGCCAACAGTACGGCTACGGCAACGAAGAAGGCGGTGGCGAGGAAGGCGGCGAAGAAAGCAACTATGAAGAGGGCGAGTACGTCGACCGCAGCTACAACTACTACAATACCGAAGACTTCGGCAACCTGCTCACGGAGCGCACCTACACCACCAAGGGCCTGCCCAAGGCCGGGGGGCTGCGCCTGCTGCACCTCTCGCTCGATGAGCTGGAGTTCGGCAACAACCTGAAGGGCCTGTACGTGGTGAAGGTGCAGGACACCGAGCGGCAGTGGCTGCAGGTGTCGAAGCTGGTGGCCGTGTCGGATCTGGGCGTGGTGGTAAAGCGCCACGCCGACGGCGGGGCCATGGTATTCGTGAATTCGCTGCGCACGGCCAAGCCGGTGGGCGGCGCCGCGGTGCGCTTCATCAGCCACAACAACCAAGGAATGTTTACGGGCAGCACCAACGCCAGCGGCGTGGCCCTGCTTGGCCGCGGCGACAGCGTGGCTAATAGCCGCTTCCGCCTGGACATGGTGATGGTGCAGCACGGCTCCGACTTCACCTTCCTGCAGTTGGAGCGCGCCCGCGTGGAAACCTCGCGCTACGACGTGGGCGGGCTGCAATCGAACCCCACGCACCTGCAGGCCTTCCTGTACGGCGACCGGGACCTGTACCGGCCCGGCGACACCATCCGGACCAACACCGTGGTGCGCACCGACGACTGGCGCGTGCCCGGCGCGGTGCCGATGAAAATCCGCCTGCTGCTGCCCTCGGGCAAGGAATACGCCAGCTACCGCCGCACGCTGTCGAAGGAAGACGGCTCGTTTGAGGCGCAGTTCATCGTGCCGCCCTCGGTAATGACGGGCCTGTACACGCTGGAAGTACTCACCGGCAACGACGTGCTGCTGACCTCGCGCAAAATCAGCGTGGAGGAGTTCGTTCCCGACCGTTTGAAAGTGACCGTGACGGCCACACCCCAGCGGGTGCAGCCTGGCCAGACGGTGCGCGCCGCCGTGCTGGCCCAGAATCTGTTCGGCCCGCCCGCCACCGACCGCAAGGTGGAAGTGGAGTTTTCGCTCAAGCAAAAGCCCTTCGCCCCGAAGGAATACGCGGAGTATGATTTCAGCATCCGCAGCGGCGTGGAGCGGCGCGGCTCCTACGGCGAAACCGACAACGAAAACGCCCTGAACGAACGGTTTGAGAAAGCCGTGCGCGAAACCCGCACCGACGCCCAGGGCCGCGCCGTGGCCGAGTACCAGGTGCCCGCTTACCAAGACCTGGGCACGCTGGAAGGCACGGCCTTCGCCACGGTGTTCGATGAAACCGGCCGCCCCGTCAACCGCCTCGCTACCTTCGAGGTGCCGACGCAGGCTGTAATGTTCGGCATCCGGCAGCTGCCCGAGCTGGTGAGCACCCGGCAGGCCGTGCCGCTGCGCATCGTGGCCCTCACGCCGCAGGGCAAGCCCACCCAGGCGCAGGGCCAGGTGCGCATCGTGCGCATGCTCTGGGAAACGGTGCTGGAGCGCCAGGGCGGCCGCTATACCTACAACTCGCAGCGCCGGGAGCAAACGGTGCTGAACGTACCCATTCAGGCCGGACCCGAAGCCCTGGTGAACTATACGCCGGTATACTCCGGCGAGTACGAGGTGCGCGTGGCCCGGCCCGGCGCCGCCACCTACGTGGCCAGCCGCTTCTACGCCTACGGCTACGGCGACACGCAGACCAACGCCTTCGAGGTAAGCAACGAAGGCCAGGTGCAGATCGAGGCCGATAAGGACAAGTACCAGCCTGGCGACAAAGCCACGCTGCTACTCAAGACGCCCTTCCCCGGCCGCGTGCTGGTGACGGTGGAGCGCAACCGCGTGCTGGAGCATTTTTACGTGGATACCGACGAGAAATCGGCCCGGGTGACGGTGCCCATCCGCGCCGGCCACCTGCCCAACGTGTACGTGACAGCCACCGCCATCCGGCCCATCTCGGCTGATTCCAAGATTCCGCTCACCGTGGCCCGCGGCTTCGTGCCGCTGACGGTGGAGAAGCCCGATTCGCGCCTGCCCGTGACGGTGAAGGCCCCGACCCAGAGCCGCTCCCAAACCTGGCAAACCGTGGAGGTGCAAACCAAGCCCGGCGCGGCCGTGACGCTGGCCATTGTGGACGAGGGCATTCTACAGATGAAGAACTACCGCACGCCCGACCCCTTCGGCTACTTCTACCAGAAGCGCGCCCTGGAAGTATCGGCCCACGACGTGTACCCCTTCCTGCTGCCCGAGCTGGGCACCTCCTCCTCCGGCGGCGACGGCTACGACCTCGCGCGCCGCACCACGCCCGTGCCCTCGCGGCGCGTGCAGCTGGTGGCCCGCTGGAGCGGCGTGAAGCGCGCCGATGCCAACGGCCGGGTGCAGGTGCGGGTGCGCGTACCGCAGTTCAGCGGGGCCCTGCGCCTGATGGCTGTGGCTTACAAGGGCGACGCGTTCGGTTCGGCCGAGCACACCATGCGCGTGGCCGATCCGGTGGTTATCAGCACGGCGCTGCCGCGGTTTATGAGCCCGGGGGATACGATTGACGTGCCGGTGACGCTGACGAATACGACTGGATATACGATGGACGTCCGGCTATTTCCTTCCGATGGGTTAGTAAAGCAAGTACCTGACGCCATTTCTCCATTAGGCCCAGTCCATAAGGTCCGTGACGTTCTATTAAAACCAAACAAAGAGACTCGTGTAACATATCGATACACTGCATCATCTATCGGGTCAGGTTTTGTTGAGATTGAAATTCATGCCTATAAACGTAGCAATCCTAATATTTCAGCAATGCTGACAGATAAGGATGTCGGCAAGGCGACCTATGTAATAACTGAGAAAATTGAACTCCCCGTCCGCCCCGCCTCCCCGCTGCAGATGCGGACCGGCTCAGGCGTGGTGCAGGGCGGCCAAACGCAGCCGCTGGACTTGCGCACCGATTTCCTACCGACGGCCCAGCGCAGCCAGCTGGTGCTGAGCCGCTCGCCGATGACGGAATTCAGCAAAGACCTGCGCTATCTGCTGCAGTACCCCTACGGCTGCCTGGAGCAAACCGTATCGGCCGCCTTCCCGCAGCTCTACTACCCTGACCTCGCGGCCACGCTCGGGCAGAGTAAGAAGACGCAGCGCTTCAACCCCAATTACCACGTGCAGGAGGCCATCCGGAAAATTGAAAGCCAGCAGCTCTACAACGGCTCCTTGAGCTACTGGCCCGGCGGCGACTACGATAACTGGTGGACCACGGCCTACGCCGCTCACTTCCTGCTCGAAGCCAAGCGCGCCGGTTTCGCCGTGAACCAGGGCATTCTGGACAAAACGCTGCGCTACCTGCAGTACCGCATCAAGAAGCGCGAAACCGAGCCTTACCGCTACTTCGACGCCGGCGGCGTGGCCCGCGAGCAGATCATTGCCAAAAAGGAAATTGCCTACTCGCTCTACGTGCTGGCTCTGGCCGGTATGCCCGATCCGGTAGCCCTGAACTACTACCGCGCCAACCAGCGCCTGCTGGCCCAAGACTCCCGTTTCGTGCTGGCCAGCACCAGCGCCCTATCGGGCCAGACCAAGGGCTTCCGCGACCTGCTGCCGCGCACGTTCAATCAGCCCGCCGCCAGCCGCGCTTTCGACGGCTCGTTCTACTCGCCCGTGCGCGACCTGGCCCTGGCGCTGAATACCCTCATCGAAGCCGACCCCGAAAATCCGCTGGTGGCCCAGATGGCCCGGCAGCTCTCGCGGCAGGTGAAATCGGCCAACTGGCTCAACACCCAGGAGCGCGCCTTCTCCCTGCTGGCCCTGGGCAAAGTGGCCCGCCAGAACAAGAACAGCACCGCCACGGCTACCCTGGCCGATGCCAGCGGGGCAGTGCTCGGCCAGTACAAAGGCCCGCAGGACCTCGCCATCAGCAACGTGGCCAACCGCCGCCTGAGCCTGCGCACCCAGGGCACCGGCGCGCTATACTACTACTGGACGCTGGAAGGCATTTCGCCCACCGGCCGCGTGCCCGAGGAAGATCAGTACCTGCAGGTGCGCCGCCAGTTCCTTGACCGCACCGGTAAGCCCGTCGGCCGCGCCGAGTTCCGGCAGAACGACCTGGTGGTGGTGAAAATCACGCTGCAGTCGGGCCAGTACGCCAGCGAGGTGCCCAACGTGGCCATTACCGACCTGCTGCCCGCCGGCCTCGAAATCGAGAACCCGCGCATCGGCGCCGTACGTGAGCTGACCTGGGCCACCGACGCCGCCACGCCCGATTACCTGGACGTGCGCGACGACCGCATCAACCTGTTCACCACCGCCACCACGCAACCCAAGTCGTTCTACTATTTGGCGCGGGCCGTGTCGAAGGGCACATTCAAGCTCGGCCCGGTAAGTGCCGATGCTATGTACAACGCGGAGTACCACTCGTACAGCGGCGCGGGCGTGGTGCGGGTGCGATAAGGGCGCTTCTTGGCGCCTCGGCGCTGGCGCACGGTCGGGATTCCCGTAGCGCGGCTTGCTTAGCGCTCAAGCCTCAACAATAGCCTTTGTCGGGCAGGGTCGTACAACGAACACCACCCGGCAAAGGCTATTGCTATGAAGGCTCATTTCGAATTCGCTCCGGTCAACCGCTTGTTGCTGGCGCTATTTCTGCTGCTGAATCTGCCCGCGGGCACATATGCCCAAAACAATGAGGACCAGGGAGGGCCGGTCCGGCTCAATGCCAACGACAACGGTCGGCAGGTACAGCTGACCGTGGGCGACCGGCTGATCGTACGCTTGCCTACCACTAGTGCCCGCTACGGATGGCGCATGGTACAGAACTATCCCGGCCAGCTCACGCTGGTCAGAAGCGTAGCTCTGCCGGGCGTGAGCAGCGGCGTGCCCGGCGCCCCAGCCACCCACGAGCTACAATTTCAGGCGATAGGTACCGGCGGACTCGACCTGACCCTGATTTCGGCGCTACCGGGCACGGGCTACTCACCGCTCGGCGGCTACTTCCACGTCTACCTGACCATCGACCAGCCCGGCGTGGCCAAAAATGTCAACATCACCGAGTATGACAACCACGGCCGCGTGACGGTAAACAAGGGCGACCAGCTGCAAATCCGCCTCGGCACCACCACCGGCTCGGCGTACCGCTGGGAAGCCATGCCCATTGCCGATAACGTGGTGCAACTAGTAACGCAGCAGGAGCAGCCGGCCAAGCAGCGCCGCAAAAAGCCCAAGCCCGGCAGTCCGGAAGAAGTAACGTTTAACTACCAAGCGCTGAACCCCGGCCGTACCACCATCCGCTTTTTGTACCGCAGCGGCACCGACAACGAGGCCCCGCCGGCTCGGGACTTCGTGCTCGATGTGGAAGTACCCGCGGTAACGGGTAGCAGGTGATTCACTCCAGTCTTTGGTTGTAAAAAGCCCGGCATAATCAGCCGGACGCCACCCTCCTCTTTGTGTGGCGCCTGTGCGGGGTAACAATAATTTCGACGGGCAAATGACGGCGGCACTGCCGGGGTGCAGCGCCTATCTTTGCCTTCCGATGAATTACCTGATTTACCTAGCCCAAGGCCCTGCCGCGCTGCGCTGCGAAGCGTTGTACAGCGTGCTTTCCTACTTCCGTGTAGCTCCGGAGCCACCGGCACAGGTACTCATCTATACCGATGATGCCGCGGCCTTCCAACAGGTACTCGGCCCGCGGCCCGATGTGCACTACCCTGCCGTAACGCCCGAAGAGTGGAAAGCCTGGCGCGGCAAGGCTGATATGGTGTACATGGTGAAAATCGGGGTGCTGGAACACGCAGCTGTGCATTACCCCGGTAATCTGCTGCTCATCGACACCGATACCATCTGGCAGCTAAACCCCGCACCGCTGTTTGCGCAGATAGCGCAGGGGCAGCGTTTCCTGCACGCCACCGAAGGCCGCCTCGGCTACGGCGACAACCTCAACCGCAAAGTATACCGCAACCTCACCGGTCATCCTTACCGATTCGGCGGCACGCCAGTTCAGATTACGCCCGAAACGGTGATGCTGAACTCGGGCGCCATTGGGCTGAGCAGCCGGGAACTGCCGCTGCTGCGCGAGGTGCGCGAGCTGGCCGAGCAGTTTTACGCAGTGTACCGCAAGCACCTGATGGAGCAGCTAGCATTCAGCGTGCGCCTCACCATGGCCGGCCCGGTGCAGGAAGCCGCGCCCTACGTGCTGCACTACTGGAACCTCAAAGGTGTAAGGCCCACGCTGGTCGAGCTGTTTGGGAAGCACCAAGGCAGCAGCCACCCCGACCTGCTGCGTCGCCTCGATGCGCTGAACCTGCCCGCGCTGCACCATTCCGAGCTGGAATACCGCAACCTCAAGGGCTGGCGTCGCACTTGGCGCAAGCTCACCGGCCGCCGCTGGCGCCTGCCGGTTTTTGAGGTATAGTACTGAGCTGGTGTTACCTTCACGGCAACTGCTGATTTGCCCCTGACGCTTATGTTCCGCCGCCCGCCGTACCCCTTGTTGCGCCGCCTGCGGTGGCCGCTGCTGGGGTTGCTGTTCGCGTTACTTATGGCAGCAGGGCTGAACTGGGCATTCCCACTTCCCTCGCCCCGGCCCTATTCGCCGCTGGTGCTGGCGGCCGATGGCTCGGTGCTGCACGCCTACCTTTCGCCCGACCAGAAGTGGCGCATGGCCACCGAGCTGCGCGACATCACCCCCACGCTCCGCAAGGCCATCGTCGCCAAAGAAGACCGATGGTTCTACTACCATCCGGGCATCAACCCCGTGGCCCTGCTCCAAGCTGGTGCCCGCAATGCTACCGGCAACGGCCGCCGGACCGGGGCCAGCACCATCACCATGCAAGTGGCTCGGCTGCTGGAGCCGAAGGAGCGCACTGTGGGCAACAAGCTGCTGGAAATGCTGCGGGCCCTGCAGCTGGAAGCACATTACTCCAAGGATGAAATTCTGCAGCTGTACCTGAACCTGGTGCCTTACGGCTCCAACGTGGAGGGCGTAAAATCAGCTGCGCTGCTGTACTACGGGCAGCCACCGCACTATCTCTCCCTGGCCCAGACGGTTACGCTCACCATTGTGCCCAACAACCCGACGGGCCTCGCGCCCGGCCGCCACAACGGCGCCTTGCTCGCGGCCCGCAACAAGTGGCTGCGGCGCCTCTCGGCGGAGGGCGTGTTTGCACAAGCCGACGTCGACAACGCGCTTGCGGAGCCCTTGCTGGCCCAACGCCGCGCAGCACCGCATCTGGCGCCGCATTTTGCCCGCCGGCTGGTGGAGCAGCAGCGCGCCGTGCGCCTTCCCAATGCGAAACCAACGGCCACGGTAAGATCGACTTTGGTGCGCGCCAAGCAGGCCAAGGCCGAAGACCTCACGCGCCACTACGTGCGCCGCCTTGCGCCGCTGGGCATCACACAGGCTGCCGTGCTGGTGGTCGACAACCGCACCCGCGCCGTGGAGGCCTACGTAGGTTCCGCTGATTTTCGGGATGTGCTGCACCAGGGCCAGGTCGATGGCATTCGGGCCGTCCGCTCGCCGGGTAGTACGCTGAAACCGTTTCTGTACGCCGTAGCCATCGACCGGGGCCTTATCACGCCCAAGCGCGTGCTGCCCGACGTGCCCACCAACTTCGCCGGCTTTCGGCCCGAAAACTTCGACAAGCGCTGCAACGGCGAGGTGACGCTGGAGCGGGCCTTGGCATACTCGCTCAACATCCCGGCCGTGCACGTGCTGCAGCAACTTGGCACCGATGCTTTTACGCAACAGCTGCGTCGCGCCGGGTTCCGCACGGTGGCCCGGCAGGCGCCGCAATTAGGGCTAAGCACTATTCTGGGCGGCTGCGGTGCGTCGTTGGAAGAGCTGGTGGGTTTGTACGCCGCGCTGGCCGATGGGGGCCACTACGCACCGCTGCGCTGGACCCAGCAAAGCCCGCCGGTGAAACCAGAGCCGCTGGTATCACCCGCTGCGGCGTACCTCGTCACCGACATCCTGTCGCAACTCGTGCGGCCTGATTTGCCGGTGGGCTACGAAAACTCCCTGCGCCTGCCGCGCATTGCCTGGAAAACCGGCACTAGCTACGGCCGCCGCGACGCCTGGAGCATCGGCTACAACCGCCACTACACCATTGGGGTGTGGGTTGGCAATTTCTCGGGCCAAGGCGCCCCCGCCCTCACCGGCACCGACGTAGCTACGCCCCTACTATTTGACCTGTTCAATGCGCTGAGCTACAACGACGGCGGCGAGTGGTTTGCACCGCCTGCCGGGCTGGATTTTCGCTTGGTATGCTCGGTAAGCGGCAAGGTACCGAGTGAGCATTGCCCCGATCAGGTTATGGATTATTTTCTGCCCGGCGTATCGGATGTGCGCCGCTGCGAGCATCAGCAGGAAGTGTTTGTATCGGCGGAAGGCGACCGGAGCTATTGCCGCGCCTGCTTACCCGCCGCGGGCTACCGCCGCGTGCTCTACCCCAACTTCACGCCCGAAGTTCTGGCGTTCAAAGCTGCCCAGGGCCTGCCCCATGCCGTGCGGCCGCCGCATAATTCCGCCTGCACCCTCGTACGCGCCGCCGATGCCACGCTCGATCAGGCACCACGCATCCTCTCGCCCACGCCCAATGCCGAGTACGTGCTCGATGCCCACGACTCGCAGCAGTTACAATTGCGCTGCGCCGCCGCCAACGACGTACGCCAGGTGTATTGGTACGCCAACGACCAGTTTGTGCGGGCTGCTAGTCCGGCCGAAGCTGTTTTCATTCGCCCAGGCATCGGTCCGCTAAAGATTTCCTGCGCCGACGACCACGGCCGCAACACCGATGTGCGGGTG
Source organism: Hymenobacter sp. FMD4 (assembly GCF_058932745.1). Classification (NCBI taxonomy): domain Bacteria; kingdom Pseudomonadati; phylum Bacteroidota; class Cytophagia; order Cytophagales; family Hymenobacteraceae; genus Hymenobacter; species Hymenobacter sp. FMD4. Next base: position 70,991 of record NZ_JBZYWH010000004.1, read on the forward strand.
CTGGTGGAGCGCTTGTAAGGGGGATAATTCCCCTAGCTTACAGCAGATGGGCTATTCTGTTCGGCTCGTTGGGCCTGCAATAGCCAATCGGTAGCATCGCCTTCCTGAATAGCGTAGTGCAGACGATAGGGCAATGTATGATCAACAACTGTTGGCTGGCTGCTCAAAAAATCGGTGGCACCGGGCAGGCTGTCGGGCGCTACCAGGTAGCTGAGGTGGATGCGGCCACCCATGTGCTGCGCGGCCTGCGGTAGAAATTCACCAAAAATCCAATCTGTTACCACTCGGCTGGAGCTGTGCCGACGCCGCCCATCCAGCAGCCAGAACCGGCAATGGTTGGGGGCTGCTTGCTGCAAAAACCGGTATACCTGGCGTATTTCATCGTCGGAGCTAGGCCCCATCCAGCGCAAGACCACGATATGCAGGTCGGGGCGGTAGGACATTTCGACGAGAGCAAAGGGCGAAGGCAGCAACATGGATCAGGTGGAGAAACAACGTAGGCGGGCAGATACTTACAAAGTACGCATCTTCAGCTGGGGCGTTGGTAATGCAGCGCAGGCCCAGGCTCGCATATTGCTAGCCTGAGCTGGAATTTTCTTTCCCCAAGCCTCAATCTGCTTTATCGGATTCCGTGCCTAGCTCGTCGCCCAGCGTGTCTTTGATGTAAATTTCCTGCACCAGCGTGATGACCACCACCAGCGCGGGCATGGCAATGATGGTGCCCGGCAAGCCGAACAATACCCCGCCGAGCAAGGCCCCTAGCAGAAGCAACACCGGCGGTACGGCCACCGTCCGCTGCTGTACCAATGGAACCACCACGTAACTCTCAACCTGCTGTATTGCCAAATACACCAGCCCTACATAGAGCACCATCTGAGGGCCCTCCAGCACTGCCAGCAGCAAGGCCGGCACTGCCGCTACCAAGGGACCGATAAAGGGCACAAAGTCGAAAATAAAGGCAATGATGGCCAGCACCAGCGCCAGTCGCATGCCCAGCAGCATCAGGCCCAGCCAAGTAAGCACGCCTACCGCCAGCATGGCAATGAACTGGCCCAGTAGCCAGCCTTCCAGCTTATCGGCTACACTGCTGACGATGGCCCGGGTACGGGCCCGCCGCTTCACCGGGAACAGCCGCGCAAAACCCGATACATACAGAGTGGGGTTGAGCGCCAGGAACAGTCCCCCGACCAAGATAACTACCGTATTGGTGAGCACGCCGGCTATGCCGCCGAGCACGCCCGTCACGCGCTGCAGCGAAGGCGCTGGCAGCTCATCGTCCATGTTCTTGAGTATGTAACGGCCCCACTGTGTATTGTCGAGCTGCTGCTTGATCTTGTCGATAGAAGCGGGGATTTCGGCCGTCAGGGCATCGGCCTGATCGGATATCCGCGGGGCAGCCAGCACGATTACGCCGGTCAGCGCCCCCAGCAAGAGCACGGTAGCAAGCCCTACTGCGCCCTTCATTGGCAGCTTTGGAACAGCCTTGCGTAGCAGCCGCGCCACGGCCCGTAACAACACAGCCATCAGCACCACTCCGAAGCCCAGCAGCAGAACGGACTTGCTGGCCCACAGAAAAGCCAGCAACAGCCCCGCAAATACCACAATCCCCACCACAATAAGCACACGGGAAACGAAGCCGGAGGACTGCTCCTGGGGTTCGAAAGGCTCGGCAGCGGGTGGCGGCCCGGTGGAACGTGGGCGAGAAAGGCGTTGGGGTGTACCATCCATAATTGGAGCAGTTAAGCAACGCGCATTATTACCGGCGAGAAAGACTAAACGCCGCTGCCGGAAGCAGGCGCCACATTGATCATACTAGTCGTTTTGCCTAAAGGTTGGTTTACAACGCCTTGCCTCGCCCTCTTCTCGGAGCCAGGCGGCGTGCAGCACAAACAAAAACCGGCCCCCGAATGCACCGCATTGGCAGTGCGTTCGGGGGCCGGAAGCAGGTGTCAGGCTGCGGGAGCCGATGCGGCTTAGCCGCCCGAGCCGCTGCCGCTCAGTTTGCCTTTGATCTTGTCGGTTACGGTGCCTATGATGCCGTCAACAGCGGTCATCTGCTCGGTTTGGGCATGGCCGCGCGGATCGGGCGGGGCCAGTTGTGGAATACCGCCTAAGGGCTGAGCTTTCACCACGCTAAACTCGCCTTTACCGTCCAGCGACGGGCCCTTCGTCCAGCGGCCACCTTCCAAGGTATCGTTGCCAATGTAGGTGCTTACGAAGGCGTAGTTGAAATCCTTGTTTTCCTCGCTCTGCGGGAAGCTGTTCGGGATGGGGTGAACACCTTGCAGACCGCCGATTTCTTCCAGCACGGCCAGCCACTGGTTCTGGTGCATGGTGTCGCGGGCAATGAGGAAGGCCAGCATGTCTTTCATGCCTGCGTCGTCGGTGGCTTCCCAGAGGCGAGTAGCCAGCACGCGGCCAGTGCTTTCGGCCATCACGTTGGCATGCATATCAGCGGCGAGGTTGCCGCTGCCCACTACCCACGAACCGTTGAAAGGGACGCCGTTGGCATCTACGGCCATTGCCGCCAGGCCCGACGACAGCACATGGCGCACATCCATGCCACCCATGACGGCTCCAATGGCTTTATCCTTGGCCATTTCGTCCTTCAGCCCCATCGGAGCACCTTCTAGGTTCAGTGCCACAGCCGTAGCCAGCATCTCGATGTGGGCCATTTCCTCCGTGCCGGTTTCGAGCAGCATGTCGCGGTACTTCTGCGGACCGCGCGAACCCCAGGCCTGAAACATATACTGCAGGCACACTCGGATTTCGCCTTCGATGCCGCCAATGGCTTGTTGCAGCATGCGCGCAAACACCGGATTGGGCTTGTCAACCCGTACTTTGTACTGGAGTTCTTTATCGTGGTAGAACATGATGTGAAAAGGGTTTTGGTTATGGTAGGCTAAAGATTGAGCTGGGGAATTAGCATCTCTATACGCTTGCTTTTCAGCTAAAGACTGCTGCAGAACTACGGCTTTTACCCCGTACATTAACCCATTTTATTACGTATTAATACTTAAATATAAGTGTTTACACGGATAACCTTAATTGAAATAGGCCTTTCTATCTCTTTTCCCCTTCCGGCTGCGCACAACCTAAGGCAAGTTTCAGGACGTGGGTAGAGCAGACTTCCCTGTTAATTGAAAAAGATCGAGGACATTAACCTGATACTCGAACAGCAAAACCAGTGCGCTACGTCGAGCTTGACGAACCGTAGGAAGTCCTAGCTAGCAAGACATCTGCGGGCTGATGTCCGAGAGTTCTTCTTCAAGAAGCTGCCTCAGTTCTTTGCTCTAAGCGCAGCAAGCAATTAACTAGCCCTACCTCATCCGAGCAGGCAAATCAACTCAAACTATACCCACACCCTGGGCATCTGAATTAGAGCCTTAGTTCTTAAAACCCCGTTTATATACGCTGAACTGTGGTCTTCATCAGAGAGCCCCTGCTTGCGGGTAGGCTCAAGTGAGATTGGCACGGTTTTCGGAAATACCCTTGCAAGAACGACGGTCATTGACATCGGTCAGGACCGGATTGCAGGTTGGTTGGCACCAAGACTTTCGTCTTCTGCTTACTCACCCGCTCCCAAACCTCAAACAGAGTTTTGTCGTTATGGCACGGTGCTTGCAAAAGCTTACATACCACTGATTACCAATCCACTAACTTCAACAAAGCCATGAAAACGCTCAGCTATATCATGATTCCAGCCCTGATGGTAAGCTCGCTCTTCGCTAGCGACGTTCAGGCCCAGGAAAGAAAACCCATCAGCCCACAAGCCAAAGGCGCCGTAATCGGTGGCTTGGGTGGCGCCGCCGCCGGTGCTATCATTCACAAGCGCAACCGCGTAGTGGGTGGCGCCGTGGGTGCTGCCGCGGGTGCCGGTACCGGTTATATGATCGGCCGCAACGTGCAGAACAAGCGCAAGGCTGAGGCCGCTGAGGCCAACCGCGTAGCTGCCGTACGGCGTGCCAACGCCGCCGAACGCAAAGCTTCCGCTGCCCGTGCCGAGCGCAATGCCCTCGCCCGCCGCGCCGAGGCTGCCGAGCAGAAAGCTGCCTTGGCCCAGGTGCAGCAGCCCCAAGTACCCGTGGTGGCCAACGGCTTCGGTGCCCAGCCTACCATGATGTATAACATGACTGGCACTACTATGACCGGTGGCATGGCTTCGGCTTACTTGCCTAACGATTCGTACGGTCAGCGCAACACCGCTTACCCGAATTCCGAATACCGCCGCAAGAGCTGGTAAGTTTGCGCCCCTACCTTTATTTCGCCGACTCCAGCCCCGTGCCGGAGTCGGCGAAATACTTTAACCCCAACCCCACCAAAACCCTGGTTTTATGAAACCCTCCCTGTGGATGCTGCTCGTTGTGGCCGCGTTCGTTTCGTCTTGCACCAAGACTGAAAACAAAGACACCGCCGCCGTCAACGTGCAGACGCTTAATCAGCAGTTTATCTCGGCTTGGAATAGCCGCAACGCCATTCAGCTCGACACCATGTTTGCCGATGACGTGCACTACATCCAGGGCGAAGCCCACTTCCAGGGCCGCTCGGAAGTATCGAACCGTTGGGTGCGCGAAACCCTCGGCACCATCGAGGATTTGCGCCTGCGCGTGGTCAGCTCCGGCGCCAGCGACAACATTGCCTACGAAGGTGGCACATTCGAAGTAGACGTACTGCCCGCTGGCCCCGGCCAGCCCGAGGGCGAAGGCGAAGGCAACTTCGTCCTGATCTGGAAGAAAAACCCCAAAGGGCTGTGGAAGCTGAGCTACGCCCAGCTGGAAGGCCTGCCGGTAAAGGCAAAATAGCGGCCCTCTAAACGCTTCACAGAAACGCCCCGTCAGTTTTGGCTGACGGGGCGTTTTTCTTGTAGGTTTGTTTGCACCACCAAGTTGAGGAAGCCGTGCTTCCGTCCGCCTATTGTTATTGTTACTATGGTATTCTCCCTCGCGAAAAAAGTTAGCGTTTTGCTTCTATCTGGTGTGCTGGCGGTTACAGCATGCAAAACTGATTCTCCAACGCCGGCAGACACGCACCAAGTAAGCGTGCGCTATAGCGGCACGGGACTAGGCAATACGGGTGCTTATGTAGAAGTCATTACCAACGTCAGGCGCTCCGATGCCGCGCTCATTTTTGCTAGTCCGATTCCATCTGCGAGCATGGACCAGATTTCACCAGCAGTTACCGTTTCGCGCAGCCGCACTTACACTGCCGTAATCGGCCTGAGACGTGTACTACCCGGTCAAACCATTCCGCCTAGTGCTGTACTGAAGGCCGAAATCCTTGTCGATGGAAAGCCCCGCAAAAGTGTAACCATTGATGCTAACACGCCGATCGGCACTAGCTTCCCCTCTGATAGCGTCACCATCAGGGAAACGGAGTGGTAGTGCTTTGATGGCCAGTGTCTAAGCAGAAGGTTCGTTTGGAACTTCGTCACCTGCGTGAATCGGGGCCATATTCTGCGCCTCTTCCTTGGTAAATAGCCGCGAGCGGATCAGGAACCGCACGCCGAGCGGAACTTCCAGTGAGAAGCTGGCCCCGCGGCCTTTGGTCACGTCCACGGTGAGCTGGGTGTGCTTCCAGTATTCAAACTGCGCGGCGCTCATAAAGAAATTGCAGCCGTGGATGCGGCCCAACCATACGTCGTTGGTCCCGACGCGGAATTCGCCGTCTGTAAAGCACGTGGGTGAGGAACCGTCGCAGCCGCCGCCGCTCTGGTGAAACATCAGCGGGCCGTGCTGGTCGCGCAGCAAATCGATGGTGGCCTCAGCGGCGGGCGTCAGCAGGACACGGGGAGTAGGAGCAGACATGGAAAGCAAAAAATAAAGTGGTACCAAAAGCAAAACGTCATGCTGCGCAGTTCGGAGCAACTCGCGTGCTGAGTCGGGGCTGAACCGGCTCCTAACGGCCAATTACTACCCGGCGAGTTGCTCCATCTGCCTACAGCATGACGTTCTACCCGGCTGACATTCTGAGTCAGGCTGCTCATAAGCATGTTCTTGTTCTGGCGGTAGTGGTTGAGCATCATCTTGTGATTCTCGCGTCCGAAGCCCGACTTGTAGTAGCCGCCGAATGGTGCGTGGGCCGGGTAGTGGTGGTAGCAGTTGACCCACACGCGGCCGCGCACCGAGGCGCATACGCCCTGGCAGCTCGATGCCCACGACCACGCCCACCTGCACAACACGCCCGAGCTGACGAGCACGCTGGAGCGCATCATTCGAGTGTCGCAGGAAACCACAGCGGCCAAGGATGTGCTGGCCGACTTCACGCTGCAAGAGCTACTGGTGCGCCTGATGCAGACGCAGGCCCGCAAGCTCATCTTCGACCATTATCAGCAACACCTTACTACGCACCGCTTCGCACACGTGGTGCAGTATATCCGGCGCAATCTGGCCGAGCCGCTGTCGGTGGAAAAGCTGAGTGAAATGGCCTGCATGAGCAAGGCCACGTTCTTTCGCCTCTTCAAGCGCGAGTTTGGCCTGACGCCGGTGGAATACATCATTGAGGAACGCCTCAAGGAAGCCAAGCGCCTGCTGCGCCATCCGCTCAGCACCGTGACCGAGGTGTGCTACCGCGCCGGCTTCAACAACCCGGCGTACTTCCAGAAGCTGTTTCGCAAGTACGAAGGCCTCACGCCGGGGCTGTACAAGAAGAAGTGGGCGTTGGGGTAGCTTTGCGTTATGCAAGACGACATCGCAACCCTCATTTATAGCCTATCTGATAAGCAGAAGGCAGTATTCACCGGGCTAGTATGTGAAAGGCTACTACCTCAATACAAAGCTTTTCACGAAGCCAAAAATTGGGGCCAGCCAGCCGTGTACGAACGTGGTCTTGAGATACTCTACAGTTCAGGACTAGGTGATTTTCTAGCCGAAGAGTCAGCGGACACACTCGAAGAATTAGAGTCTATCATGCCTGACTTGGATGAGTTTGAAGGCGACTTAGCGGCTTACGCACTCGATGCATGCTCAGCTCTTGAACAAGCTTTAATGTTTCTTATTGACAAAGACGAAGCAAAAATTATCCACTGCATAACGGCTGCTACCGACAGTATAGATTTATTCGTGCAGGTATCATTAGACCTCGACCCGAATAGATGGGACTTGAACGCAGTTATAGACTCCCACCCCTTGATGCAAGCCGAAAAGGCCCGGCAGCATCGCATATTGGAAGCCTTGCTCAGTATTCACGAGTTTGACAGCGCCAGCATCCACCAACTCCGCCGATTGAATGGCTCGGGGGGCATTATTGATGTGGAGCGCTTAAAATAGACGGCTTGCAGCGCGGGAATTCGTTTCGCGCCCCTAATAGACTACGCTGTAAAGCGCGTCGGCCAAGTCTTTCTTCTGCTGATGGAGCTCTACGCCCAGGATTTCGTGCACGTTCACGCGGATCCGGTTCGAGAGCTGCGTCAAGGGTAAGTCGTTGCTATCCATTCCGAAAGGGTCCTCGATTTCGTCGCCGATCATTTCCACGCCTAGCAGCGCATAGGCGCCAAACATGGTAATGGGTATCATGAAATAGCCGTAGGTATCGAGTAGTACCAAGGGCATAGCGAAGAGAAACACCGAAATAAAGCCCTTGATAAAGAAGCTGTAAGAAAACGGAATCGGAGTTTTCTGGATTCGCTCGCAGGCACCGGTTACGTCCAGCAAGGTTTCGTGGTGGCGCTGAATAGCCAGCAGGTGTACCGGCAGAATCAGTTCCTGGCGCAGCAGCCGTTCGTAGTGCTCCTGCAGCATGGCCGAAAGCAACGACGGCACGTGGCCCGACTGCCGCAGCAGCTCCATCTGCCCGCGTTCCAGGTCCTCTAAATTTTCGAAGCGCACAGCGCCACGCAGGTGGCCGTCGAGGGCAATGGGAAAGTTCGACAGCAGCTTGGCGAGGTGGAAGCGGTTTTCGTGGTCGTCGGCGGGCAGGCGGGCGTGGAGCAGCACGGCCAGGTTGCGGCAGTTGTTCACGAGCTGGCCCCATAGCCGGCGGCCTTCGTAGAATCGGTCGTAGGCAGTGTTGGTGCGGAAGGCCAGCAACAAGCTCAGCAGAATGCCCAGCAGCGAAAAATACTCCCGATCAACGGTGAATTCGAGCCTGATAAACTCCAGCTCCACCACCGCTACCACGGCACCATACACACCCAGCAGCAGCACCCGTTTGAGCAGGCGCTTGATAATGGGCGAAGTGTGCAGGTGGCGAAACGCTTCCCACCAATCGGAGGCTTTGTAAACAATCATGCGCTGGCGGATTCAATAGCGCGTGCAATTGCACGCTCCGCAAATCTACAAGTCCAGACCAAGTACCGCAGCCCTGGCCGGCAGCCGCTTGGTTTACTGGCCTTCGTAGCTGATGCTGGTTACTTCCACCACTTCTTCCTTGCCGCCGAGGTGCAGCGTGACCAGCTGACCCAGTCGGGCGCCCTGCACCGCCCGCGCAATGGGCGCCACAAAAGCTACCTTGCCCTCAGCCACCGAAGCCTCATCCACCCCCACGATGGCAAAGCGCCGCTCCGTGCCCGGCTTGCCGCCACTGCGGGTGTGCAACGTGACGGTAGCCCCAAAGCGCACTTCCCCGGCCGGCTGCTGGCGCGGATCAACAACTTTGGCGCTGGCAATGCGGGTGTTCAAAGCACTCATTTTGCCGTTAATCAGGCTGAGCTGGCGCGTGCGGTCGGTGTCGTTCTCGCGGTTGGCCTCGGCCTGGCTGCGCTCAGCCTCCAGGGCCGTGAGCTCCTCGCGCAGCTGCTCCAGGCCTTGGGGCGTCACGTAGTTGGGCGTATTGGGCGGCAAGGCAGCCCGCGGCGGAATGATGGGCGGCTGCTGGGAGTCGTCTTCTTTTACAAAACCTCGGCTCATGGGCTGCTAAACGCAGGGCACGGCAGGCGGGATTCATTATTGCAGCCCCGTACTGGCGTGCCCTGCAATCAGGAACGCGGCATGTACTGCTCCAGCAGCCCGGCAATGCGGGCGGCGCGTGGTTGGTCGCTGGTATCGGCGGCGGCTTGGTAGAGGCGGCTGAGCGTGACGAGTTGCAGCTGCACTTCGCGGTCGAACAGAATGGGATTGTGAGTACTGTAGTAGGCGAGGCTTTGCTGGGCACGGTTGGTAAGCAGGTCCATGATGCGGTGGGCGCGCGGCGCGTCGCCTACCTGCACCAGCGGCGCTACCAGATCGGCGGTGAAGTAGTCATAGGGCAATGAGTCGTCGGGCATCACGCGCAGGCATCGGTCGATTACCTGTTTGGCTTTTGCTTGGTCGCCGTCGCGGAGGTAAGCCTGGGCCAAGCGCACGAACTGTTCGCGGTACTGCCCTACCAAGCGGCGTTGTTGCTCGTCGTAGTACACGCGCTGGTTGTCGAGGTTGCGGTAGACGAATTTGCGCATCAGCGAGTCGTAGAGCAGTTCGCGGCTTACGTAGCCGATTTCCTGCGGTGTGACTTTGGCTTCCGGATTGGCCGCAGGCAGAATGCGGTAAGCCAGGCCTTCAAGCTGGAAGTAGTTTTCCAGGCCCAGATACTCCTGCGGCGGCATACTCGTCGACATGTAGACGGGCCGCTGCCAGTTGTTGGCGGCCAGCACATCCAAAATAGCCAGCTCCTTCTTCTCCATCACCCCGCCTTGGGCCGCCTGCCACGTCATGCGTGGCACTACCTGCCCACGCCGCGCCCTCTGCACCAGGTCAGCTTGCCGTACCATGGCCGTATCCACATCCAGGAAAAACGTGCGCGAGGGCACCGCCAATAGCGGCCGACCGCTTTGCGTTTGTACCCGCAGCAGCGGCGAATTCTGGCGCACCAGCTGCGTAAACTCCTTCAGGTTCACGGCCGCCACGGCCGGGTTGGGCACCAGCGGCAGGTAATCGTTGGTGCCTTGGGTGTAATCCTGACGCTGCAAAGTCATCGGCAGCGGAGCCGAGGCGCCCATGGGCTGCTTTAGCTGGTCGATGTACCAGTCGGTGTTCAGGTAGCTGAGCACGGCCACGCGCACGTCGGGGCGGATGCCTTCTACCTGCTGGGCGTACCAGAGCGGGAAGGTGTCGTTGTCGGCGTAGGTGATGAGCAGCGCGTTCGGCGCGACGCTATTGAGCATGTTTTTGGCCCAGTCCAGCGCCATGTAGCGGTCGGAGCGGTTGTGGTCGTTCCAGCCTTCGGCAGCCATAAGGGCAGGCACCGTGAGGCTAAGCCCCGTAGCCAGCGCCACGCGCAGCCGCGCCGGGCGCAGCAGGCTCCGCAGCGCTTCGGCACAGGCCAGCACGCCCAGCCCGATCCAGATGGCGAAGGCATAGAACGAGCCGGCGAAGGCATAATCCCGCTCGCGCGGCTCGGTGGGCGGCTGGTTGAGGTACAGCACCACGCCCACGCCCGTCAACACAAACAGCATTCCTACCACGAGGGCGCCCCGCCCGTCGCGGCGCGCGTGCAGCAGCAAGCCGGCCAGGCCCAGCAGCAGCGGCAAGGCGAAGTAGTTGTTGCGGGCACGGTTGTCGGCCAGGTGCTCGGGCAAGCCGTTTTTGCTGGCATTGGTCGGCCAGAGCACCCCGGCGTGCTGCATATCGGACTCGCGCCCCACGAAGTTCCAGAGGAAGTACCGCCAATACATGTGCCCTAGCTGGTAGCGCAGCATGAACGAGAGGTTCTGAGCCATAGTGGGGCGCTGATCGGGCTGCACCTCCACCCACTTCTGATACTCGTGCAAGTGGCCGGGCAAAGTGCTGTAGAGGCGCGGCAGCAGGGTTTTGTCTTCGGCGGCGTACTCGGTCTGCAGCCGGCGCTCCGCCACCACGTAGCGGCCATCTTTCCGCTCGTAGCGCGGGGCGCCTTCCTGCTGCGCGATGGGCTGGGCGTTGAACTGCGGCCCGTAGAGCAAGGGCCGGTCGCCGTACTGCTCGCGCTTCAGGTAGCTCACAAAGGAAAGTACATCCTCGGGGTTGTTTTCGTCGATGAGCGGGTTGAAACCGGAGCGAATCGGGACGATGAGGTAGCAGGAATACCCGATCAGCACGAATACCAGACTCATCAGCGAAGTGTGCAGCACGCGGCTGCCGGTGCGTACGGCGTAGCGGAAGCCAAAACCAATCAGCGCGACCAGCATCAGCAGGAAGAAGCTGACGCCGGAGTTGAATGGCAGGCCAAACGCATTGACGAACATCACTTCTACGCTGCTTGCCAACGACGGCAAGCCGGGAATCACGCCCACCAGAATCGTCAGCACCAGCGCGAAGCTTGTGCCCAGGGTAAGCACGCCGCCGCGCCAAGTGGGCTGGACCGTACGGCGGAAGTAGTAAATCAGGCCCAGGGCCGGAATGGCCAGCAGGTTGAGCAAGTGCACCCCGATGCTCAGCCCGATGATGTAAGCAATCAACACCAGCCACTTATCGGCATCAGCCTCATCGGCGCGGGCCTCCCACTTCAGCATTAGCCACACCACCACCGCCGTGCCCAGCGACGACATGGCGTATACTTCGGCCTCCACGGCATTAAACCAAAACGAATCGGAAAACGCGAAGGCCAAGGCTCCTACCGCGCCGCTGCCCAGGATGAGCGCCGTTTGCTCGGCCGTGGTAGCCTCTCCCCTTTCCGCGCCGGGCAGCACCAGATTGCGGGCCAGCATGGTAATGCTCCAGAACAGCAGCAGCACCGTAAGCGCGCTGCTCAGCGCCGACAAGCCATTGACGAGCAGCGGCACGGCCGGTGCGTACCCAAAGCTCAACAACGAGGCCAGCCGCCCCAGCAGCAAGAACAGCGGCGCACCGGGCGGGTGTGGCACCTGCAGCTTATGGGCGCTGGCAATGAATTCGCCTACGTCCCAAAAACTGACCGTGGGCTCAAGCGTGAGCCAATACGTGATGAAGGCCGCGGCAAAAACGAGGCCGCCCACGAGGTTATTGAGCCGATGGTAGGTAAAGCGCATAAGCCGTTCAGGTGAGAATGAAGCGTCTGAACGGCTCAGATGCGGGAAACGGGGTAGCAGTTGTCTGCGCATCAACAAATGATTCTACGGCCGAGCTCCGGTGCCAATCGGCTTTACCCCACCTGCAGCACAAACCCGACGCGGTGCACGGCCTTGATGCGCAGGCTGGCATCGTGGCGCAGGTACTTGCGCAGCCGCGACACGAATACATCCAGGCTACGGCCCATGAAGTAATCATCGTCGCCCCACAGGGTTTGCAGAATGTCTTCGCGGCGCAGCACTTGGCCGGCATTGCGCCCGAAAAGAGCCAGCAGCTGTGCTTCCTTTTGGGTAAGGCCGATGCACTCCTCGGGGCAGTTGAGCGTAAGGTTTTCGGGGCTGAAAGTGTAGCGCCCGAGGGCCAGAATGGCACGTGCCGGGGCGCTGCTTCCTACGCTGCTCCGCTTCAGAAACACTTGGATGCGCAGCACCAGCTCCTCCATGCTGAAAGGTTTGGTGATGTAGTCGTCGGCGCCGGTTTGCAGGCCTTGAATGCGGTCCTCTTTGAGCGACTTGGCGCTCAGAAACAATATGGGCACTTGAGCATTGCGGGCCCGGATCTGCCGCGCCAGCGCAAAGCCGTCGAGGCGGGGCAGCATCACATCGAGAATGCACAGGTCGAAGGGCTGCTCGCCGAAAGCGGCCAGGGCCGTGGGGCCATCGGGGCAGTGCGTGATGTGGTAGCCGCGCAGCTCCAGGTTGTCGCGGGTGACAAAGCTCAGGTTCACGTCGTCCTCGGCGTAAAGGATGCGGGGCGGAGTCGGGTTCATGCGGGCACGGAGGTCAACCACGGAAACTCAAGGGTGAAGGTGCTGCCGTGGCCCGGCACGCTGTGCAGGCGCAGCGGCCAGCCGTGGGCAGTGGCCACGTTGCGCACGTAATACAGGCCCAGCCCGAAGCCAGGTACGGCGTCGGCATCGGCCCGGGGCACCCGGTAAAACTTCTGAAACACCCGCTTGCAGTCGGCCGCCACCATACCCATGCCGTTGTCGGCGACGGTAAGCTGCAGCTTGCGGCCGGCGTCGCGCGTGCTCAGGACTACCTGCGGGGCGTTGGTACCGGCGTACTTCACAGCGTTGTCGAGCAGATTAAACAGGATGTTGGCCAGGTGCGTGGCGTCAGCCTGCACATGAGGCTCCGTGGCGGCTAAGTTTGTCTGAATGCAGCCCTGCGGGTTCTTACCAGGTAGGTCAAAATTGCGCACGACCTGCTCGATCAAGGCGTGCAAATCCACCGTTTCGCGGTGCAGCCGAAACTCCTCCCGCTCGCTGCGCGCCATTTGCAGCACCTTGTCCACTTGCTTGCTTAGGCGCTGGTTTTCGTCGCGGATGATGTCGGCGTAGCTGAGCAGGCGTTGCGGCTGCCGCACGATGTCGGGCGCAGCCAGCACTTCTGCCGCAATGCCGATGGTGGCGATGGGCGTTTTGAACTCGTGCGTCATGTTGTTGATGAAGTCGCGCTGGATTTCCGACAGCTGCTTCTGACGTAGAATCACGAATAAGGCGTAAGCAAAGAACACGACCACCACCAGCAGCACTACCGAGCTGACTATCCACGCATCGAGCTTGCCCGCGAGGTACGCGGCCCGGTCGGGCAGGTACAAGCCAAAGTAGTACGTGTACTGATTCCACTTCGGCAGCGAGGTTTGGGGGCGCTGCGCCACGGGCCGGGCTGAGGCGGCCACGTAGTTACCGTACACCATTTCGTCGCTGGCGCAGTCGTAAATGGCGTACTCGTAATCGGCCCGCAGATTCAAGGCCGCGAATTCCTTCGCCAGGTAAAACTCGAGCACGTTGGCGTCGATGACGTCGTTGACGTTTACCACGTAGTAGTTCGACGACAGTTGGCGCACAGGGCTGTGGTCAGGCAGCGCAACGCGGTTGTACGTGGCGAGGTGCGCAGCTACGTTGCGCAGAGCCAGGTGCAGCTTCTGGTCGAAGCGCCGCTCTTCGAGCGCAAAGGCTTTCTGCACCCAATACATCTGCATGGCAATGATGCCTACAATGGACACCACGCCCAGCACCACTACCCAGCGAATAGCCGACGATTTCATGCCCCTAAGCTAGCACGCCAGGCCTGGCCGCAGCATGGCCCCGATCGGCCGTTAACATTTCATTAACAAGTATTCACGTCTCGTTAACAAAGTCGGCAGCAGGGCCCCGATACTTTTGTTTCGTTCGCCGGGCCAGCCATGGAGGTATCGGCAAAACGCCTAAATCACTGATTTCTGACTTCCAAAACTTCGCTACCCATGAAAACGCGTCTGTTCTTTGCCGCTGCGCTGCTGCTCGCCAGCACTTCTTTTGCCCAAGATCTGGCCCTGCACGCCTCGCCTACTCCCGCGCCCTCCTCAGTCACCAAACGTGCTACACTGAAGTGGTCCAAAACCGAGCACAACTTTGGCGACATCAAGCAGGCTGTACCCGTGACGACTACCTTCGAATTCCGCAACACCGGCAGTACTCCGCTAGTGATTACGCAAGTTCAGGGCTCGTGCGGCTGCACCGCCACCGACTACACCAAGGAGCCCATCATGCCCGGCAAAACCGCCCAAATCACCGCCACTTATAATGCGGCTAACCCCGGCGCCTTTCACAAAACCGTTACCGTCACGACCTCAGCCGGATCCGAGCCGCAGGTGCTAAAGCTGCAAGGCAACGTCGTGGTAGCGACGGCGCAATAAGCCGACGCCGCATCATAAAAGCCGCCTCAGCATCGGGAATAAACCCGGCACTGAGGCGGCTTGGTATTGGGAGCACGTCAGCCTACGGCTGATCAGAGGCAACACCTTGGCCGCAAGCCGAACTCCCCTTATGCCTGCGTGGCAAGCCGGCGCAGGCACTCCTGCAGGCTCACCCGCCAGTGCGGAATGGCCACGCCCAGCTGCGTTTTGGCTTTGCTCTTGTCCATTACCGAATAAGCCGGACGCGTGGCCTTGGTGGGGTATTCGGCGGTGCGAATGGGCACTACCCGCGTGGGCAGGCTGCCCAGCTCGAAGATGGCGGCGGCAAAATCGTACCAGGAGGTGACGCCCTCGTTGCTGTAGTGGTAAAGCCCGTACTGCGTGTTGCCCGTCTCGATGATGTGCAGCAGCACCCCGGCCAAGTCGATGGCGTACGTGGGCGTACCTAGCTGGTCCCAAATGACGCGCAACTCGTCCCGCTCGCGACCCAGGCGCAGCATGGTTTTGGTGAAGTTGCCGGCGTATTCGGAATACAGCCAACTGGTGCGTAGGATGAAATACTTGTCGGTGTGCGGCGGAATCACCTGCTCGCCTTCCAGCTTCGTAAGGCCGTAAGCGTTAATGGGAGCCACCTCATCCGTTTCTTGCAAGGGCTGATTACCGGTGCCCGCAAACACAAAATCGGTGGAGATGTGCAGCAGCGTGGTGCCAAACTCACCGCAGAGCCGCGCCAGGTTTTCCACACCGTCGCGGTTTACGCGGCGGGCCAGCTCCAGTTCATCCTCGGCTTTGTCCACGGCCGTGTAGGCGGCACAGTTGATGCAGTACTGCGGCCGGTACTGCTCGAAAGTAGCCCGGAGCTTGGCTTCGTCGAGAATGTTGGCTTCGTGCTCGGGCAGCAGCACCAGCCCCGAAAAGTTACGCTCAGCGGCTACGTGCGCCAGACATTGTCCCAACTGGCCAGCGGCCCCAAATATCAATACGCTCATGCGAAGAAGAATCGACGATTAGGCCGCGAAAATGCAAAAAGTTAAGCTAGCCCGCCTGCTGCCGGCCCACGGCCTTACGCCTGCTCGCCCGTATTGTTCTTGTTATCAATGGGCCGGAACTGCCGTTCGCGGGGTTGCTTTTCCGTCAGATACTTCCAGTATCGCTTGGGCATGTGGCGCCGGTGCAGCTTCACGTTTTTCCGCTCCGGAATGTTTACGTGGTCGAAATACGCCTGCCAAAGCGTTTGAAACAGCGGCTCCCGCTCGTCGAGCACGGCGGCGGATACGGCTGAAGTGCTGCTACCGGCACTAGCCTCCGCGTCGAAGCTTACCACGTCGGTGCGCTGCAGGTCGTAGTAGAGTCCGTAACGACGGCGACGGTCGAAAATCAGCCAGCGCTGATCGGCGTAGCGCTTGGTGAAGTGCTCGGCAATGAGCGGTAGCACGTCGTAATCAGGCTCGATCGTAGCGTGAAACAGGCCGTCGTGCGTTTTCTCAAAGCGTACAAATGCTTCCATGCGGTGCTTTTCCCGAAAGAGTTGCTTTACCACGTCGGCCACGGCGCGCACCGTGTCGTTGCCGTAGTTTTCGCTGATATCCTGCCCGCCGGCTTCGATGGCCAGTTGCACGTAGCGAAAGATGGTCAGCTCCCGGTCGGTTCGCTCCGACAGGAAGGTCTTGTACAGACTGGTACGCGCCTCGGCAGGCATGTACTTCAGCAGCCCCTCCCACACGCGGCGGGCGCGGGCTTCGTCTGTCTCCACAAAGCGCGTTTCGCTGAACAGCCCGCCCTGCGCCGCATCCTCCGGTTGAATAGCCTCGGGCCAGCGGCGGCTTTCCCAGCAGGCCAGCAGCACGCACAGCAGCCCGTCGAACGAGGCGTCGTAGGTGAAGCGAGCCGTACCATCGAAGCTGGGCGGCAGCGTACCGGCCCAGCTTAGCCCAAGAGCTGGTTGGCGCTGAAGCGAGGCAGACTTTTTCATGTGAAGTAGAAGAATGAAAGGTGGCTTCGGTGCCCGCTCGGCACTATCTCAAGGCCGGTTCGGCGAAAAAGGCCAGCAGCAGCTCATTTACGCGTTCGGGCTCCTCGTGCTGCAGCCAGTGCGTAGCCTTATCGAAGTACGTGAGTTGGCCGTTGTCGCAATAATTCAGACTTTCCTGCGCCATGCTGGCTTGCAAAAACGCATCCCGCTTGCCCCACAGAATGCGCAGCGGCACCGATACCCGACTGCTGGCGAAGGTGCTCTGGCCGTAGCGCACAGCCGCGCGGTACCAGTTGATCATGCTTTGCATGGCACCGGGCTTCGACCAGGCGGCTTGGTACTCGCGCAAATCATCGGGCGTGAAGGTGCCGCGCCGGCTGCTCTTGACCAGGGTTTGGCGGCCTACCCACCAGTTGCCGAGGCGTGTCAGCTTCTCGGGCAGCCACGGCAGCTGGAAAAAGAACACGTACCAGCTTTTGCGTAACTGCCGCGGGCTTCGGCGCAAAGTGCGGCCAAACACCGCTGGGTGCGGCACATTCAGGATGGCCACACGCTCCACATGCTCGGCATGATGCATGGCCAGGTGCCATGCCACTACTGCACCCCAGTCATGCCCCACAATAATGGCCTTGTCGCGCCCGGTGGCCGCTATCAGCCCCAGTATGTCGGCAGCCAGCTTGGGCAAAGCGTAATGCGCTACGTAGGGCGGCTTGTCCGACAGATTATAACCGCGCTGATCGGGCACCCACACGCGGTAGCCAGCAGCGGCCAGCGCCGGTATCTGCCGGTGCCAACCGTACCAGAATTCAGGGAAGCCGTGCAGTAGCAGCACCAACGGACCATCAACGGGGCCGCTTTGCACCACATGCAGCTGCACGCCATTAGTAGGCACGTAGTGGTGTTCCAAGTCGTACGTCATCGTCCGTATACGGGCGCGACGGCCGCTGAGGATTTATCGGGCTACAAGGCATCAACGAAGCAGGTCGGCACCGATAAACGAACCGTTGCCAGCCCCGTTTAAGCGGCGCGCTGCTGCTCAGCCGCCTGTTGGGCCAGCTGCTCACGGCTTGCCTGCAGGCGCTGACGTACCAAAGGCAGCAGGTCGGAAAGCTTGCAGCAGCACGCCATGCGCGCTACTTTCTTGGAATCATCGGCCGGGGGCTGGTCGCGGTGCGAGATAGTCATAATGGTGTCGAGAGAGAGGGACGGATGGGATTAGCCGGCTTGGCGAAAAAGGTCGAGTTGGGGCGACACCAGATCGGGCGCTGTGATAATGGTGGGCTCGGGCGCGAAGAGGTCGAGCTGGCGCTTCACCAGCGCCGAACGCGTCTGGCCGTCGCCGTACAGGATTTTGCGGCGTACCGTCTGCTCATCGTAGTCGCGCTTTTCCAAAGCCATGCCGCGGCAGGTGATGAAGTAGCGCGCCCGGCGTAGCACCACGCCAAACTTGTGCAGGTGGTCCAGAGTAAGCGGCGCAAAGCGGCGGGCCGCCACAATGCGCTTGGCCGATTTCATACCCACGCCGGGCACGCGCAGTATCAGCTCGTAATCCGCAGTGTTCACGTCAACTGGGAATACGTGGCGGTGACGCAGGGCCCAGGCCAGCTTCGGGTCGATTTCGAGGTCGAGGTGCGGGTGCGCCGGGTCCAGGATTTCATCGGCATCGAAGCCGTAGAAGCGCATCAGCCAATCGGACTGGTACAGGCGGTGCTCGCGCATCAGCGGGGGCTGCACCACCTGCGGCAGACGGTCGTCGCCACTCACAGGCACGTAGCCGGAGTAGTACACGCGCTTCAGGCCGTAGCCTTTGTAAAGGCCGTCGGCGAGTTTGATGATCTGGTGGTCGGTTTCGGGCGAGGCACCCACCACGAGCTGGGTAGTCTGGCCGGCAGGCGCAAACTGCGGCACCTTACGAAACAGCTCCCGCTCTTCGCGGTTCTCGGCCACCTTGGTCTGAATCTGACTCATCGGCGTCAGAATCTCCTCGTAGTTTTTCTCGGGTGCGAGGTTCTTGAGGCTCAGCTCCGAAGGCAACTCAATGTTCACGCTGAGGCGGTCGGCATAGAGACCGGCTTCCTGAATCAGCTCTTCCGAGGCACCCGGAATAGTTTTGAGGTGGATGTAGCCGTTGAACTTCTGCTCGGTGCGCAGCTTTTTGCAAATGCGCACCAGCCGCTCCATCGTGTAATCGGGCGACGAGAAGATACCGCTACTCAAGAACAGGCCCTCGATGTAGTTGCGGCGGTAGAAGTTCATGGTCAGGTCCACAACTTCCTCCACCGTAAAGGCGGCGCGCTTCACGTCGTTGCTTTTGCGCGACACGCAATAAGCGCAATCGAAAATGCAGTGGTTGGTGAGCAGAATCTTGAGCAGCGACACGCAACGGCCATCCTCAGTGTAGCTGTGGCAAATGCCCATGCCCTCGGCATTGCCGAGGCCGCGGTTCTCATTTTTGCGCTTGCCGCCACTGCTGGAGCACGAGGCATCATACTTCGCGGCATCTGCCAAAATACTTAGCTTTTCTATGATTCGCTCGTTCATCTAAAGGCTGCGCTTCGAGGTGTAAACAAATAGAAAAACTGCCGATTACGCAACATTGTTCCGCATTTTAGGCCGACTAATTTTTTTAGGAATAGTTCCCTGCTTCAACAGCCAGCCTGGGGTTTCGTATCTTCGGCAGCTAGCTCTGTTATATGGGCTCTGCCCGCCGCCCCGTGCCTTCTTGCCTGCTTCGTTTGCCTTGGGTTCTGCTGTTTGCGCTGCTCCTGCTCTGCTGCGTGCCTACCACGGCCGTAGCCCAGCAGCCGCGCGCGGGCCAGCTAGCCGATTCGCTTCGGCGCCAGCACCAGCAAACGGTGGATTCGCTGCGCCGCCGCTTTGACGAGCAGCGTTTCATCGGGGGGCTGAAAGCCTATACCCGGCGCAAAACCATTTTGGGCAAGGCCGCTTCGGCGGTTTTCAAATTCACTGACCGTAGCGAAGAACAAACCGGCCTCGACGCCACGCTGCTCGACCGCCAGTACGACCGCCACAACTACAAAATCGTGCGCCGGGTGGAGGTGCAGGCCCTCGATGCGTTCGGCTACAGCATCAACGACACCACCCGCGTGCCGCGCAACATCCTGGAGAAAAGCGGCAACGCCCTGCACATCGTCACGGCGCGGCGCAAGATTCGCAAGCTGCTCTTGTTTCGGCCGGGCGAGGAGCTGCAACCCCAGGCCATGGCCGAAACCGAACGCCTGCTGCGCCAGACCACCTTCATTCTCGATGCCCGCGTGGTGGTGAATGAGCGTACTTCTACCCGCGACAGCGTCGATATCAAGGTCATCACGAAGGACGTGTTCAGCATCAATGCCGGCCTGCAGATCCGTGACGTGGGCGCAGGCGTCCTATCCTTGCGCGACAAAAACTTTCTGGCCCGCGGCCATGACTTCCGCAACCGCTTCGTGTATGGCCGCCCCGACCCGCAGGGCTGGTCGTACCAAGGCAGCTACGCCATTCCGCTTCGCAACTACCTCGTGGGTCAGGCGCGCTACCTGAATCAGTACCAGAGTGAGGAAATGGCGGCGTCGCTTTCGCGCGGCTTTGTGGCCGTAAACACCCGCTACGCCTACGCCGTGGGCGCGGCGCGCTACCGGCAAGGCATTCAGCGCAACCCCACCCCGCCCGGCGAGGCGCCTTCGTTTGCACCGCTGCACTTTCACGTCGCCGATGCGTGGCTAGGCCGCGCCTTTCAGCCCCGATCCTACGACCTGGGCTACGAGAATCCGGCCCGCATTATTGTGGCGGCGCGCTCCATCCGCACCACTTACACCCGCAAGCCGAGCGAGCGATACGGCAACAGCATCATCGGGCTGGCCAGCGTGGGCTACAGCGTGCGGCGCTACTACAAAGACCGTTACCTGTTCGGCTTCGGGCGCACCGAGGACGTACCCACCGGCACGCTCCTGACGCTTACCACCGGCTACGATTTTAACGAGCTCGGCAACCGCCCTTATACCGCGGCGCGGGTGGGCCTAGCAAGCTTCAACGTCAACCGCGGCTACCTGTATGTAAGCGGTGAATACGGCCGTTTCCTGCGCCGCGGCCGTTGGGAGCAAGGCGCCTTCACCGGTGAGCTGCTGGCCTTTACGCGCCTCTACCACACCGGCAACTGGCAGTGGCGACACTTCTTTTGGAACCGCTCGCTTATCGGCATCAACCGCCTTCCCGGCGACCGGCCGCTGAGTATCAACGAGGAACGTGGTCTGCGCGGCTTCCGGGGTGAGGAGGCGCTGCGCGGCAGCAGCCGCTTTGTGATTAATTACGAAACCAACGTGTTTACCCCCATTTCCTTTCTGGGCTTTCGCCTGGCAGGCATTGCTTTCGTCGATGCGGCCTGGCTGAGCACCGACGGGCATGCGTCGCCATTCCGGGATAAGCCTTACACGGGCTTTGGCATGGGCTTGCGCTTCCGCAATGAGTACCTGGCCGTGAATACCATCCAATTGCTTTTTGGCTTCTACCCGCGCGGCATCGGCACTTCAGCCGATTCCCGCATCTTCCAGACCACCCGCAATTACTACACCTTCAGCGACTTCAGCTTCGGCCAGCCAAGCATTGTGCGCTACGACTACTTTCAGTAACCGGTGCCATGGTGCGTAGCAGCAAAGTCCTAACAGATTGTAGATCACTCATAACCTGTTCGGTTGCCGGGGTTGGTTGAGCAGTGCCCTACACCCCCACTTTTTGCCCAAGTAGCATCCGCTGGCAAAACCCCACCTTTGCACTCCCGCGTAAGCCTGCAATGAGCTTTATTCAGGCTCATTTTTCATTGCTCTTTGCCCCTCTCCATATGAACCTCGGTGATTACAACGAACTCGAAGTAGCCCGCTTTGTCGAATTCGGCGTGTACCTCATGTCCGACGACGGCGACATTCTGCTCCCTGACCGCTACGTGCCCGCCGGCACTCACGTGGGCGACGTGCTGCGCGTGTTCGTGTACCGCGACTCTGAAGACCGCCTCGTAGCCACCACCGAGCAGCCGCTGGCCAAAGTGGGCGAGTTTGCCGCCCTCACCGTGAAAGATGTTACGGGCCTAGGCGCATTCCTTGATTGGGGTCTGCCCAAGGACTTATTGGTGCCCTTGCGCAACCAGCCCAAACGCCTGCGCACTGGCGACAAGGCGCTGGTATACATCTACCTGGATGAAACCTCCGACCGCCTCGTGGCCACGGCCAAGTGGGAAAAGTTTACCGACCGAGAGCCGCAGTTGGAGCCGGGTCAGGAAGTGCAGCTGCTGATAGCCGGCGAAAGCGACCTGGGCTACGCAGCCCTTGTGGATGGCCGCTACCAAGGCATGCTGTTTCGCAACGAAGTATTCCGCCCCATGAGCATTGGCGAGGTGCGGCCCGGCTACGTGCGCCAGGTACGGCCCGATGGCAAAGTAGACGTGAGCCTGCAGCGGCAGGGCTACGACGAAGCCCTGGCCGCCGCCGACACGCTGGTGCTGGCCCTGCGCAAGGCGGGCGGCACCCTCCCCCTCACCGACCACAGCGACCCGGAGGAAATATACCGGCGCCTGGGCATGAGCAAAAAGGTGTTTAAAAAGGCTCTCGGCAACCTTTACCGCAATGGCCGGGTGCAGCTCCAGCCCGACCACACCCGCCTCATCGACGACGAGGAGTAACCTCAGCTAGCGAACGGCCCCGGGGCTCAAGCAACCTTCAGCCCCGGGGCCCGTTGGTAAAGCGCCGAACCTTCTCCAGCCCTCCTCCTTCCTGTTCGACATGGACCCCACTTCGTCGGCCCCCCAAAAAGTTGCCCTCATTGCGGGCGCTTCTGGCCTCGTGGGCAGCTACCTGCTGCCGTTGCTTCTCAATAGTGGTCGTTATTCCAAGGTCATAGCCGTGGCGCGCCGGCCGCTGCCGCTGGTGCACCCGCGCCTCGATCAGCGGGTCGTGGAATTTGATCGGCTGGAGGATTACCGCCTCTCGCTTATTGCCGATGATGTGTTCTGCTGCCTGGGCACCACCATGCAGCAGGCCGGCTCCAAAGAGGCTTTTTACAAGGTTGACTACCTCTACGCGGTGAAGCTGGCGGCCGTAACAGCCTCCAACTTTGCGGCGCAGTACATGGTGGTATCGGCTATGGGCGCCGATCCGGCTTCGGCTTTTTACTATAACCGCGTGAAAGGAGACATGGAAACGGCCGTGCGTCAGACGCCATTCCGGGCCATTCACATTTTCCGTCCTTCCTTGCTGCTCGGCGCCCGTTCCGAGAAGCGCTTGGGCGAACAAATCGGGGCCACGCTGCTGCGCTTTCTGCATCCGCTGCTGCTTGGTCCTTTGCGCCGCTACCGCGGCATTCCCGCTCAAGCCGTGGCCCAAGCCATGCTCAATGCGGCCTACCAAGAGGGCGGCGGCGTGCGGGTTTACCTTTCCGATGAAATTGCGGCAGGCGTCTCACCGACGGCATAAATTGCACCGCAACCCTTATGTTTGTGCCTTAGAAAGTCGCAAATCAAGGTTTCATCCGCAATTTTTGTAACATTTCA
This sequence comes from Hymenobacter sp. FMD4, assembly GCF_058932745.1. Lineage (NCBI taxonomy): Bacteria > Pseudomonadati > Bacteroidota > Cytophagia > Cytophagales > Hymenobacteraceae > Hymenobacter > Hymenobacter sp. FMD4. Next base: position 94,116 of record NZ_JBZYWH010000004.1, read on the forward strand.
TGAGCAAATCTTTTCTAGCATTACTTCTGCTAGTACTGTTTCTTCCAATAAGCCAATTGTCGGCTCAGCAGAAGAAGACGACCAGCAGCAAATCATCGGGCAAGAGCAGCACGGGTGGCAATGCCGGGTCGGGCTACCAAACAGCCATCGGCCTACGCGGCGGCAATTATGCTTCGGGCCTCACCATCAAGCACTTCATGAGCAGCGGCAAAAACGTGGCCGTGGAAGGTCTGGTGACCACCGAGTACCTGGCCCGGGGTGCCCGCTTCACCCTGTTGTTTGAAAAGCACTGGCAGATCATTCCTGAAGCCAAAAACCTGCAGTGGTACTTTGGCGGCGGCTTGCACGCCGGCGCCTACCGCGGCCGTTACTACTACGATGTAGCTTACCGCTACCGCAAGAAAGGTCGCGACTACTATGTCCGCGAGTACTACTACGACAACGAGCTGCGTCCCGCTGTGGGCGGCGACCTGATCGTAGGCATCGAATATAAAATCCCAGACCTGCCGCTGGTGGTGGGTGTCGATTACAAGCCTTACTTCGACATCTACAACTGGAACGGCACCGGCTTCTACAACGACGCAGCCCTGAGCATCCGCTTCGCGTTCTAACTTAGTACTGCACCAACCCAAAAGAGAAAGCCCCGGCATCGTAACGATGCCGGGGCTTTCTCTTTTGGGTTGGCGGCGCTTAACGCACTACGATTACACAACCCCGTCGCGGTACTTGGCGGTAGTGCTGTAGGTATGGTAGTAGCGCGGACGGTAATACAGGCGGGCATGAATCACCGTCGGGCGCGAGTGCACAATGACTGGCGGGGGCGCCGGGCCCACCACCACGGTACGGGCTGGCGCCATGCAGCTGCTGAGCACGCTCAGCATCACCACTACCAAGCCAGTGAGCAGGAGTTTGGGAATGAATTTCATATCGGCAACGCCTGTCAGCGCAATTGGTCTACTTGCATAGACGGCTGTGCGCCCGCCAGGCTTAACCGATACCGCATTGATCTATAAGCGAATACGGAAAGAAGCATCCGCTGAACCACCAAAGATGCCAAAGCCCGGCTTCACATTGGAGTAAAGCGGTATGGGCTCGGAGAAGGGGTTGCCGTCGTTATCGAAATACTGCCGCTGGCTGTTCATAAAGAGGTACAGGTCGCGGGTGAGGTGCGACAGCGTGACTTCGATGAAGGCCGGCTGGCCCCCGCCCCACGGCCCTGAGGAGCCGCCGTAGTACGTTACCACGTTGGAGAAGCTGAGGCGCTGCCCGTTGGCGTTGGTATCGGGAAAGGGGTACGAGTCCCAGCTGGAGCCGGGGTTCGACAGCCGGTAGCGCGATACGTTCACGGTGCCGTCGCCTTCGTCCTCCACATAAAGCGGCATAATTGGGTCGCCCTGCGCATCGAGCAGCCGGGCCGAGGCTACGTAATAGTCGGTGCTGCCGCCCGGCTCGTCAAACGACACCGTGAGGCGTACCCGCTCCTGGCCGTTCTGGCTGGCTAGTCGCGTCATGGTGGCTTCCACGGGCACGGCGGTGGGCAGGGTCAGGCGGCTTTCGGCGGGCTCCACACCCGGCACCGACACTTGCAAGGCGTATTCTTGGCCAGGCTGAAAGCGGTAGTCAAGCGTCGGCCGGTAGCGGCCCCGGTCCCCGTTGTAAAAAGAGACGTGCCGGTAGCGCTCCACCACGTTACCGGCGCCGTCGCGCACTTCCACGGTGGCATCGGCCCGGCCTTCGGGGCGGTTGAGCGTGTACAGGCGCTGGCTAACGCTGACAAACGGGCGGCGGCCCGGAAAGTCCAGCCGCCGTATGGAATCGGCGGGAGCCAGGTTGTCGAGGGCCAGCACCACGGCCACGCGGGGCGTGTGCTCCGGCTCGGGTACTTCAACAATGGTTTCGCAGCCCGTCAGTAGCAGGGGCAGCAGCGGCAGGCAGGTTAGAGCGAGCTTTTTCATCCTGATAACGGGTTAGAAACGGAAGCTTTTGCTGAAAGAAGGCAGCAACGGAAACAGGCTGATTTGCTTGTAAGTAGGTTGCTCAACTACCGTGGTGCCGTTGACGTTGGTGTAGGTATAGCCGGGGTCGAAGTACATGAAGTAAGGATTGCGGCGGTTGTAAGCGTTGTAGATCGAGAAGCTGTTCACGATTTCGCCCCAACGCTTTTTCTTGGTATGGCTCAGGTCCACATCCATGCGGTGGTAGGCGCGCATGCGGTAGGAGTTGCGCGGGCCATAGTCGTCGAAAGTGCCGTAGTCGGGGCCGAGCGTGTACGTGCCGCGCGACAAGGTAATGGCGTTGCCGGTGCCGTACACCCAAGTGCCCGAAAGGCGCAGTGTAGGCGTAAACTGGTGGATGAGCACCAGCGACATGTCGTGCCGGCGGTCGTACTTGAAGGGGTAAATCTCGCCTTGGTTCAGCTCGGCAAAACGGCGCTTGCTCCACGACAGGGTGTAGCCCAGCCAGCCCGTGGTACGGCCCGACTTCTTCTGCAGAAACACTTCCGCACCGTAGGCCCAGCCGTTGCCGCTGGTCACTTTGTCTTCCCAGTTGTTGTCGGTAGTACCCAGGAAATTAGCGCCTTCGCGGTACTCAATGAGGCGCTGCATGGGCTTGTAGTAGGCTTCAAAACTCAGCTCATAGTCTTCCTCGTGGTACCGCAGGTTGCGGGCTACACCCGCACTAAACTGCTGGGCTCGTTGGGGCTTAATCTTGGGCGTAGCGGGCACCCACAGGTCGGTAGGCAGGCCGATGCCGCTATTGGCCAATAGGTGAATGTACTGCGTGGTGCGGGCGTAGGAACCTTTCAGCGCCCACTCATCGGTGAGCAGGAAGCGGCCCGACACCCGTGGCTCCACAGATGGAAACAGCTTTTCGCGCACCAAGAAGCCATTGAGCCGCAAGCCCGCGTTCAGCTTCAGCCGCTCGGTCACTTTATAGTCGTCCTCTACATACAGGCCCACTTCCTGGGCATGCGTGCGCGAACCGATTTTGAACGTAGGGTTGGAGTTCGGGTCCGAAGACTTGGCCTGCGCGGCGCCGGGCCGGAACTGGTGCCACACGTACTGCCCGCCGAAACGGATGTAGTGGTTGGGCCCGGGCACGTAATCGAAATCCGATTTCAGGCTCCAGTCGCGGATGTTGGACAGGTACTGCAGCGAGTACTTATCGGTGCGCATCTGCCCGTTGTCGTTGCGTCGCTGCTCATCCTCGATGCCTATGTCAAACTGGTAGCGGCTGAAGGTAAAGTGCGTGTTGGCAAACAGCCGGTCGTTAATCACGTGGTTCCAGCGCAGCGCGGCCGTGAGGTTGCCCCAAGCCAGGCCGGTATTCACCTTGGAATACTCATCACCCCCAAAGGTTTCCTTGTAGCGGGCGTAAAACTTGTCGCGGCCGGTGTAGGCGCTCAGGTACAGCCGGTCGCGGCGGCTGAGCTTCCAGTTTACCTTGGCATTGATGTCGTGGAAGAAATAACCGGCTATGCCACCATCGGCCGCCGCCATGATGAAAGGTCGCGCCAGCAGATCAATGTAAGTGCGGCGCGCTGAGACGATAAACGATGCCGTATCCTTCTTGATGGGGCCTTCTAGGGTCACGCGGGAGGCAATCAGCCCGATGCCGCCTTCGCCGTGAAACTCCTGCATATTGCCCTCTTTCATCGAAATATCAAGCACCGACGAAAGGCGGCCGCCGTAGCGGGCCGGGAAGCCACCTTTTACCAGCTCCACGTTGTTCAGCGCATCGGCATTGAACACGGAGAAGAAGCCGAACAAGTGCGAGGCGTTGTACACGGGCGTGCCGTCGAGCAGAATCAGGTTCTGATCGGGCGAGCCGCCGCGCACATACAAGCCATTCTGGCCCTCGCCCCCGCTTTGCACCCCGGGCAGCAGCTGCAGCACCTTCAGCACGTCTCGTTCCCCAAACAAAGCCGGCACGGCCTTGATCTGGTTTAGCGGAATGTTGACGGTGCCCATGCGCGTGCTCTGCGCAATCTGCTCCTGCCGCGTACCCACAATTTCCACCGACTCCAGTTCGCTGGTAGCCGGCTTCAGCCGAATGTCCAACGACTGGCTTTTGTCCATCTTCACCGTGAGTACCTGCCGCTGATAGCCCAGGTACGAGGCCAGCAGACGCGTGGTATCGGCCGAGGCGGGCAGCGTGAGCGAGAAGAAGCCATAGGTGTTGGTGGCAGTGCCCTGGCTAGACGCCGGGTGCACTACCGCCACCCCGATGAGGTTTTCGCCCGTGCTGGCGTCGCGCACGTAGCCGCTGAAGGTTACGCGGCCGGTAGCTTGTTGGGCCAGCGCGACGCTTGCGCTAAGTCCCCCGAGCAGTGCCGTAACAGCACCGACACGTAGAAGTGTTTGCATATAAATAACCAAGAAGGAGAATCGGCACGCAAAGCTATTGGGGTCCGGTCAAGGACTTCAATAGCACGAATATGAGTGGTGCAAGACGGGTACGCAGGCACCCCCACGCGAAGGGAGCCTGCGGAAAGGCCAATCGTTGCAACGGCACGAAAAAATAAACCCCGCCTACCGGGTGGCGGGCGGGGTTACAACGCATCAGCAGTCGAATTATTTCTTCTGCTTGGCCGCGTATTCGCGGTTCAGGCGGCCCAAAATCTCCTGCGTGATATCGAGGCCTGGACGGGCGTAGGCGATGCTGCCGCCCCCGGCTACCAGTATCAGGTCGTAGTCGTGTTCCTTGCCGTAAGCCTCCAACAGCTTGTTGACGCGGGTGAGCACCTGCTCCGTCATCTTGGCTTCCTCTTGCTGAGCCTGCTGCTGTAATTGCTGCTGCTTGGCGGCCACCTGCTGCTCCTGCTGCTGCAGGCGCTGCACGGTGGCGGCGCGCTGTTCATCAGTCAGGCCAGCGGCCGTTTTCTCAAACGCCTGAGCGGCGGCTTGCAGGCCACGCACGTTTTGCTCGTGCTGCTTTTCCCAGCCGGCTACTTTGCGCTCAAAAGCCTTGCGGGCATCCTGCAGGCCTTTGTACCCATCCATCAGCTTGTTGGATTCCACGTAGGCCACCTTGCGCAGGTTGTCCTCTACGACGGGGGCTACGGCTGCAGCCGTGGCGGGGGCTGTCGCGCCCGAATCCACCGTTACCACGGCGGTTTGCTTAACCGGCGCCGAGGTAGCGGCCGCAGGGGCTGCCGAGGCGGCAGGCTTGGAAGCGAAGTGGAGGTAAAACAACACGCCGACGGCTATCAGCAGGATAGCGTTCAGCGCTAGTTGCAAAGTGTTTTTCATGCGACAGAAAAGCGAGTAACGGCCCCGGCGCAGCGCCGGGCCCCGACAAAGAAAAGCAGAATCGGGGGCTTTTGGTGCCAAGCACCTGCTGATGGGTGCTGGCTTGGCCGTTTCCCAGCGGCGCCACCCGAGGCATTACACCTCTACGACACCTCCGGCACGCCAATGTGCAGCAGCGCGTCGCCCTGGTTTACCACGGGCATATGATTCAGGCCGATAATGTAGCCGCTTACCGGCGTAAACAGCCGCACGGCCATTTCGCCGTAGGGGTCGGCGATGATGCCATATTCCTGGCCTTTCTCGATGTACTGCCCGGTGCTCATGCTAGTACGAAACAGCCCGGCAAACTTGGCCCGAAACCACGTGTGGCGGCGGCACACCACGGTGGCCTGCGTGGGCACGGGGGCGTCGGCCAGCATGCCAAGGTGCTGCAGGAAGCGAAAGGTGCCGGCCGTGGCTACCTCAATACCGTTTTCATCGAGGCGCAGCGATTCGCCGGTTTCGTACACGATGATGCGCCGCCCTTGGCGCATGGCCGCTTCACGTAAGGAGCCGGGCCGCAGATCGGCGTGCAAGCTGAAGGGCGCGGCAAAAGCGGCCGCCAACGCGTCGGTTTCGGCGTCTTCGCCCAGCACGCAGCGCACTTGCGGGTGGTTGGAACGGGCTGCCCCACCGGTGTGGTAATCGATGCCGTAGTCGACCAGCGGCATGATCTCGCGCATGAAGCGGTGCGCTACGCGGCTGGCCAACGAACCGCGTGGGGAACCGGGAAAGGAGCGGTTGACATCCTTGCCATCGGGCACTTCCCGCGAGAAGTTCAGGAAGCCATAGATATTCAGAATGGGAATGGCAATGATGCTGCCCTTGAGAGGCTGCAGTTGCCCCCGCCGAATCATGCGCCGGATGGTTTCGATGCCGTTTACCTCGTCGCCGTGCATACCGGCCATCAGTAGCACCGTGGGGCCGGGCTCTGTGGAGCGGAACACGTGCACCGGAATATCAATGACGGTGCCAGAGGGCAGCCGCGAAATGACAAGGCGCGTAACGGCTTCTTCGCCAGGCGCGATGAGCTGGCCGTTGAGGAGAAACTCAGGATTCTTAGCGGTGGAAGCAGCAGGGGTGTTCAATAGCGCAAAACAAGGGTGAAGACTGGGCAGTAGTTACGCTGCAAGCAGCAGCAACGCCGGTTGCCGAGCTTAATTTCCCAATAATTCCTGACTCCACGCTCAGCGGAGTGGGAGCGACAAATTCCCATTTCTTACGAGCAGGCTAAAGCCGGGCTCCCGAGCAAAGTGCAGGCTTGGTTCTAAGCTAGCCACAAGGTGCTCCGAGGCTGGAGCGCACTACACTCGGGGTTCGTCCGACTGGCTGTCGGGCAACGATACCCGTGACGTGGTTTGGCTGCTCTCCTTCTTCTTGACGCCCTTCTTCTTCTTGCTCAGCTCCTCGGTGTAATCGATGATTTTACCGGCAATGTCCAGCCCGGTGGCTTTTTCGATGCCCTCAAGGCCCGGTGAGGAGTTTACCTCCAGCACCAGCGGGCCGCGCTTGCTTTGCAGCATGTCCACGCCCGCAATACCTAGGCCCAGGGCTTTGGCGGCCAGCAGCGCTGCGGCTTTTTCGGCGCGGCTGAGCTTCACCAGCTTGCCGGTACCACCGCGGTGCAGGTTGGAGCGAAATTCGCCCTCCTTGCCCTGCCGCTTCATGGCCCCTACCACTTCCCCATTGACGATGAAAGCCCGCAGATCAGCGCCTTTGCTTTCGGCAATGAACTCCTGCACGATGATGCGGGCTTTGAGGTTGTGAAAGGCCTCGATAACCGACTGTGCTGCTTTTTCGGTTTCGGCCAGCACCACGCCCAGCCCTTGCGTGCCTTCCAGCAGCTTGATAATAACCGGCGCGCCGCCCACCTGCTGAATCATTTCCAGCACTTCCTCCGAGAAGTTGGTGAAGGCCGTTTTGGGCATGCCCACACCAGCCCGGGCCAGGATCTGCATGGAACGCAGCTTGTCGCGCGAACGAACGATGGCCTGGCTTTCGACGGCTGTGCGCACTTTCATCATCTCAAATTGTCGCACTACAGCCGTGCCGTAGAACGTGACCGAAGCCCCGATGCGCGGGATGATGGCGTCGAAGCCTTCCAAGCGGCGACCTTCGTAAATGATGCTTGGAGCACCTTTTTCCAGTACCAGGTTGCATTGCAAATGGTCTATTACCTCCACTTCGTGGCCGCGAAGCTGGGCCGCTTCTACCAGTCGCTTCGTGGAATATAGTTTGGACTCACGCGAGAGAATCGCCAGTTTCATAAGGGCGAGGATATAGCTGGGGAGGAAAAAACAGGGATGCCGACACCGGATTTAGTCCGGAATCGTGCGGTGTTGAGCCTTGTACGACAGGTTGCGCCGGGCCACATCCACTACCAGGCGCGCCTGCTGCAGCAGCACCCGCCCAATCAGTACCGGGTACTTCATGTCGGAACGGTCGGAAAGGGAAAATTCGGTTTCGAAGTCTTCCCCAAACAACCGGATGATGGCCCGGATGACGTAGCGTTCCTGCACTTCGCCGTTCGAGGAACGGATGTCGCGCAAGGAAAACTCTTCAAACTGCAGCGGCTTACCGTGAAAGGCCGGGTGCGCATCGTCGAGCAGCAGCACGCGCAACAAGGGCCGCCCATCCGGCAGGGTTTCCACGCGGATGTTGGAACAATGGATGGCGCCGGTATACGCGCCGGTATCCACCTTGGCTTCTACTCCCCGCAGTTGAAACTGCGGAAAGTCGACCAGCTCGCGGCGGCCTACGATGCGTTTCGGGGGTCGTCGGGGGTGGCTTTGTTTCACAGCAGCAAAATACGGGCGGCGCGCGCAGTCGACTGGCAGCCGGCGCGGTTTTTTTTCAAAAGGGGCTTCCTGAGCTCCTTATTGCGTTTTTAAGCGCTGCCCAATTAAGCTTTTATCGCTCCCACAACAAAAAGGCCCGCGCTACTGCGCAGGCCTTAAGCGGGTGCTCGTCTATGAGCTAGAGTGCAGCCGTTACCCGGCGTACGTAATCCGGTACACGCAATCGTTCTGGTCATCCGACACCAGCAACGAACCGTCGGGCAACACGAGCAAGGCCACGGGGCGCCCCCACGAACGTCCATTCTGCAGCCAGCCCGAAGCGAAGGTTTCGTAGCCAGTGGCCTTCTTGCCGCTGGCATCCACCTTCACCAGCGTAATGCGGTAACCGATTTTGGAAGAACGATTCCACGACCCGTGCTCGGGAATGAACACTTGGTTGCGGTACTGCGCCGGAAACATGGTGCCGGTATAAAACTTCATGCCCAGCGGCGCCACGTGCGGCCCCAGCTTTTGCGCCGGGGGCGTGTAGGTGCTGGCCGACTTGCCCTTACCGAACTGCGGGTCCAGCAGGTCGCCTTGGTGCACGTACGGGAAGCCAAAGTGCAGGCCGGGCGTGGGCAGGCGGTTTAGCTCGCAGGCGGGTTTGTCGTCGCCCAGCATGTCGCGTCCGTTGTCGGTAAACCACAGGGCTTTGTCCACAGGGCTCCAGTCGAAGCCGACGCTGTTGCGCACGCCGTAGGCCACCGTCTCCAGATCGGTGCCATCAGGATTCATGCGGTTGATAGTGGCGAAGATAGGTGACTCAGGCAGGCACACGTTGCAGGGCGCGCCCACCGGGATGTACAGCTTGCCATCGGGCCCGAAGTTGATGTACTTCCAGCCGTGGTGTTCCTTCGTTGGCAGCTGGTCATATACTACCACCGGCTTGGGGCTTTGTTTGAGCCGGGCGGCGATGTTGTCGTAGCGCAGAATGCGGCTGATTTCGGCCACGTACAGCGCACCATTGCGCACGGCTACGCCGTTGGGCTCGTTGAGGTCCGAAGCCACCGTCACCAGCTCATCGGCGCGGCCATCCTTGTTGCGGTCGGGCAGCGCATATACTTTGGTGCCGCGGGTACCCACGTACACGGTTCCATCGGAGCCGAGAGCCAAGGAACGGGCACCGGCTACATTCTGAGCGAAATAGCTGATACGAAAGCCCGCAGGCAGCTTGATTTGAGACAAGTCGCCGGGAGCCGGCGTGGTGGGGCGGGCCCCCGTCAGGGGCACCAGCAAGAGCAGGGGAAGCAATCGGCGGATCATACCTCCCCCAACCCCGTCGGGGGGGCAAAGGTTGCGCGCCGCCTTGTGGGCTAGATGCGGCCAGCCTCGCGCTGCCGCTGCAGCCGTTCGTATTCGCGCTCCGACCAATTGGCGGGGCCTATGATTCCATAGGTATTAAGCCCCTGAAAAGCCAAGCCGATGCCCCAAAAAAGCGTTGGCCAAATGGGCCACGGGAAAAAGTTTCGGTCAGCATACTGACCCGTCACAAACCAGATGCCCCACAGCAGCGCATTCACGCATAGGTACGTCACTGCGTGGGACTTGAAACGGACACGGGCTTTGGCCATGCGCCAGAGTTGCGGGTCGCGGGCTGAGGTTTCCATTACAATGACGGTTAAGTGAATTAATGATTCGAACCTATTGATTTGCCTTACTATATGCATCAACGAATACACTGAAGTGGCAACCTTTGGGGCTGAACCGTCTAATAAGACTTACGAACCGTTAGCAGCACATCTGATCTTACCCCTGTATTTGCCCCACTACCATGACCGCTCCCGCTTCACCTCAGACCTTCGGCCGCATCCAGCTCACTCAGGGCGACATCACCCGCATCGACACCGTGGCCATCGTCAACGCGGCGAATTCTTCGCTGCTGGGCGGTGGAGGGGTTGATGGCGCCATTCATCGCGCCGGCGGTGCCCAAATTCTGGACGAGTGCCGCTCTATTCGGGCCCGGCAGGGTAGTCTGGCCACCGGCCGGGCCGTGATGACCAGCGGCGGCAAGCTACCAGCCCGCCACGTGATACACACGGTGGGGCCGGTGTGGCAGGGTGGTGGCCAGGAGGAGCCGCAGTTACTAGCCAGCTGCTATCAGAATTCGCTGCAACTGGCGGCGCAGCACGGCTTGCGCAGCGTTGCCTTCCCAGGCATCAGCACCGGCATTTACGGTTACCCCAAGGCCGAAGCGGCCCGCATTGCGGTACAGACGGTGCGGGAATTCCTGGCCACGCACGACTTGCCCGAAACGGTAGTATTCGTCGTGTTAGACGCCGAGAACCTGCAGCTGTACGAACGGGAGCTACACGCGCAGGCCAAGTAGCCGCGGCGCGTTTTACTCCCAACGCAGCTCCTCCGGATGCCGCCTGAGGTAGCCTGCCACGTCATAAATAAGCCCGGCATGGCCTGCTTCCAGCAGCACGGTGTGCGCGTTGGTGAGCAAGCCGATGAATTCACGCAGCCCGGCGTGCGGAATCACGCGGTCGTACTTACCCAGGAAAAAAGTAATGGGCGTCGGGCGCCGGTTCAGCAGCTGTGCCAGCCGGCGCGTGTCAAATACCAAGTGACGAAAGCCCGTCCAGCTGCGGTACACACGCAGGCGCTTTTCGCGGCTTTCGAGCTGCCATTTGGCAAAGCCGACGAGGTTAGCATTTACCAGTTGGCGCTGCTTCAGGGTATCGAGCAGGTTCAGTAGGCGCTGGGGGCGCAGCACGGCCCGGCCCAGTACGCCGCGCATCCAGGGCGGATAGGTAGCCAAAGAGTACCAGAATTGCGTCTTGATGCCGTCCGGCGCAATCAGCCAGAGGTGTAAGACGCGTTCTGGCAAAGCTTCGGCCAGCGTCAAGGCAAATTTTGCCCCCATGCTGAAGGCCAACAGGCCGAATCGGTCGATTTGCTGCTCACTTAAAAACTGCGTCAACAGTTCCGTCAAGCGCCGCTTGGGTAGCGGCGCGTCGGCCTTTCCCAACCGGCTGCGGCCGTGGTAAAAAAGGTCGAAGGAGTACACCGTGATTCGCTCACCCAGCAAAGCAGCCACGTTACGCCAGTGGTTTTCACTCTGACCGTAGCCGTGAAAGGCCAGCACCGGCAACGGCCCGCGGCCATATACCTGGTAATGCAGCTTGGTACGGCCCGATTCAACAAACATGACTTAGGTGACAGGTGACAGGTGACAGGTGACAGGTGACAGGTTGTTACTGATCTAGTAAGCTTGTAGTTGCAACGGGTTGTCATCAAGAGCGACGCGAGGAATCTGGTAAGGTTCCATAAGACCCCAACACCCCATTCCTTGCGTTCCTCTTGCTGACAGCTAAACCTGCCCTTGTTACTTGTCACCTAGTCAACTACAGCTTCGCTACGCCGCCCGATACCACGAACTTCATTACCTGCGAACTGGGCAGGTCGAGGTGAATTACGTTTTCGCGGGGCACGAGCAGCAGCTCGCCCGAGAAGTTGTAAGAGTCGGGGAAGTACACGGCTGTGAGGTCGGCGCGGCTGATGGCTTCCATGGTTTCCTGCGTCACGAAGCCCAGCTTGTAGGCCTCGCTGCCTTTAAACACCTTCACCAGCACGGGGTGGTTGAATTTGGCTTCTTCGCCAAGCAGCGCGTCAAATACATCCTTGATACTGGAATACAGAATGCTGATGACCGGCAGCCGATTCAGAATCCGCTCGCCCAGCACAATAAACGGACGGACCTGCGACCCTACATATCCGACGACGGTCAGCAGCACCAGCACCATCCCGAGGCCTAGCCCCGGGTAGCCCACGTTGAACACGTCATCTAGCCAGTGGAAGATGGCCAGCAGGATGTAGATGGTAAGCGTAACGGGCGCCAGAATGAGCAGCCCGCGTAAGAAGTAGCCAATTATTTTTTTCATCACGGCGAAAAAAGAAAGCGCCCAGCCAAAGCCAGGCGCAAACTACCGAAAAGCCCTAGTACGGCGATGTACCAATGGCACGCGTTAAGCTACGGCCTCTCCCACTTCGGCAATGCGGTCGGCCACGCGCTGCATGAGCCACATGGGCGTGCTGGTAGCCCCGCAAATGCCTACTGAGGCAGTGCCTTCAAACCATTCTTCCTGCAATTCTTGCTCGTTTTCCACGAAGTAGCTGCGCGGGTTGGTCTGATTCACGACCTGAAACAAGGCTTTGCCATTGGAACTCTTGCGGCCGCTCACAAAGACCACTACGTCGTGCTCCACCGCAAACTTGCGCAGTTGCGGCTCGCGGTTGGACACCTGCCGGCAGATGGAGTCGTTGGCATCGAAAGCAGTCAGTTCGCCGCCAGCGGCCGCGATACGCTCCTCGATGAGCTGCTTCATATGGTAAAAGCCGGCCGTACTCTTGGTGGTCTGGCTGAACAGCGTGACGGGCCGTCGGAAATCGATCTGGTCGAGGTCCTGCTCGGTCATCACCACGATGGCGCGGTTGCCGGTTTGGCCGTTCAGGCCCGTTACCTCGGCGTGGCCGGGCTGCCCGTAGAGCACGATTTGGCCATCCTGGCGCTGCGTTACGTCGAAGGCATGCTTCACGCGGTTCTGCAGCTTCAGCACCACCGGGCACGATGCGTCGATCAGCTCGATGTTGTTCTGCAAGGCCAACTGGTAAGTTTCGGGCGGCTCGCCGTGAGCCCGGATGAGCACCTTGCAGTCGTGCAGCTCGCGCAGTTGCTCCCGGTCGATGATGCGCAGGCCCTGCTGGTGCAGGCGCTCCACCTCCATGCGGTTGTGCACGATGTCGCCCAAGCAATACAGCGCCTCCGACTGCGCCAGCTCGTCTTCTGCCATCTGAATGGCATATTCCACGCCGAAGCAGTAGCCTGAGTTTTTATCGATAGTGACGTTCATGTCAGACGGGTTCTTAAAGCCGGGCCGGCTTGCCTGCCTCAGGCTTGCCGACTAACGTGCATCCAAGCACGAATCATTCCAACGATGCAGTAGCAGACTGGTTGTCAGGAATTAGTTGTTCTCGGCGGCGCGCAGTCCGTCTACCAGTATCGATGACACGCGCTCCAGCACGAAATCAACCTGCTCATCAATGGTGATGTGCGAGGTGTCGAGCAGCACAGCATCGGAGGCGCGGCGCAGTGGGCTTTCGGCGCGGGTAGAATCCAGGTAGTCGCGTTTCTGCAGGTTCACCACGATGTCGTCGAGGCTGACCATTTCGCCTTTGGCAGCCAGCTCCGTTTGGCGGCGCATGGCCCGAATGTGCACGTCGGCCGTCATAAACACCTTCACCTCGGCATCCGGAAACACGGTGGTTCCAATGTCGCGGCCATCCATCACCACGCCGCGCTTGCGCGCCATGCGCTGCTGCTGGCGCACCATGGCGTGGCGTACGGCCGGAATGACCGACACCTCGCTCACGGAGTTGGAGATACGCATCTGGCGAATGTCATCCTCGCGAATCGCGCCGTCGAGACACAACTCGTTGCGTCCCGTTCGGCGGTTTCGCTTGAAGGTAATCTGCATTTGGTGGAGGGCTTCCTCCACCCGTGGCAAGTCCTCGAACGAGATGTTGTGCTCGAGGAGGTAAAGCGTGACCCCGCGGTACATAGCCCCGGTGTCGATATAAGCATAGCCAAGTTCGGCGGCAACGGCTTTGGCCGTGGTGCTTTTGCCGCAGGAAGAGTAGCCGTCGATGGCTATGACGATGTTTTTCATCTAGATGGTGAGCGGTCGGCGGGCCGTCGTCGGGAGCGGGAGCGGAATCCACGTCAACCGGCGAGCGGGCTGCGCCGACAGGCGCTCGGGTACCGATTGGTAAAACCCGACCACCGATTCGGTGAGTCCATGCGTCAGTTGCCGGTCCACGTGCTCGAACGGCCGCACAAAGGTATGCGCTCCAAGTTGGATGCCCACAACTCCGGCCGCATTGTGTTGCCACTGCCCCCCAAAAGCGCGAATGATGCACTCGCCCAAAAAGCAACCTAACGCATTGACTACGTTGGGCTTTTCAGCCTCACCGATTTCGGTGCGCTGTTGTTCGATAAAGTCAGTCAAGACCCGCACGGCGGCTTCGTCGAAAGCGGGTACATTGAGTTGTTGCCGCACAGATTCGGCGGCTGAACGCAACTCTTCCATGGCAATAGGAGAAATAGAAAGAAGGAAAGAAAGCCAACCCCCCGAAGGGGTAATTACGTAGTTACAAGTTTTTTGTGATTTAGCCGAACGTATGGGCAAAAAAAACGCCCCAGATGGGGCGATTATTAGAATCGAATAAGATGATTTAAAGAAAGTACCAAAGCGAAATTCCGCTAGATCCAGCCCTTGCGTTTGGACGGTTCAGCTAATCGAGCCGGAATGGAAGCATAGAATTCGGCTACGGATTCCTTCAAGCCGTTGTCGAGCTGCAGCATCACCCGGAAGAAAGGGTTAAAGAACCGTTCGCCGCGGAAGCCCACGCCGGTGGTGCCATCGGGGGCCGAGGCCCACTCGCCCTCGTATCCCTGCACGAGGCACTGCCCGAAGAAGGCGCCCAGTGCGATTACCACACCTTGGATGTTGTCGCGGGTGAGCAGCGGCCGCTGCTCTTCGATGAATTCGGTGAGGCGCTGCACAGCGGCTTCGTCGAACTCATTGGCCTTTAATTGCTGGCGGACGGCCTCAGCAGCTTGCTGAAGGTGGGCTAGTTCGTGGTGGGACATGGCCGCAGTAGTTTGTTTATGGAGTTGACGCAGGTACGGTAGTGTTGGTTGCGCGTGCCCATTCGGCGTACATGTTCATCAGCTTGCGCATGTGCTGAGGACCAAGCTTGCCCTTGCGAATGCCTTCCGCTGCTGCGGGGCAGGCGCCGAACAAGGGTAACATAGCCGCAGTGAAGGTGCCGCGCCCCTGAGGTACACGCACTGCAGAGCCGTTTACAGCCTGTACCATCACGAAACGTTCACCTTCTCCGGAGTGCTGGTTGAATTCCGGCAATAAACCGTGGCTGCCTTCTGGCCCTTGGTAGAAGTACAAGACGTGCTTCGTGGTCCGGTACAGCTGTTTACTAAAGGCATTGGTGACCTGACCGTGATTGTGCACGTAGTAGCCTTGCGGAATACCAAAAGTATCTTGCCTGATTGTGAAGCGAATCACTTCACCAGGCAGGTATTGCTTTTTACCTTTTGTACCCACCTCCCGCACACTAAGCAGTTCTCCGCCTTCAGAATACAAGCGGCCGCTATGCCAATTTCCGTCCGCCGTTTGGTAAGTACCTGGTTTGTGTTTTTTCATTTTGACGACGGGGAGCGTCATCATACCTGGTCCTTGAGCAGCCGCCTCAAGGCAACAACCAAGTAGCAACATTGCGCCACTTATTACAGCTACTCTCATAAAGTAACTAGGACTTACTTAGTAGCCTCTTGTGGCTGTGAAGGCGCAAAGGCGGCCGTAGTGTCAAACCCAGTGGGTTTCCACTTGAGATAAGCCAGCAAGATAGAACGCGTATGCAAAGGCTCCAGTACGTTGGTCCGAAGCTGCTCAGCCAGCTTCGGATGGTCGCCGACGAGCAACAGCATGGCCGCCCGGTAATCCTTGGGTTTATTGGGCAGCACCAGCACTTTGCCATCGGGGAACCGTAGCATCGGCAGCACACCAGCGGCTGCATGATACTCCAGCAGTTCCACTTTCTCATGTCGCCACGTACGGCGGCCGAGCGTGGGCGCAGCGGTCAGCGCATTGGCATTTGGGAACTTTACATTACGCACCACCACAAACGTATCAGTCCGCACCACCACTTGCTGCACCTTTTCCAAGCTCAGTTCCTGCGTCTCCTTGCCGCTGCCCACTGTCAGCAGAGTGTTGGAGAGCAGCACCTTTCCGGGCTGCCAGTCGGACTCAGCCAGCTGATAGCTACCGGGGCCTTTGATTTGAAACTGATTGTCAGCGGTGGCAAGCATCACGGCACTCGTGCCGAGGCGGGTGGCTGCCATTATCAGGCCGATCTGCGCGTGGCTGGCGGTGCTCATTCCTAAAGCAGCTACCAGCGTGGCGGCGCAAAAGAAACGGCGGAGTAAAGGTTGGGGCATAAATAAACGGAAAGGGTAAGACTGCAAATAGTATAAGCTAACCTTGGCAGCTCGGTTAATGGCTGTCGCAGGGGCAGGGCGTATTGCCGCCTTTGGCTTTGCGCTTAAAGGAGGCAGTCTTCTTTTGCTGGGCCGTGCGACGGGCGCAGCCGGAAGTAACAGGCAAGGTGGCCGCCAGGGTTATCACCGCCAGCAGCATGGTTAGCGTCTTTCTCACCGATAATCGAATTTCAAACAAAGATAACCTTCTTTGTCCGCTGGCTTCAACGCCGCCCAATACTGTTTTCGTTCTTCTGAGATATGTCTGCTGATTTTTCCCTGCGCGCCAACGTCGTCGATATCCTTGCCCAAACGGCCCGCCCAGCCACGCTGCATGTGGCGGCTGGTCAGATAGCCCGCATCGCCTACTACGACAACGCCGCCTCCCCTGCCGATGCAGCTCTGCCCTACGCCCTGCCGGGCTTCGTGGACGCCCACGTACACGTAGAAAGCTCGCTGCTGGTGCCGGCGGAGTTTGCTCGCTTGGCGGTAGTGCACGGCACCATAGCAACGGTGTCCGATCCACACGAAATCGGCAACGTGCTGGGTGTGGCCGGCGTGGAGTTTATGCTCGACAATGCCCGGCAGTCGCCGTTTCATTTCTGCTTCGGGGCGCCGTCCTGCGTGCCGGCCACCATCTTCGAGACGGCCGGTGCCACCATCACCGCCGAGGATATTGAGCAGTTGTTTCAGAAGCCCGAAATTGGGTACTTGGCCGAGATGATGAACTGGCCCGGCGTGCTGCACGGTGACCCAGATGTGCTGCGCAAAATCCAGCTGGCGCGGCAGTACAACCGGCCCGTTGACGGGCACGCGCCCGGCCTGCGCGGCGACGATGCCCGCCGCTACGCTGCAGCCGGCATGAGCACCGACCACGAGTGCTTCACCGCCGAAGAGGCGCTGGATAAGCTGGCCTGTGGCATGCATATACTGATCCGGGAAGGCTCGGCGGCCCGCAACTTCGATGCACTGGTGGACTTGCTGCATGAGCATTCGGCGCACATCATGTTCTGCTCCGACGACAAGCACCCCGATTCATTGGTACTGAACCACATCGACGACCTCGTGCGGCGGGCCGTGGCCCGGGGCATTGAGGTATGGAAAGTACTACGTGCCGCCTGTCTGAACCCCGTGCAGCACTACCGACTGCCCGTGGGCCAACTGCGCGAAGGCGACGCCGCCGATTTTATCGTGGTCGATAACCTGCAGGACTTTCGGGTGCAGCAAACCTACCTGCGCGGTGAGTTGGTGGCCGAACAAGGTCGCGCCCTGCTTCCGCCCGGCCAAAACGGCGCCCCCAACAACTTTCACGCCCGCCCGGTGCAACCTCAGGACTTCGCCCTAGCCGCTGCCGATGCCACGGCCACCGCCGCCTCGGTGCGTGCTATTCGTTGCTACGACGGCCAGCTTATCACCAGCGCCGATCCGGCCAGCATACCCGTTCAAAACGGCTTTCTTCAGCCCGACGTAGCCAATGACGTGCTGAAACTCACCGTGGTCAACCGCTACGAAGCCGGTGCAGCTCCCGCCGTTGCGTTTATCCGCGGCTTCGGGCTGCAGCGTGGTGCTTTGGCCAGCAGCGTCGGGCACGATTCGCACAACATCACCGCCGTGGGCTGTTCGGACGAGGCCATAGCCCGTGCCGTGAATCTGGTAATCGAAGCAAAGGGAGGCCTAGCAGCCGTAGGTGCCGATGGCGAGGAATTGCTGCTACCGCTGCCCGTAGCAGGCCTTATGTCCGATGGCGAAGGCTACGCCGTGGCCGATGCGTACACGGCCATCGACCAACTCGCCAAGCAACTTGGCAGTCCTTTGCGGGCACCGTTTATGACGTTGTCGTTTATGGCCTTATTGGTGATTCCGGCCCTCAAGCTCAGTGACAAAGGCTTGTTTGATGGCGAGAAGTTCGAGTTCGTGCCCGTACTAATGTAACCCAAGGCACAACCTCACCAGACTGCCGAGCATTGCGCACAGTCCATAAAAAAACCGCTGCGCAGGCGTGCCGCAGCGGTTTTTTATGGGCTGTGCGAGGCTTAATTCGCAAAGGCAAACCGCTTATCCAGCAGCATGCGCATTTTCTCTTCGGTGAGCGGCTTGGCTAGGTATTCCACGCCTTCGTACTGAGCCACGCGGGTGGTATCAGCCGAGTGCATGGAAGTAGTGAGCACCGTCATGACGGTTTTCTCGCGCACTTCCGGCGCCAAGCGGCTGTACTTCGTCAGAAATTCGAAGCCATCCATTCCGGGCATTTTCAAGTCGACGAACACCAGGTCCGGCGCAGCAGCGGAATCATTACCCCAAAGCTGATTGAACGCCTGCTCAGCGTTGGTAAACAAGGTAATGTTCTCAGCCAACTCCAGCCGCTGCAGCAAGCGGTTGTTCAGAAAACTGGTAGTTTCGTTGTCGTCGATCAGGACGACGTGTTGAAGCTTACGTGACATATCGTGGACCTGGTTTATCGTTGAACATAACCGGCCACGCCTTGCAGTCGGAATACTAAGATACTGAAAATTAATCGAGCCAACCCTGCTCGCGCATCCAGTCGTCGTTGTAGACTTTGCCTAGGTAGCGCGTGCCATGGTCGGGCAGAACGATGACCATCACGTCGTCGGCCTTCAGATTTTCCTTGGCATACTCTAGGGCGCCGTGCACGGCAGAGCCGCACGACCACCCCACGAACAAGCCTTCTTCTTTGGCCAGACGGCGCGTCATCACGGCGGCTTCTTTATCGCCAACCTTGATGAAGAGGTCGATCAGGTCGAAGTCGACATTTTTGGGCAAAATGTCTTCGCCGATACCTTCCGTCTTGTACGGGTAGATTTCGTTTTCGTCGAAGATGCCTGTCTCCTTGTATTTCTTGAATACCGAGCCGTAGGTATCCAGGCCCACCGTCACGAGGCTCGGATTCTGCTCCTTTAGGTACTTGCTGGTGCCGCAAATGGTGCCGCCCGTACCCACGCCGCAGGCGTAGTGGGTGATTTTGCCCTCGGTCTGCTGCCACAGCTCCGGGCCAGTAGTATCGTAGTGCGCCGCCGAGTTTGACATGTTGTCGTACTGGTTCGGGTAGAACGAGTTCGGAATTTCAGCGTTCAGCTTGCGCGCTACAGAATAGTAAGAGCGGGGGTCATCGGGAGTCACGTTGGTAGGGCACACGATGACCTCGGCGCCTACCGCCCTCAGGATGTCCTGCTTTTCCTTGCTCTGCTTGTCCGACATCGTGAAGATGCACTTGTAGCCTTTGGCAATGGCGGCCAGCGCGAGGCCCATGCCGGTGTTGCCGGAAGTGCCCTCAATGATGGTGCCGCCGGGCTTCAGCAGGCCAGCTTTTTCGGCGTCCTCGATCATGCGCAGGGCCATGCGGTCCTTTACCGAGTTGCCAGGATTGAAATACTCCACCTTTGCCAGGATGGTGCCGGGAATGCCGTCGGCTACTTTATTCAGCTTTACCAACGGCGTATTACCGATGGCTTCAACGATGTTGTTAAGGTACATGAGTGGGAGGTTGGGAAAGCGCAAAGGTAAGAAAACCCGTAGCCTGCTGCCCGTTATTATCACAGTTAAGCGCACGATAACACGGTGTGGGGCTGTTGCGTTCCGCGCCGCCGTAATGGTATCGGGTGCTTTACTCGGCAGGAATGCCACGCAGGCGGGTTGCCCCGCTGCCTGAAAAGCCTACCTTTGCGGACGGCTCGCCGTAGGCGGGCTTTTCCTCTGATTTATCTTCACTCCATTCCCACATGAGCGTACTGGTCAATAAGGACTCGAAAGTGATTGTGCAGGGTTTCACGGGCTCCGAAGGCTCGTTCCATGCCCAGCAGATGATGGACTACGGCACCAACGTCGTGGGCGGCGTAACGCCCGGCAAAGGCGGCCAGACCCACCTCGGCAAGCCCGTATTCAACACCGTAGCCGACGCCGTACGCGAAACCGGCGCCGACACCACCATCATTTTCGTGCCCCCGGCTTTTGCCGCTGACGCTATTATGGAGGCTGCTGATGCCGGCATCAAGGTTATCGTAACCATCACCGAAGGCATTCCGACCAAGGACATGATTGCGGTGAAGGAATACCTGCAAGGCCGCGAAGGCCTGCGCATGATCGGCCCGAACTGCCCCGGCGTAATGACGGCTGGCGAGTGCAAAGTGGGCATCATGCCCGGCTTTATTTTCCAGAAAGGTAAAATCGGTATTGTATCGAAGTCCGGTACGCTGACCTACGAAGCAGTAGACCAGCTGACCAAAGCTGGCCTGGGCCAGACCACGGCTATCGGCATCGGCGGTGACCCCATCATCGGCACCACCACCAAAGAAGCGGTAGAGCTGCTGATGAACGACCCCGAAACCGAGGGCATCGTGATGATCGGGGAAATCGGCGGTGGCATGGAAGCCGAAGCGGCTCGCTGGATCAAAGAAACCGGCAACAAGAAACCCGTAGTTGGCTTCATCGCCGGCCAGACGGCGCCTCCCGGCCGCCGCATGGGTCACGCCGGTGCCATCGTAGGCGGCGCCGACGACACGGCTGCGGCTAAAATGGCTATCATGCGTGAGTGCGGCATCCACGTGGTGGACTCGCCAGCCGAAATCGGTGACACGATGCTGCGCGTGCTGCAAGGCGACAAAGTGACGGCATAAACGTTGACTGCCTCTTCGTGAGAAAAGCCCCGGTCGTTCTTCAACGGCTGGGGCTTTTAGTATGGCCTTATTTCATGTAAGGTCTGCAAAGTTGTCCATGAAGTATGAATTGGCATCGTTAGCGCATACTTCTGCAAAACTTTGCCTCGATGGTCCCATTTCTCTCAAAAGACGTTCTTCAATTTCCGCAAAACTGACATCAGTATAAGTATACTCCTCCAGCGGATGTGAATTGTCAGCAGCATATAGAAGTCGGTCTCCGCCAAGGCTATACACTACTTGCTGAAAGTATTTCCGCCATTTGTTGCGGTAATAGGTAGGATCGGAACCATCCCGCATCTGTAAACAGAACCATTGTCGGTAGCGAAACGGCGGGTTCCAGAATTCTATGTAATGCTCCTCGGCTGTGATGGTTAGTGCAAACGGACCGACGAATTCTAAAACATGGTCGCGGGCATAGTCAAAACTGCTTTCTTGTTGCCATACCCAATCCGTTCTCTGAATGGCCGATTTCATATCGGTTCGGTTCGCGTACCATTCCTTAGCACAGGAAAGTAGAAAACCCGACTCCGTAAGCGTAATTCTATTTAGTATATCCTCTATTTCTTGGGCTACATCCCCTACGCTTCTTTGCTTGAATCTGATTGTGTGATTTGCAATCGGCCTTAGATCTGTTCCCATACTCCTCCGATTTTGACTTCGTCTGCCTACTCCCCTCGCCCGTCGCCGCCCACGTTGATGATCAATCCTAGGCTGAACACGGAATTACCGGCGGTGAGGTACTTGCGGTTTTTCAGGCCGAAGTTCCAGCCGCTCATGGCCTGAAACTTCAGTGGGCCTACCAGCCCGATGCGCGTGTAGCTTACGGGCTCAAAGAATATGTTGTCTTCGCTGGGAATGAGCTGGCCGTTGAGGCGCAACTCGGGCGTGTTCATGTAGCTTAGGCGCAAGGCGGCACCGTAGCGGAAGGGCCAGGTGCGGCCCAAAAATTCAAACTCTTCGCGGTCTTTCTTGGTGTAGTTTACCTGGGCAAAGTATTTCTCTAGCCGCGCTTCCACGGTTTTGGTGATTTCGCCGCTGGCAGTGCGCTCGGTTAGCTTGCTTTTGCCGTAGCCGGCACCGGCGTACACTTCCAGAATGCGCCCCTTATCAGCGCCGAAGCGTGTGTAATAGCCCGCGCCTACTTCGCCGAAGTCCTGGTCGTAGACTTTGCGCTTGCGGTTAGTGTGCAGGAAGGAGCCGGTGGCAATCAGGCCCACATGCTCCCCGGCGGCGTATGCGCCCTGGGCGGTGACGTTGGCCTTCCAGTCGGAGTGCAGGCCGCCACTAAACTCGCCCTTTTGGGTAAGCATGGGCGCAGCGGCGGGAGGAGGAAAATGAACGGAGGAGCAGCCGCTCACGAGCGGCAGGCCCAGCAGCAACAGTCGACGTACGGCCACAACAAAAGGAATGGGTGTGCGCTTCCAACGCATGAAGCGCCAATTCGTTGTATAAAAACCTCGTCTGTTCTCCATAGGCTCCCAACTCGTTGAAGCCCCAAGTTTACACATACGAGTGATATTGAGCACTTCAACGCCCTAATAGTTGTCCAGGCTAGGCCAAGAATCCACTGGCCGTGGAGCTAACGCCGGCCAGTACGTTGCGCTGATTAAGCCTACCCGGGCCGGCCTTTTAAACACTACTTGCCCGCATCGAGCGCAACGTCTGCGCGAACGTAGAGAGGGCCCAAACGCAACTGGCCCGCCGCAACAGCAGTTGCGGCGGGCCAGCAAGGCTTTATGCTATTGTAGTTATGCAGCTTTACAGCGAAACTACTTTGCTACTTGGCGTACGCTACGGCACGCATTTCGCGAATTACCGTCACCTTGATCTGGCCGGGGTACTGCATTTCCTTCTCGATTTTTTGCGAAATCTCGGAAGATAGCTCCTGGGCACGGTCGTCGGTTACGTTCTCAGCATCTACAATCACGCGCAGCTCGCGGCCTGCCTGAATGGCATAGCACTGATTTACGCCTTTGAAGGCATGGGCGGTTTCTTCCAACTGCTTCAGGCGCTTGATGTAGCTTTCCATCATCTCACGGCGGGCGCCGGGGCGCGAGCCGCTGATGGCGTCGCAGGCCTGGATAATGGGCGAAATCAGGGCGGTCATTTCCATCTCATCGTGGTGGGCGCCGATGGCATTGACCACGTCGGGGTGCTCTTTGTACTTCTTGGCCAGCTCCATACCAAGGATGGCGTGGGGCAATTCGGGCTCTTCAGCACTTACTTTTCCGATGTCGTGCAGCAGACCGGCACGCTTGGCATGCTTAACATTCAGGCCCAACTCGGCAGCCATGGTAGCACACAAGTTGGCTACTTCGCGGGAGTGCTGCAGCAGGTTCTGTCCGTAAGAGGAACGGAAGCGCATGCGGCCTACCATCTTGATCAGTTCAGGGTGCAGACCATGAATACCGAGGTCCACGATAGTACGTTCACCAATTTCGACGATTTCCTCCTCGATGTTCTTGCGCGTCTTGGCTACGATTTCTTCTATGCGGGCCGGGTGAATGCGTCCGTCTTTCACCAGCAAATGCAGCGAGAGGCGAGCAATTTCGCGGCGCACCGGGTCGAAGCCTGAAATAATGATGGCTTCGGGCGTATCGTCCACGATGATTTCGACGCCGGTAGCGGCTTCCAAGGCACGAATATTCCGGCCTTCCCGGCCGATAATCTTGCCCTTTACATCATCGGATTCGATGTTGAACACCGACACGCAGTTCTCAATGGCGTGTTCGGCGGCGGTGCGCTGAATGGTTTCCAGCACTACTTTCTTGGCGTCTTTGGTAGCCGTGAGGCGGGCCTGCGCTACGGTGTCCTTAATGTAAGACGACGCCTGAATTTGGGCTTCATTCTTGAGCGACTCCACTAGTTGCTCCCGGGCTTCGGCAGCGGTAAGGCCAGCAATAGCTTCCAGCTTCTGCTGCAGCTCGTGGCGCATACCTTCGGCTTCCTGCTGCTCGCGGTGCAGGCGGTCTTCTAGCTGCTCGTGCGCCGCACGGCGCTTTTCTTCCTGGGATTCAAACTTCTCCTGCAGGCGCTGGGCCTCGTTGGAAACCTTCTCACGCAGCGTATCAAGTTCTTTCTCTTTGCGCTGCACTTGCTCCAGCTGGCGCTGGGTGGCTTGGGTAAGCTGCTTGATGCTGGCTTCCTGCTGCACCACTACTTCGCGGCGCTGGGCGAGGTCTTGGTCGGCATCCTGACGTAGACGACGCAGTTCCTGCTCAGACTCATTCCGAATCTGACGAGCTTTGTCTTTGGCTTGCTGAATCCGCTCCTCGCGGATGCGGTTGGCTTTGGCTTCGGCCTCCTGCAGGAGCTCCTGAGCGCGGGCCTGAGCCTGCGCTTCGGCGTCCTGCCGGGCTTTGCCTGCCACCTGCCGGCCGATGAAGAAGCCCACGGCAAGGGCTACTACGGCTGCCAGCACGATGTATAATATGTCGGGCATGGTATGGTGTATGTGGGGAAGATGGAACAAACACCATAGCCTGCGCAAAGCGTTCTGCCGCAACGGCAGTCACCAGCCGGGCCGTCTGCCCAAGGCCGTAAGCGAAATCGATGTTAGGCGAGTACCACCGAAGCCAGTAGCTGATCGAGGCGCGCCAAGCGCTCCGTCAGTGCGGCGTCGGTACCGTCCTTTTCCTTCACGGCCTTCATGCGGTCGGCCAATGTGGTAAGCGCAATCATGGCCAGCAGGTCCTGCTTGTCCTGAATGCCGTATTGTTCCCGAAATTCCTTGATCCTCTCGTTCAGAAGGCGGCCCGCTAAGCGCAGACGCTCCTCTTCCTGCGGCGACACCCGTAGGGGGTAGTCACGGTCGGCAATGCGGATTTTAATGGCTAATTCGGTCACAGTCGCGGGTGCTTGGGGTGGGTCGGTGGTTTAGGCTACTCCCTCAAATAGGCAAGGCACTTATCTAGTTCGCGGATGTATTCGTTGAGACGTTGTTTCAGCTCGGTTGCGGTAGCCGGTTCGCCAGCTATGGTGTTAGCAAGTTTAACAATATTTTCCTGGTTCTGGTGCTCTCGTAGCTGCCTATCCCGGTCACGCACCTCGGCCTGAAGCTGCTGAATGGTGGTGTTGGCATCGGCCAGCTCCTCGCGCACTTGCTGATAGGCAGCCACTAAGGTGGCTACCTGCCGTTCCAATCGGTCGAGTTGGGCAAGCTGCTGGGTTGAGGCCATGAAGTAGGAATTTCAGGCAAAATACATTGTAGCGCGGACTTTGCCTTCGCCGTCCGGCCGTTGCCAGCCCGCATCCTTGGATAGTAATTTTCAATCGTGCGGTTGTGCAACGATTAAGAATAGCATCCGCGGACGCGGGCTGGCAACGACCGGACAGCGGAGCGAAAGCCCGCGCTACTTCGTTCTACTTTCGAATTACGGCACCGGCTTGCTGCTCGAACTGCGCCATCAGCTTTTGCATCACCTGATCAATGGCCTGATCGGTGAGGGTGCGCTCGGGGTCTTGCAGCACGAAGCTCAGCGAGTAGGACTTTTTACCCTGGCCGAGGTTTTCGCCTTGGTACACGTCGAACACGTTTACTTCGCGCAGCAGCTTCTTCTCGGCTTTGGTAGCAATCTGGCGCAACTGCTCGAAGCTCACGCCTAAGTCCACTACCAACGACAGGTCGCGGCGAACTTCCGGGAACTTGGCTGGCTCCTGCACAGTGAGGGCGCCGCGGTATTTCTTCGTCAGCCAGGCCCAGTCCAGCTCGGCGTACCACACGGGCTGCGTCACGTCCATCTGCTTCAGCACCTTGGCCGACACGCTGCCGAGGTGCACGACGGGCTGGTTGTGGAGCGTGAGCGTGAGGCCGCCGTTGAGGTAGGGGTGCTGTACGGGCTGCTGGCCGGGCTGCGCGTGGCCGAGACTGCGCAACACTTGTAGCACGGCGCCAGCCAGATGGTGGTAAGCTGTTTTCTCGTCTTTCTGCTGCCAGGTTTCGGCCTGCACGTTGCCGGTCAGGAAGATGGCCAGCGTGGGGCGCTCCTTGTAGGAACCGTCGGGCTGACGGTGGTAGCTGCGGCCAAACTCGTAGAGCTTCAGGTCGCGCTGCCGGCGGTTGACGTTGTGACGGATGATTTCCAGGCCCGAGTGCAGCAGCGTGGGCCGCATTACGTCGAGGTCGGCCGAGTTATAGTTCAGCACACGCACTAACTCGGCGGTTGGCTGCTCCGCGGTTTCGAAATAGCGCGAGTTGGTGAGCGAGTTCGTCACGATTTCCGAGTAGCCCTGCCCACTGAGCAGCTGGCTGGCGTCGCGGCGCAGCAGCTCGGGGTCGGGCTGGGGGAAGCGGGCCAGGAAGGCGGCAGCGTTGTGCTGGCGCAGCGGCACGTGGTCGTAACCGTAGATGCGCAGAACTTCCTCCACCACATCGGCCTCCCGGGTCACGTCCACGCGGTAGGGCGGCACAGCCAGAATCCACTCGGGGCCACCCGTTACGTCGTTGTTTTCCTCGGTGATGAGAATATCGAGGTCGGTAAGGATTTGACGGATGCGGTCGGGGGCGATGTAATGCCCGATGAGCTTTTCTACCCGCGGCAGCAGCAGGCGCACCGGTGTGTGCTCGATGTGCGTGGGGTACACATCCACGATGGGGGCGGCCACGCGGGCACCAGCTACTTCCTGCAGCAACAGGGCAGCACGCTTGAGGGCCAGCGGCACCATGTGCGGATCGGTGCCCCGCTCAAAGCGGAACGAAGCATCGGTTTTGAGTTGGTGGTTTTGGGCCGTTTTGCGGGCTACGGCAGGATTGAAGTACGCGCTTTCAAGGAATACGCGGGTGCTGCCTTCATTCACGCCCGAGGTTTTACCGCCGAATACGCCGGCCAGGGCTAAGGCATTTCCTTGGGCGTCGGCAATGATGAGGTCTTCGGCCTTAAGGGTACGCTCGATGCCGTCCAATGTGGCAAGCGTTTCGCCCGCGGCGGCGCGGCGCACCCGAATGCCGTTGCCGCCGATCTGGTCGGCGTCGAAGGCGTGCAAGGGCTGCCCTAACTCGTGCAGCACGTAGTTGGTTACGTCCACCACGTTGTTGATGGGCGACAGACCGATGTTGCGCAGGCGGCGCTGCAGCCACTCCGGCGATGGGCCCACCTGCACACCTTCCAGCAGCAGACCGGCGTAGCGCGGGCAGCCTTCGGCATCCTCAATCTGCACACTTACCGGTGTGGCTTCAACCTGAGCCGGGGCGTGAAAGTGGCTGATGTCGGGCAGCTGCAGGGGCTGGCGCAGCAGGGCGCGCAGGTCGCGGGCCACGCCGAAGTGCGAGGCGGCGTCAGCCCGGTTGGGCGTCAGGCCGATTTCGAACACGTGGTCCGACGACAAACCAAAGTACTCGGCGGCCGGCGTGCCATTGGGCAGGTCAGTATCGAGCACCATGATGCCGGCGTGCGAGCTGCCCAGGCCGATTTCGTCCTCGGCGCAGATCATGCCTTCGGAGGCTGCACCCCGAATCTTCGACTTTTTGATTTTAAACGGCTCGCCGCTGCTGGGATGCAGCACGGCGCCTTCCAAGGCCACTACCACGCGCTGGCCGGCGGCCACGTTGGGAGCACCGCACACGATGTTGCGCGGGGTACTGTCACCCACGTCGACGGTAGTGATGCTGAGCTTGTCGGCATCGGGGTGCTTGTCGCGGGTGAGCACCGTGCCCAGCACCACGCCCTGCAGACCGCCGGGCACGCTTTCCAGTTCTTCCACGCCTTCTACTTCGAGGCCGGAGCTGGTGAGCAGGGCCGAAATATCGGCAGCAGATTTATCGGTGGGGAAAAGCGTGCGGAGCCAGTCGAGGGAAATCTTCATAGTAGTTATCAGTAGTCAGCGGCCGGTGGATGGCGGACGCTTCGGACCTGAGGCGGCAAAGGTAAAAGGAGCTGAACGATGTAGCGCGGGCTCTGCAAGCCCTTGCTACACCGACGGCGAGTTAATCTTTGTAAGTCTTCTCCCCTACTGGCACTTCAATGGTGAGCCAGTTCTCCTTGGGCGGCATGGGGCAAGAGAATTTGCCGCCGTAGGCGCAGTACGGGTTATAAGTGCGGTTGAAGTCGAGGATAACCTGCTTGTCGTTTTCGGCGGGTGTCTCCACGTCGAGGTAGCGGCCGCCGCCGTAGGTGGTGCGGCCGTTGGTCTTGTCAGTGAAAGGCACGAACAGCGTCGGGTCGTCTTTACTTGCGCGCTTAAGCAGCGTCAGCGTCTGGGGCTGGCCCTGCCACTCAAAAGTGGCGCGGGCAAAGCGCGTGTACTTATCGACGCCACCTTCGGTGAGGGGCAGACTTAGGGTGTCGCCTTCGGGCAGCCGCTCCAGCCTGGCTTTTACGCGCCAGTCGCGGTTGGGCACGTAGTAACGCAAGCTGTCGAACACCTCGTGCAGTTCTTCGGGCAAGGGCGAGTCGTTGTGGCTGCGAAACGTCTCGTTCTTCTGCTTCCGCTCCTGTTTTAGCTTGAAAGCGTATTGGTCGTCGCTGAGAACAAGATCGGAAATGATGTAGCCGATGACGATGAGAAGGCCGAAGCCAAGCAGAATTTTGGGAATGGAAAGCTTGGGCATGCAAGTAAGGGCAGATTCTGCCACGAAGATAAGACGGCTAGGGGCGGCAGCAGACTTGGAGTGCAGGGTAAGCGACGCGGTGCCACGCAAGTCACAGGCTTTCGGTCATTGAGGGCCAGACAGTCCCGCGTTGCGCGCTTATACCGCCGCCAGCTTGATCAGCAGCAGGCCGACGGTAATCGACAAGCCCTTAACGGCTCAAAAAGCATCCATCACCCGAAAGTAGAAGTTGGAGGTGCCGTTGGAATTCCACGCCTGGTCGAGGCGCATGTACAGATTCTTTTTACGATTCAGCAGCACGCGCAGGCCCGCGCCCCCGGCGTACTGGGTGTCAGTCAGCGCAAAATCCCCGATGGACGGGGCCACGCCGCCTGCCGAGGCGAAGGCCGCCGCCACCAAAAACCGGTTCAGGGGGTAGCGGTACTCCGTTTGGGCCGACCACAGCTGCCGGTCGCGGTAGCGGCCGAGCACGAAGCCGCGCATGATGTTGGGGCCGCCCAAGCGCGGCAGCTCCAGCAGCGGCACTGTGCCACTGGTAAAATGCCCCACCGCCTGCACGCCCAGGATGGATTTGCCGGGCAAGCGCAGGTAGCGGCGCAGGTCTAAGATGTGCTCGGTGTAACGGTATTGGCTTCCGAGGGCGCGGCCGTAGGCCTGCATGGTCCACTCGGCGTACCAGCCTTGCGTAGGGCTAAAAGGGTTGTTGCGGTAGTCGGCCAGCAGCGTGGGCCCGAGGCCGGATATGCGGCTGCCCGCGCTACCGGCCAGACTTTCGTAGGAAGCCGGCTCCTCGTCGAGGCGCAGCTGCTGGTGCTGACTAAAGGTGTAGCTGAGCCCGGCAAAAAGACCGCTGCTGAGTCGGCGCCATGCCCGGCTCTGGAAATAATAGCGCTGGTAGAAAAGATTGGTATTGCTCTTTTCTGCCAGCGTTTGATTGCCCACACCCCAGTAGTACTCCGAGTAATCAAGGTAACCGCCGCGCCCGCGCAGGATGTAACGCTCGGCGGGGCTGTAAATCTGCCACACGCTCTCAAGCGTGAGTTGCCGCCTGCTGCTGTAAAGCCCCTGCACAAAGGCGAAGGAGTCGCGGGTGGTGTAGTTAGTCGAATCGGTGGGTGCGCCGCCCGTGGACAGCAG
Source organism: Hymenobacter sp. FMD4 (assembly GCF_058932745.1). NCBI lineage: Bacteria > Pseudomonadati > Bacteroidota > Cytophagia > Cytophagales > Hymenobacteraceae > Hymenobacter > Hymenobacter sp. FMD4. The sequence goes on from NZ_JBZYWH010000004.1 coordinate 123,656, forward strand.
CGAATCGGGAAGGGCGGCGGGTTGCTGGCCGGTATTGAAGAAGAAATCCAGCGCGATGCCCCCGCGCAGCCCAGTTTCGGGGCTGGACTGAATAACGGGCACCGGAATAAAGCGCAGCGACCGGTTGGCCAGCGAATCGGGGTGAAACTTGCGCCAGAAGCCGGGCTTGGCTTCTTGCCCCACCGCTGGCCGGCCCAAACTGGCAAGCAGCAACAGCACCGCCAGCACGCGGCGGACTCGGGCTATTGCCAGAATAGTTATCGGAACACAGCTGATCATGGAGGGGTCTGAGCAGAAACAGGTTCAGAGCGAAAGACAAACCCAAACAAGAGCAGGTTGCGAAATCTGCCTGCACCGGTCCACTGCACCTTCGTGGCAGTGTGTAACCGACAACGCTCCTCCATGTTCAGCCCGACTTGCCCTGAGCAATTGACAGTACAAACCAACACTATCCTGGTCAACAAATCATTGATCCAGGCCCAGAAATCAATTGCCCCTACCTACTTCAGCACCACTTTCGGCTACAAAATTCCTTCGTCGGCAAAGCTGTAATAGCCTCTATCTGTGTAAATCAGGTGGTCGAGCACCGGCAGATCCAGAAAACCGCCAGCCTCTTTAAGTTTTTTGGTCAGCATGATGTCGGCAGCGGAGGGCTGCCGGTTGCCGCTGGGATGGTTGTGCACCAAAATGATGCTGCTGGCCAGCTTTTCCAGGGCTTGCTTGAAGATCATCTTCGGGTCGGCGACGGTACCGGCCACACCGCCGCTGCTGATTTTTTCCTGCCGCATTACCACGTTGGCGCGGTTCAGCATGATAACCCAGAATTCCTCGTGCGGCAGGTCCTGCAGGTTGGGCCGGACGAGATTGTAGATATCCGTGGAGCACGTAATGGTGACGCGCTCGGCGGCGGCCGTTTCCTTGCGGCGCCGGCCCAGTTCCAGCGCCGCCACAATGGTTATTGCCTTGGCTTCGCCGATGCCCTTGTGGCGCATCAGGTCTTTGATGGAAAGCTTGGCTAGTTCGTTGAGGTCATTGCCGACGGCGGCCAGTATGAGTTTGGCGACGTCCACGGCCGAGAGCTTGGCGGTGCCCGAACCCAGCAGAATGGCCATCAACTCGGCGTCGGAAAGGGCGGCGCGGCCCTTGAGTAGCAGCTTTTCGCGGGGGCGGTCTTCTTCGGCCCAGCTCTTGATGCTGAAGCTAACGGGCGCCTGGTAAGCGCCGCGCGCGGGTTCTTCCTCCGATAAGGTATCAAGCGAATTCATACGTCACTGGGATTGTTGGCAGGAAGTAAAGTAAAATTTCCCCTAGTTCGTCTACCGAACCACCCCCGCGGCGCAACCAAAAGCGCGTCGCCGGGTTTGATAGCCCATTATGCGTCGACTTTTTTCGTCTGGATTCTTTTTGCTCCTGATCATCGTGGCCGAGTTCTACGGTGCGCAGGCCATTCGCACCTTGGTGCAAAACTATTCGCCTAATACCCGTCGTCTGGCTTCCGTAGCGTACTGGGTAGTATCGGGCGGACTGTGGATAGCCGGCCTTTGGGCCATGAGCACCCGCCAAGAGGGCAATACGCCTTACAAAGGCTATATCGGCGGCGTGCTGCTGGCCTTAGTGGTGGCCAAGCTCATCGTGCTGCTTTTCCTTGTGCCGGAAGACATTGTGCGCACCGGCCGCTGGATTGCGCGGCTTTTCAGCGGCTCGCGGGGCGCGGGCGGGGAGCCCATTACCCGCAGTGAATTTCTGAGCAAGCTGGCCTTGCTGGTAGCCGGCGTCCCCTTCGTGGCGCTGATCTACGGCATGGTGCGCGGTGCCACCAACTACCAGGTGCGGCGCGTGACGCTACGCTTCCCCAACCTGCCGGCCTCGTTTGATGGCTTCAAACTCTTGCAGATTTCTGACCTGCACACCGGCTCCTTTCCGTCGAAAGGCCCGCTGCGCCGTGCCGTAGCGCTGATCAACAAACAGGAAGCCGACCTAGTGGTGATGACCGGTGACTTGGTCAACAACTTCGCCCAGGAGGTGGAGGAGCACATCGATACGCTGGCTCAGATTCAATCCAAGCTGCCCAAGCTTTCCATCCTTGGCAACCACGACTATTCCGACTACGTGAACTGGGAGGCATTGGGCGGTACGCCGGCCAAGGCCGCCAACCTAGCCCGCATCAAGCAGAACCACGCCAAAATCGGCTGGCGCCTGTTGCTCGACGAAACCCAACACATCGAGCGCAACGGCGAGAAAATCGCCATTCTGGGCGTGCAGAACTGGGGCGAGCGGGGCTTCGCCAAATACGGCGACCTGGCCAAGGCTCATGCCTCCTCAGGCGACGCGCCGTTCAAGATTCTGCTCTCCCACGACCCCTCGCACTGGGAAGCGCAGGTCCTCTCTTACCCCGACATCGACCTGACCCTCTCCGGCCACACCCACGGCATGCAGTTCGGCGTGAATTTGCCGAGCCTGAAATGGAGCCCCGTGCAATACGTGTACAAGCAGTGGGCTGGCCTGTACGAACGCGGCAAGCAGCTGCTGTATGTCAATACAGGTCTGGGCTTTATCGGCTATCCGGGGCGCGTGGGCTTCCTGCCGGAAATCACCGTTTTTGAGCTCCGGCGGGCGTAGCATATCGGCAAAAGACAACGAGTGAGGTAACGCAACACGCAGCGAGGGCGTATAAGCCGCTGTGTGTCACCGATGAGGTAGCGGCGCAATCGGCGCCCGCCTCCCGACGCACCTCCAACCAAACGTCTTTCCTGATATGAAAAAGTCATTCATGCTATTGGCTTGCGCAGGTGCGCTGGCCATGGCTTCCTGCAGCAGCGATAAATCGGCCGATACGGCCACTACCAACACCGACATGTCGGCCAACGAATCGGGCTCGGCAGCCATGGGCGGCTATTCCGATGCTGACTACAACAGCCGCGCCGACCGGATTTCGAGCGACATGGCTACCAATATGAAGCTGGACGACGCCACCCGCGAACGGGTGCGCACCGTGTACTACAACCGCTCCAAGCGCCTCGGCGACGTGCACAACCAGTACCTGAATGATACCACCGGCTTGGCCGAAGCCATGCGCGGCGTATACCACGATGCCGACGAGGAGATGCACAGCATCCTGACCCAGCCGGAGCAGTATTCGGCTTATGAGTCGAGCCGCCCGATGTATTTGGAGGACCGCTACATGAGCTCGACCGATGCTTCCATGTCGACGGATGCGACCATGTCGAACTCCGGCGAAATGAACGCAGCGGATATGTCGTCGGGTACTTCCACCATGAACGCCAGCAAGGCCAAGGTGAAAGACTCGGACGGCAATAAAGTGAAGCTGAAGTCTGACGGTGACCTGAAAGTGAAGGACGCCGAAGGCAACAAAACCAAGCTGGCCGGCGACGACGGTACCTACAAAGAAAAGCCAGCCGACGGCGGAAAAACGGTGATTAAGTAAACCTAGCGCCCTGCGCTTTGTCTGATAAAGCCCGCAACGTTGCCAACGTTGCGGGCTTTTTTTGACTCATTGGGCCGAGGCTTGAATACATTGCGCCTGATTTTGGTGTTGTGCCGATCTGAATGACTGCTTCTCTCCCCCGCTTTCCCGCTTCATTTTTCCGCTTGCTCGGCTTGCTGGCCGCGTTTTGGCTGACGGCGGTTACCGGTGTCAGCGCTCAGGCGCAAAACCAGGTGCGCGTCACGGGCTCAATCAGTGATAAGGACACCAAGGCAGCGCTGCAGGGCGCGTCGGTGGTAAACTCCCGTACCCGCCGCGGCGTGGTGGCCGATGCGGAAGGCGACTTCGCCATCACCGCCCTGTCGACCGACACGCTGGTGTTTCGCTCCGTGGGCTACGCCACGTACCGCCTGCCGCTAGGCGGCACCGGCCTGTCGCAGATTATCGTGCAGGTGAAGCTGGAGCGCGCCAGTGTGCAGCTCACCGGCGTTACCATCCGGGAAGGCCGCCCCGACGATGCTACCATCAGCAAGGCGCTGCGCAACATTCGGCGACCCACGCCACCGCCCAATGCCGTGAAGCGGCCACCCAAGCCCAAGCCGCTGTTCCCGGTAGATTCCACCGCGCCCAAGGCGCCGGTACCCACAATCGGGAGTCCCATCAGCCTGATCTACGACCAGTTTTCCCGCGAAGGCATGCAGCGCCGGAAGATGGAAGAAATTCAGGAGCAGAAACGCCTGGAAGCCGAGCTGACCAAGCGCCGGGCCTACAACCGCCTGTTTCGCGTGAACCAAGGCTATGAAGTGGACACGCTGCATATACCCGTGACCGTGCCGCGGCAGATTCTGTTGCCACAAACGCCTGCCCAGCCCCCGGCGGGCAGCCTAACGCCCAAGCCCTAGCCCTGCCCCCACTTGAAGCTCGACGGCTAACCATTCAACGGCGCTGGCGTAAGTCGTAGCTATGAGAATCGGCTATCCTTGCGTCAACGAGTCCCTGGACTGCACCTCCACCTCCACGTTTCGGCTGGCATCGTACTCCGATGAGCGGGTGGAGCAGGCCGTGGCCAACAACCTGGCGTGCCTGCAGCGCATTTTGGAGTACAACGTGCAGCACAACCTGCGCTTTTTCCGCTTTGGCTCGGGCATCGTGCCGTTTGGCTCGCACCCCGTCAATACCTATCCGTGGCAAACGCGCTTTGCGGCGGAATTTCGGGCCCTCGGCGACTACATCAAGCAGCACGACATGCGCGTGTCGTTTCACCCCGACCAGTTCGTGGTCCTGAACTCGCCCGATGCTGGTATTGTAGAGCGCAGCGTGGCCGAACTGGTTTATCAGGGCTCCATGCTCGATCTGATGGGCCTCGACGGCAAGGCCAAGCTGCAAATCCACGCCGGCGGCGTGTACGGCGATAAGGAAGCAGCCCTCAAACGCTGGATTACCACGTTCCGGGAGCTACTGCCCGAAGCCGTGAAAGTCCGTTTGGTAGTCGAAAACGACGACCGTCTTTATAGCCTGCAAGACTGTCTGCGCCTCTACGATGCAGTGGGCGTGCCCGTGCTCTTCGATAACTTCCACCACGAGTGCCTGAACAACGGCGAGCCGATGCCCATGGCCTTGCAACTCGCCGCGGCCACCTGGCACCCCGAGCAAGACGGCCCGCTGATGGTGGATTATAGCTCACAAGCGCCGGGGGAGCGACGCGGCAAGCACGTCGCCTCCATCGAAGAAGACCTGTTTCGGGCTTTCCTGGACGACTTGCGCGGCATCGAAGCCGATATCATGCTTGAAATCAAAGACAAAGAAGCCAGCGCCCACCGCGCCTGCGCCATCCTGCGCGACGCCGGCCGCCTGGCCATGCCCCCTACTTCATCTGCCACTTCTTACTAAGCTATTCGCCCATGCACCTGGCCAATTCTGAACAAAACGCTGATCTGCTCGCCGATACCATCCACGCCCTGCAAAGCGGCCTCACGGCCGTGCCCCTCAGCCAAGCCATGGATACTACCGAGGTTTGGCAGCAGCAGTTTCTGCAAAGCGGCGACCCGGCCTTGCAGAACATTGCCCGCGAAATCGGCAACCTCCAATCCCTCCTCAGCAGCGGCACCCTCGACGGGCCCATCATCGGCCGCTCGCTCAGCATGCTTGGCGCGCAGATTACGGACGTGATGCCCCAGGCTCCTGAGGACCGCAAGGTAGGTCTGTCGCAACTCAGCACATTGCTGCTGCGCATCGGCGGCGAGCTGGAAGCCGATAACAACGGCAAGTAAAACCCCAGTTACCTAGCTACTATCTCGCTCCATACGCGACATCGTGGATAGAATGAGTCATGCCTCAACAACGACAGCGGGGCCGCCGAACTGAGTTCGACGGCCCCGCTTGGCTTTTCTACACTGTTGCTACCGAATACAAGGTCCCGAAGCGTCGGCATAGGTGCTGGCTGCCGTAATCGTTGCTGGTAGCTATTCCCGCTCCCTTAGGAGCGAGGCTGGAGTGAGGCCTAAATCACCGCATCATACAGCAATTGTGATTCTGCGGCTTCCTGCCAAGCCTCGTCGCCGAAAGCTTGGGCCAGATCAGCTATAAGGTCCTGCGGGTCCTCTACCCCAATGCTCAGGCGTACCATGCTGGCCGTGATGCCCATATCACGCTGCAATTCGGGCGTGATGTCGGAGTGCGTCATGGTGGCGGGGTGCTCGGCCAGGCTTTCGGTGCCGCCGAGGCTGACGGCCAGCTTGATGAGCTTTAGGCGGTTCAGAAACAAAAACGCTTCAGCTTCACCGCCTTGGATGTCAAACGAAATCATGGAGCCCGGCGACAGGCACTGACGACGGTAAATGTCTTGCTGGGCTGTGTCGTGCTCTAGGTGCCCCAGGTAATACGTGCGCGTCACCTGCGGGTGGTTGCGCAGCCAGTCGGCCACCACTCGCGCCGACTCAGCCGCACGCTCCATGCGCAGCTTCAGCGTTTCGAGGCTGCGCATGAGCATCCAGCCGGTATTGGGGTCGCACATAGAACCCATGAACGTGCGCATGGCCCGCACGTCCTTCATCAGCGCTTTGGACCCCAAGGTGGCCCCGGCAATCAGATCGGAATGCCCGCCGAGGAACTTAGTGGCAGAATAAATGACCAGATCGGCGCCGTGGCGCAGCGGATGCTGAAATACCGGTCCCAAAAAGGTATTGTCGACTACCACGCGGCAAGGCCGCTCGGCGGTGCCGGCCTGGCGGGCAGCAGCCACACAGGCATCGAGGTCGACGAGGTGATTAGTCGGGTTGGCGGGCGTTTCTACGTAGAGCACGGCTAGCTTGTCGCCCAGCGCGGCGGCGCGGGCCAGCAGCTCGTCGGCGGGCAAGGTGGGTGAGAAACCTTCAGCCGTGATGCCAAAGCGCGGCAGCACATTTTTCAGGAAAAAGTCGGTGCCGCCGTACACGGGCTCGGAGTGCAGCACCACGTCGCCGGGCTGCAGCAGGGCCAGCAGCGTGGTGCTGATGGCGGCCATGCCGCTGGCGAAGGTGGCCGCGTCTTCGGCGCCGTCCCAAAGCGTGAGGCGGTCTTCCAGGATTTCGAGGGATGGGTTATTGAGGCGGCTGTAGATCAAGCCCATCTCCTCTTCGGGCGCGGGCTGGCGCAGGCCGTAGGCTAATTCGAAAAAGGCTTTGCCTTCCTCGGCGTTTTTGAAAACGAAGGTCGACGTCTGGAAAATCGGGCACTTGATGGCGCCTTCGCTCCACTCGGGCTTAAAGCCGTAGCTCATCATCAGGCTCTCCGGCTTAAGCCGTCGGCCATTGAGTTCGGCCTGCTTGCGTACTTCTTTCATGGGGTGGGAATGGGTAGATGGGAATGTAGGCGAAGGTAGGATTTTGCCCGAAGTCACCCTGTAGGTGGCTAAATCACTGCTTCACGGAGACTTTTTGACTGCTCCCGCTCCCCTGCTGGCCGAAGCACCGCTCTCTTGATCAACTTGCTTTTTGGATAAACAAAAAGCCGCCCTCCAGGCTGGAGGGCGGCTTTTTCATAGGGGGCGAAACCCTTTAGTTCTTTACAAAGCGGCGGGTTAGCAGTTGGCCTTGTGCTCCGCTTACCTGCAGCAGGTACGTTCCCTTTGGCAGACCGCGCAGGTCCAGATCGGCGGCCGGGCCGCTGGTCAGTGGGTGCCGCAGTACTACCTGGCCGATGGCCGAATACACGGTGAGTTCCGTAGGCGCGGTGCCCAGGGCGGGCAGACGAACGTGCAGCACCTCCGTGGCGGGGTTCGGGTACAAGAGCTCATCCACCAGCTCGCCGAAGCTTACCACGCGCACCGCCGAGTAAGTGGTCGTGCCATCGTAGTCCTCCTGATTGAGGCGGTAGTAAAGTGTGCGGCCGTGGCGCAGGGCGCTGGCATCGGTGAAAGCGTAGCGCTGGGGTACGCTGGTGGTGCCGTGGCCAGCCTGGAACCCAACGGCCTCGAAGCGAATTCCATCCGTGGAGCGCTCCACCACGAAGCGGCGGTTGTTTTTCTCCTGCGCCGTCTGCCAGCTTAGTTGGGCGTCTACGCCTTGGGCTTTGGCGTCGAAGCGCGTCAGCTCCACGGGCAGCGGGCCGCTAAACTGCGTCGAGCATAGCACGTTGCTCGGCACCACTACCGTGCCGTTGTTGGTATCAGGGCCGGCGTACGAGAACGTCATGACGTTGCCGCCGCCGTTCTCGCCGTAGTAGATTACCAGCGGATAAGTACCTGCTTCCAGCGTTACCGTACCCGATACCGTGATGGGGCCGTGAGCACCGCCATTGTTGATCAGCACGCGGCTCAGCGCCGGCACAGCGTCGCGCGCGGGGTTGCCGATCCACATGTAAGAAGCATCGTCGCTGTTCAGGGAGAACGTGTACGTACCGCCCGTAGTGATGGTGATGTAGCCGCGGTAGCGGGCCGTAAATTGGTCGGGGTTGGAGACGCTGCCGTTGCTGAAGGCCGACGTCAGGTCGCCCCACACGTTGTTGGCGTTGTAGTTTACCTGTGCATCGGTCCGGCGGAGGTTTGCCGTGCGACTGGAGAAGAAATTAAGGTTATCGTTGAAATAGCCTTGGTAGTACTCCGCGAACAAGCCCTGCGTGGAGGGTTGGCCGGCCACGGTGGTACCACCGCAGTTGCCCTGGGGCAGGGTCACGGAAGTATTGACGATGGCCGCAGCGGCCGTGCCGTTGTTGTTGGCCGCTACCGCATCGGCCGTGGAAGCCGTGCTGCTAGCCACGCCGCTGACCGGCTGGTTGTTATTGGGTAAGCTAAATGAGATGGGGAAGTTCTGGCTTTCCCCGTTGCTGATGGTCTGGTTCGAGGCCAGGGTGAGCAGGCCCGAATCAAAGTTATAGGTACCACCCGTCACGTTGAACAGGCCCCGTGCCAGTTGCACCGTAGTCGTAACCCCAGTAGCAGCTAATGGCCCGAGGTTGGTGACATTGGCCGTGTAGCTGACCACGGAACCGGCTGCGGCAGTGGTTGGTCCGCTAAGCGTGGTTGCGATATCAGCCGCCGGCGTGATATCGATGCCGGCGCTAGCCGTGTTGTTGTTCTGGTTGTTGTCGAAAACCGAGCTGGAGTTGATGGTGGCCGTAGCCGTCACCGGGCCGGAGTTCGGCGCCGTGAACGGAATAACCAGTGCCCGCGTGCCGCCATTGCTGAGCGAGAACGTGCCGGCGGTAAAGGTCACCAGCCCAGTTGCAGGGTTGTAGCTCCAGCCGCTCGACAGCCCACCGCCCACCGTGAGGCCGGTCGGCAGTTGTACCTGACCGGTCGTGTTGGCGGAGTTGCTGCCGTTGTTGGCAAAGGTCACATTAAACTGGCCCGGCTGTCCGGCCAGCACCGATGAGGCAGCGGCCGTCACTGTTACCGAAAGGTCAGATGCACTGTTGGTCAGGGTGACGGGCAACGTAAAGCTATCGGGTGCGCTACCCGCGCCGCTGGCGTTGGCAGGGTCCTGCCGCGTGCTGGTACCAGTGTTGCTGATCAGGTTGACGCTTCCGTTAACGTTGGGCGTAGTGAAGCTAAACGAGTATGAGTTGCTAGCCCCCGCGGCCAGGTTGGCTACGGTGCCGAAATCAATCGTCCGACTAGTTGCATTATATGCCGCTCCGGCAGGTAGCACCGGGTTCGATGAGCCCGTAGGCAACGTAACTGTCTGCGTAACGTCTGCCGCGGCCGAGGGGCCGTTGTTCGAGAATGTGACCGTGTACGCGCCTGAGGGGCCGTTGCGGTCGGCCGCCGCGGGGCCGCTCATGCTTGTGGTAACGTCGGCAATGGGCGTCACTACAAAAGAGCTGGCCGCGGTGTTGGGGTTGGTATTTACCCCTTCCCCTGTGGTAGTGCTGATGCTGGAAGTAGCGCTGACTGGCCCCGTAGGCGGAGTTGTGAAGCTGATAGTAGCGCTAAAGGTCTGCCCAGCAGTCAGGTTTTCCAGATTTGGGAACGATACCAAGCCGGTAGCTGCGTTGTAGCTACCGCCATTGCTGATGCTCACGTTGGTCAGACCAGCCGGCAATTGCACCTCGCCCAGCACTTCATTGGCGCCGGTGGTGCCGGAAGGGTTGCTGAACGTAACGGTAAAGCCGCCTAGCTGGCTGGCCAACACGGGGTTAGCCAGCGGCGCGAGCGTTGTGGTCACATCGGCCACGGCGCACTGGTCGTTGAACAGCACCGTCCGTACAAGGCCAGCACCGCCGCGCGTGGCGCCGTTGGCCGGGAATTCCGAAAGCGAAGGCGAGGAAGTAGTGCCGTTGGCACCGCCAGCCACGAGCGTCGTGAAGTTGGTGCCGCTGGCGTTAGTATAAAGCACGTAACCGCCGCCGCCGCCGCCACCGGGTCCCTCCGATTCGGATCCAGTTGTCACTTGTGAGTTGCCAGTACCGCCCTGAGCCGAAGCCGTTACACCGGTGATGCTGCCGCCGACGTGTAGCACAATGCTACCGCCGCCGCCACCACCGCCACCGGCGTCCTGGCCGCTGGCAGCCGCATTACCGTTGGTTCGCTGTCCGCTGCCGCCATTGGCCAGCAGGCTGCCCGTACCCGATACCGAGCCGCCAGCCAGCAGGTACACCAGCCCGCCGCCGTTGCCGCCGGAGGTGGCCCCGCTGTTGTTGCCGTCGCCAGCCCCGCCGCCGCCGCCGAGGAAAATGCGGCCGCGCGTTTCCAGCGGGCGTCCGCCAAGGCCCCCCACGTTCTGGCGGTTATTGCCGGACCATACCGAATTGCCGGGGCCCTGCGTAAGCGCGTTTGCGTTGGCATTGGCAAAAGAATACCCACCGCGCCCACCGCCCGACGAGGCAGAAGTTGCAAAGCCCGCCGCTTCCAGGTTCCAGGCGGCATCAAAGGCATTAGACGCGCCGCGGTCGGGGTTGCCGGTACCGGTCCAGGGCGTGCTGCCCACATTGGCGCCGCCGCCGCCGGCTGCGTTGTGCGAGTTTCCACCGCCACCGCCGTTGGCCGCTGCGCCGCGGCCGTAACGACCGTTCAGCGCATCGTAGCCAGCCTGATAGCCGGCAATGCCTTCGCCTTTCTCGGCGCCAAACGAGGCGTTTGCGCCCCGGTAGCCAGTAATGATATTGTTATTGTCTTCTGACTCGTTGTCTACGGCGCCTCCGCGAAAGCCAATGGCCGTAGCGTTCAGAGTTCCGTTGATGACAGCGTTGTTCTGAACTTCCACAGCCAGCACGCCACCCGTGGTTCCGTTCCATGGTGTAGCCGTCAGTGAAGCCCCGCTGTTGACAGTCAGCGAAGCGTAGCGCGGGATGCGCACCACCTGCACGCGGCCAGCAGTGCTGTAGTTGTTCTTAAGGCCGCAGCTCAGCGCAATGGATGTACTGCCGGTTACGCTTTGTACTTCTGCCACCTCGTAACGGCCAGCATTGTTGTAAGCCGTTACTGAACCGTAGCTTGGGCTATCCGAAGCATCGATGCTGGCGCCCTGCATCTGCACAATCATCACCAGGTCGCCCGCTGCCAGCGGAGTCGAGAAGCGGCCATTGGTGTTGAGGGCGTTATTGGCAACGCTAATGGAGGTTGCTCCCACTGCTGCATCAGCGGTAAGGGCTGTGAACTCATTCACGAGTGCGTTGGTAGTGGCAATGGTCACCGTGCCGTTTTTGCCCTTTTGGGCCTCAGCCACATGGGCTGAACTGAGCATCAGAGCCATAAAACCAGCTCCGAGCCAAATGGACTGGCCATACGAGCACGCCTTCTGCGCCCGATCAGCGGACCAGACCCGTAATGATATCTTCATGTGCAATAGGGTGTTGAGAAGAGTAGTTCTCTCACGTTCAGAATCACGCGAGCTTTTCAACGCGCAAAATTGCATCACGAATACTATATATCATTGTATTAATAGAAAGATAATGGCGGTATCCTTGTCTCTGTTCCGGAGAGATATAGAGGTTGACATAACCCAACGAAAAAGGCCCTGCATCAAGCGACGCAGGGCCTCGTGTGGCAAGCCAGTTGGCGCAGTTACATGCGCGAGCCCGAAGTGCTGGAGCCCGAACGGCTGCGCGTGCTCTTCGATTTGGTGCTCTTATTGGTGCTGTTTCGCTGACCTTGGCCGCGTACGTTGCCATTGGTAGTAGAGCCCTGACCCATAGAACCGCTAGTAGTTCCGCTGGTAGAGCTTCCGGAGCCGTTGGTAGTCACACCGGAGCCGCTAGTTGAGCCCGAGGTAGTTCCCATGGTACCCGAAGTAGAGCTGCCCGAAGTGCCCGTGCCCGAGGTAGAGGCACCGGAGCCGCTTGTAGAGCCCGAAGTGCTCATGCCACCCGAAGTGGTGCCTCCCGAAGTAGTAGAGCCGGCTGTAGAGCCAGAACCCGAGCCCGAGGTAGTTCCCATCGTGCCCGAAGTAGAGCTACCCGAGGTAGACATACCGGATGTAGAAGCGCCCGAAGTAGAACGACCGGCGCCAGCGGTAGTACCGCCCGAAGTCGTGCTGCCCGCAGTAGAGCCACCAGTAGTAGATTGAGCGTGTGCAGTCATGCCAGCGGCCAGCAGCGCGGCCAGTACAAATACCTTTTTCATGATGTGTTGTGTTTTGGGGATGGTAGAATAAAAGCTGGGCTTCGCCTCCCAAGCTTGGGTTCTTACGCGCAAGCGGTGTCCATTTGTTATTGTTGAGCAGCGTTGAATTTGTCCTACCTGACTCGTTTGGGGTTACTGATACTCAAGCGGCTTTGTCTTTTAAAGGCCAACGAGGACTGATGAACGGTGCATTCAGCCCCGGCCTCGTTGCCGGGGTGCCACCCTTTTGAAGCCGCGAAATGTTTCGCCCCAGACTGGCAATGTTATTTTTCGCTTAGTCAATTGGTGTGTTGGCACAGCCCAGAGGTCCGTTCGGCGTGTTTTGTGGCAGCGGCTTTGCTGAACAAATAGGTTTACAGCATCAATCGCTCATCGCCGCTCCCCAAGCAGCACCACACACCTAACAGATGAAAAATTTCCGCTACTACCTCGCCCTTACGTTGTTTCTAATGCTGGCCTTCTCGGTTCGCATGCACGCCGCCACCCCTGCCTCGAACAAGTACTCGAAGGCCGTGGAGGTAAGCCGCTACCTCGGCAACACGATGCAACTGCTTCCGCACCAAGTTCACCAGGTATACCGCCTCACGCTTCGGCAGTTTGACGAGCAGGAAACAACAGCCTTGAATACGGACCGCCATTTTGCCGAAGGCCTGAAACTGGTAGTAACGCCGGCCCAATATTCCCGCTACGTAGCCTCGCAGAAAGCCTCGGCTAAAGCTTCGCAGCTAGCCCTCGTGCAATAAGCTTTCCACTCAACAGCGTACGCTTCCGTTTTCGAGAGTCCTGCCGGCCGACGCCAGCGGGACTTTTTGCGTTGTATCAGCACGCAAAGCCCCCAGTGGCAGCTTAATCTTCGCCGGGAAGCGCGGGCTTGCGCAACTCGCGCAGGGTCGACTGCGAACCGATTGCTCCTTGCTTAAGCACGCTCAGGTCGCCACCGGTTTCCAGCACTACGGCTTCCACCTCTCCCAAGTCGGACACGCCGTGCTCACGCAGGGTAGCCATGACTTCGGCCTCCGTTACCCGCTCGGCTTTCATCGTCGCGCGCAGGTACTGGCCTTGGTATGCCAGCAGCCGCGGTTCCGATTTGACCAGCTTACTCACGGCTTGGTAGCGCACGGAAAGCCAGGTAATGCTGAACTGCAGCAATATCAGCAGGGCAAAGGCAGCAAGGCCGTCGGCTAGGGCGACGTCTTTGCTTAGCAGTACCGTGGCCAGCGTAGAGCCCAACGCCACCGTTACCACCAGATCAAAAGCATTCATCTTGGTAAGGGTGCGCTTACCCGAAACTCGCAGCATCAGCACCAGCCCCGTGTATGCTCCCACGCCCACCAACAGCGTGCGGCCTATGCTTTCCCAGCTGGTAAAGAAAAGCTGATCCATAGAGCTCGGATTGGATAGGTGGCCAGCCTAGGCGGCAACGATTGCCGTCCGCAGGCTAGTAGCGTGGTGCCCGGTGGACCGGCGACACATGATTGACCTTGTGGGGCTAACGCAGTTATTCTTGCAGGGGTTGTTCCGCGTCCTGAAGCCAGCGCTTACTTGAATCCTCCGCCCCAAGGCAAAACGCACGGCACCACAACCGCCACATTGCCGGGCGAGTATGCAAGGCATGACGCGACTTCAACGTTTGTGGCTGGAGCTCAATTCGAGTTTGTGGTTTGTGCCCACGGTGATGGTAACCGGCGCTATTATTCTGGCTACGGCGCTGATCATAATCGACGTTCGGTTGGGCGGAGATTGGGTCGATGATTATCCCATGCTGTTTGGCGCTGGCGCCGATGGGGCGCGCGGGGTGCTGGCGGCCGTGGCGGGCTCCATGATTACAGTGGCAGGTCTGATTTTTTCGCTGACGCTGTCCACGTTGGCGCAGATTTCCAACCAATACACTCCCCGGGTGCTGCGGAACTTCATGCGCGACCGGGCCAATCAGGTGGTGCTCGGTTCCTTCGTCAGCATCTTCGTGTACTGCCTTATTGTGCTGCGTACCATTCGGGGTGGTGACGAAGGTCGTTTTATTCCTTCCTTAGCCGTAACGTTTGGTTTGGTGCTGGCGCTGCTCAGCATCGGGGTCTTGGTCTTCTTCATCCACCACATTTCGGTTTCGATTCAGGCCGCCAACATCGTCAGCAACGTCAGCCGCGAAACCGAAGAGGCCATGCAGCGCCTATTTCCGCAGGAGTTGGGCGAAGAGGCCAGCTCCGACGAATCGGAAGAATTGCTCCTTCACGCAGCGACCCTGCCTTGGCAGGAAGTGCCCGCCCCACTTTCGGGTTACGTGGAAAGCATCAATGACGAAGACCTGCTCCGCTTTGCCCAGCAACAGGAATGCATTGTCCGAATGGAGCGCGGCATCGGCAGCTTTGTGGCCAAGAATGCTCCCCTCCTAACAATAGCGAAGCAAGGCGCCGGCTACCACCTCACGCCCGAGGTACGGCAACAGTTGCAGGCTGCCTTTAGCATTGGTAATCAGCGCACCATCGAGCAAGACGCCGGGTTTGGGTTTCGCCAAATCGTGGACATTGCACTCAAGGCCTTGTCGCCGGGCGTCAACGATACTACTACAGCCATCATCTGCATCGACCACCTTGGCGCGCTGCTGGCCCAGCTTTCGGCCCGCCGCATCGATGAGCCCCTACGCACCGACCATAGCGCCGAAAAACGCGTGCACGTGGTCACGAAGCGCCCCTCCTATGCCGATTACGTTAGCACTGCCTTCGACCAGATCCGCAGCAGCGCCGATGGCAACGCGGCCGTACTGATGCGCTTACTCACGGCAGTGGGCACGGCTGGCCGCTACACGCAGTCGGAAAAGCGCCGTCGTGTGCTGGCCCGGCAAGTAGATTTGATTCGCGAAACTGCTACGCGCACTGTATCGACTGAATATGAACAGGCGCAGGTAACTCAGCGACTCGCGGAGGTGCAGGAACTGTTACGGCTTGGGACCTAGTGATACTTGACTGGTCGCTAGCCAAGCATTTAGTGCACCGGCGACTTACACCTGATGGTTTATCGAGAAAAACGCTGGGACCGGTTAGCCTCTGTTGTTGCAGCACTTACGCTCAAAACAAAAAACCCTCTCCACGCAGCGTGAAGAGGGTTTAAGTGGAGCTGCAGGGAGTCGAACCCTGGTCCAGACAAGGAGACCGGCGAGCTTTCTACGTGTGTAGCTGTACTTGTTTTTTCGACGCAACCGAGGCGCACATCAGGCCTATGGGTTACGCTTATCTGCTTGAGTTTCGCTTGGGCGTCGCAGCGCCACCCAAACTATCCTTATGCTTTCGACACCCCGAACTCACCCGTGAAAAGGAAGACGGATGCGGGATGATGGCTAGTGCTTAGTACCTAGACTAGGCAGCCATGGCGTACGAGTAGTCGCCGTTTGTGTTTTGGAAGATTTTTTGGCGGGAGATTCATCCAACTCCCGACACGCTTACTCGCGACCTGCACGAGCTGTCAATTCCGGTCAGCCCCAAATGTGTAAGAACGACGCTCTGCTAGAGAGCGGGGTACGAAAGTAGCGCAACCAAAGCAATAACGGTACTTAGGAGGCAAAAAGTTTCCCCGAAAACAGCTGCCATTGGGCATAAAGGCTGTTTTCGAGGAAAGATTATTCCAGCTGCGCTGCACTCAGCTGAGTGCCGGTGCCTTACGGGAGTTGTTCAGCACCGACGGGGTGGCACGCGTACCGGCCGCGACTGGCCAGAAGGCACGGTAGGCCATGTACAGGGCCAACGGGGCTTCAATGAGCAAAGCCAGCTTGCGGACCCAGTCGCTGTGCACGAGCAGGTTGATCAGGCCGGGTTGTTCCAGCGGAGAAACCTCCGACATGCGAGCCAGCAAAAACACAGTCCATACCACTATGTGGCAAGCCAGCACCCCCCAAAGCGGGCCGCGGGGTACCGAAGCAGGCAAATGCCAAAATAGCGCTAGTACTACCGCCGTCAGAACTACTGATGGTAGCGTGAGAAAGAAGGACGTGGTCTGCGGGCTGGCCATGTTCCAAGCCGCAAAATCAGTGGCACTCAGGTACGAGCTGCTGTCGCCCCAGCTGCGGAACTCCTGCCATTCAGTGACGATGGCCGCCCCAAGGCAGTAGAACGTCAGTAAAAGGTAAACCAAGAACAATCGATTAGAGTGGGTAGCGGAAGGGTACATAGAGCGGGTTTTGGAGGTGATGGTGCCCGGTGCTGCGCTTTGCAGACCTATCGTGGTAATTGTCTGATAATATATCCATATTATTATTAAAAGTCAATAAAATACATGAAAAATTACAACAAAGATCCAATTCCCTTACCTTATTCATAATGTTTGCGGTGATACCCTTGGTAGCTGCGCATTGGCCCGTCGCTCTCGAACTTTCCTTCCAAAGCCGGCCTTTTCAGGGTATCTTTGCCGGAAGAGAGCATGGAAAATTTCGTCGTTTCGGCCCGTAAGTACCGCCCGTCCACCTTCCGCAGTGTGGTGGGGCAGCAGCACGTGACCACCACGCTGCAAAACGCCATCGTGACCGGCCACCTGGCCCAGGCATTCCTCTTTTGCGGTCCGCGCGGAGTGGGCAAAACCACCTGTGCCCGCATCCTGGCCAAGACCATCAACTGCACCAACCTCACGCCCGAGGCCGAAGCCTGCAACGAGTGCGACTCCTGCCGCGCCTTCAACCAGAGCGCCTCGTTTAACGTGCATGAGCTGGATGCGGCTTCCAACAACTCGGTGGAAGACATCCGCTCTCTAGTGGAGCAGGTGCGTTACGCGCCGCAGCAAGGCCGCTACAAGGTGTACATCATCGACGAGGTGCACATGCTCTCCAACGCGGCCTTCAATGCTTTTCTGAAGACACTGGAGGAGCCGCCCGGCTATGCCATTTTCATTTTGGCTACTACGGAGCGCCACAAGATCATCCCGACGATTTTGTCGCGCTGCCAGATATTCGACTTCAACCGCATCAAGCTCGACGACATCGTTGGGCACTTGGGCTACATCGCCGGCAAGGAAAGCGTGGCAGCCGAAGAGGATGCCCTGCACCTCATCGCGCAGAAAGCCGACGGCGGCCTGCGTGACGCGCTGAGCATCTTCGACCAGATGGTGACCTTTTCGGGCCATCAGCTCAGCTACCGCGCGGTGGTGCAGAACCTGCACGTGCTCGATTATGAGTACTACTTCCGCCTCACCGACGCCTGCCTGGGTCAGGACCTGAGCCAGACGCTGCTGCTGCTGGATGAAGTCGTGCAAAACGGATTTGACTTGCACCAGTTCGTCATCGGGGCGGCCGAGCACCTGCGTGGTTTGCTTGTGTGCAAGGACCCACAGACGGTGCAGTTGCTGGAAGTATCGGAAGGCTTGCGCCAGCGCTACGCTGACCAGGCCCGGCAGGCGCAGCTCAGCTTCCTGGTGACGGGCCTGAACCTGCTCAGCCAGTGCGACCGGGACTTCAAGGCTGCCAAAAACCAGCGCCTGCACGTGGAGCTTACGCTGATGAAGCTCGCCTATCTGCGCAACGCGGTGCAGCTGACGCAGGAGCTGGTAGCCTCGGTCGGAAACGGCGAGGCTAAAAAAAAAACTGACAATGTAACGTCGGCTCTGGCAGCTGCACCGGCGCCGCCGGTGCAGCTGCCGGCAGTCAATGGCAACGGGCTCAATGGGCACGCCGCTAACGGCCATAATGCCAATGGCACGGCGAACGGCACTGCCCCCTCCTATCCGCGCCCCAACGGCGTAGCTGCTTCAGCACCGGCCGCTCCCGAGCCAATGATACCGGTGCAGAGCGGCGTGGAAGAGCTGCACCCCACGCCCAGCATCGAGACGGAGCGCGAAGAGGCGCCCTCTACCAAGCGGCAACTAGTAGACACGCTGCCGCACGTGGAAACGGGCCGCCCCAGCGTGGCTGGCCACGAGCCCGGCAGTCAGCCAATGGTAGCCACCGATCCACTGGCCGCGCCGCCCATGAGCGCCCGCCCCGCGCCCAAGCCACTGGCCATCCCGAAGATGAACCTGAGTGCGCTGAAAGCTCAGGCTACGCAGCGGCAGGAAGCCGCTAGCACGGCGGTGCTGGAGGAAGAAGCCGCCGCACCTATATCGGGTCGAATAGATCAGGCGGCGCTACAGCGCGTATGGCGCGAGTTGGCTGAGGCGCGCAAGCAAATCAGTA
This sequence comes from Hymenobacter sp. FMD4, assembly GCF_058932745.1. Classification (NCBI taxonomy): domain Bacteria; kingdom Pseudomonadati; phylum Bacteroidota; class Cytophagia; order Cytophagales; family Hymenobacteraceae; genus Hymenobacter; species Hymenobacter sp. FMD4. The sequence goes on from NZ_JBZYWH010000004.1 coordinate 142,286, forward strand.
TGAGCGAGTTCACCATTCTGAACCGTCCTATCCAGGCCGATGCGCAGCACGTCATCCGGCTGCTGCTGGAGAATACGGTCCAGCTGGACCAGTTCAACGCGCTCAAGCCGGAGTTTATCACGGAGCTACGCCAGCGCACCGGATACCGCAGCATCACCATTAAAACCGAGGTAGCGGAGCAGAAGCAAGACGGCATGCGCCTCTACACCTCTTCGGACCGATTTGAGTACCTGGCCCAGAAGTTTCCGGTGCTCAATGAGATGAAGCAGCGTTTAGGGCTGGACACGGATTTCTAAACACCTGCCACGGAATAGTAGCGCGAACTACAAAGCTGATTTAGCCAGCTTATAGTTCGCGCTACGGCATTTCAGCGCAGTAGGTCAATAGCTTTTTCCAGGGCTTGGTCGCGGCCGGCGGCTAGTTCTTGCGGGGTGTTTTGGACGAGATGGTTGGGCGCTAGCCCAATGCTTTCGTAGTTGCGGCCATCGGCGGCGCGCACGTCGGCAATGGGCACGCGGATGTTCCAGCCGTTGGGCAGCTCGTGGCGTACGGCATCGGAGAAGCCGCCGCCGGTGCTGTCGCCCACGGTTACCACGTTGTGATTTTGCTGCATGGCTAGCACAAAGGTTTCGCCCGAGCTGAAAGTGGCACGGCGCTGCAGCACCACTACGGGCTTGGTGTACTGATAGCTCCCGGCCGGCTCGGTGTAGAAACGCAGCTCAGGCCCGAAATCAGTGTGACGTGGGCCGTTGCGCACGCGGCTGGTGAACGACAGGTGGCGTTCGGAGGCGAAGCGGTTGGCAATGTACTGGGCCACGCGGTCCTCGCCGCCGTCGTTTTCGCGCAACTCCACCACGATTCCTTTGGCGCCCTGCAGCTCGCCTAGCACCGTGTCCATGGCTTTGGCGTAGTAGCCAAAGTCATTATTGAAAGCAAGTAGGTTGAGGTAGCCGATGTCGGGCGTGAGCCAGCCATACACCATATCGTTGCCGTAAGTCTTGCGGCCGCTGAGGTAGCGGGCCACCACGGTTTTGTCGTAATCCTCGAAGCGACGACGGCCCAAAATACCGCCGTTGTAGTTGGGCGCGCTGCTGGACTTGAGCGGCCGGATAAAGATGTGGTTATCATCAAGGTGATTGAGCATTTGGCCCATAATGGCTACCAGCTCGGTGTCGGTGGTAGTGGGCATGACCAGCGGACGGTACCGGTCGTGCAGGGCCTTCCAGTCGATGCGCTTAACTTCGAAAGTGCCGTAGAGCCGGTCGAAGGTCAGCCAGAGGTACTCGAAATTTTCTTCGGGTGAGTTTTGCTTTTCGGGCCCGATCAGCACTTTGTCACAGGCCCCGAGCAATGCGGCCAGCGAGAGTAAAATACCGAGAGTACTGCGCCGTAGCAGAGAACAGAAAGTGGTTTTCATAGCAAAAAGGAAAGAGCGGGTTAAAACAGATAGCCTAGCTGGCCGACCACGCGGTGGTCGTAGCTGCGAATGGGCTGGGGGTCGGGGTAATGCAGCCAATGAAACTGGTAGCGCACGCCCACGTTGAGGCGGTCGAAAAGCGTGTAGTGGTAGCGCAGGCTGGCTTGCACCTGCTGGAGTTTGTTTACTGAGACCCAGTGCGTGCCTTGGCTGAAAAAGGCATCCAGATTGCTCTGATCCGTCGACTTGGGGTAGTTGGCGTGAGTATGCCGCGTGACAGCGGCCAGCACCGGCAAGCCTAACTCAGCCGTTAAGTGCTGCCGGGGTGCCAGGTCGTACTCGACCCGGCCTTCGGCGTAAAGCCCGGCCACGTTCATGCCCCAGTAGAGGTTGGCCACGGCATCGGAAACCTGCAGGCGGTTCTGCAGGCCAGCACCGGCGAATAGGCGCCACTTTGCGGCGGTCGGCAAGCGGCGCAAGTAGCACAGGCTCAGGCTAGCGTCGTAGTAGGTTGATTGGATGGTGTAGGTGCGCTGCCCGTTGCTGAATTCGCGCACGCCGTAACGCTTAGGCAAGTCGCGGCCCAGCAGGGGCTGTAGCTCCACGGTAAAGCGTGAGCGGGCGGTACGGTGCGCGTAGCCGAGCAGGAAGGCCTGCCCTTTGGCTTGGTACACTAGCGGCGAGGCTTGTCGATCGAGCATGGTGCGCCACATGGGGCCACCGGCAGCCATCAGCTCATGGCGGCGCTCAGCCTGCGGCGACTGGGCCCAAGCCGGTGCCAAGCCTGCCAGCAGAGCCAGGGAAGTAAGAAAGGTTTTCATAGCGGGAAGAGGTTAGGTTAAGCAAGGGCAAAGCGTGGCCAAGCCACGCGCACTGTGGCCTATCTGATAAGATTGATGGAAGGCTTAGCGCACTCGCTCGAAGTGCAGGCCGTTGATGGCTTCGCGGTGAAAGGTGAAGCCCGTGACGGCGCCAGTCGCGTCGCGCTGGAAAGCCAGGCAGTTGTGACCTTGCAGATCTGCCAGAAATCGGTCGCCCACGATGGGCTGCAGGGGCACGTGCAGGAGGCGGTAGAAACTGATGCGCAACTTCCCTCCTCGCTCCGTGAGACGGAAGCTTTGATTTAGTTCGGGGCAGTAATAACGGCCGGACAGGCGGCGTAGCTCGGCCGCCGTGGGCGTGGCGGCGGCTACCATCTGCAGCCGGGAGGTGGCGCCGTGCTCCGCGTAGCGCAGCCCGTGCACTGCCCCATCCTCAGCCCGTTCAATGTGGTACTGGTACTGGCCTAGGCCTTGATTGACATAGAAATCGGGGCCGGCGAGCCGCAGGGGCTGGGCGTAGCCCTGCGTGGAACGGGCAGCGCGTAGGGTGCCGTTTTGCAGGGTAAGAATGCGCGCCTCTCCCAGCGTTTCGGGTTGCAAGTAGATGCCCTCTATCCCGCCGGTGGGCGCAACTGCGGCTGTTTCAACTGACAAGGGCTTAAAGGCCGCGGGCATCAAGTGCTCGGCTAAGCCGAAAAGGCGCTGGGTGAGGCCGTACATGTTTTCGGTGTTAGCGAGGCAAATCAGCGTCAGCTCCTGCTGCGGGAAGCGCATGATTTGGGCCTGGTAGCCAGGGTCGGTGCCGCTATGCGTAACGGCCAGCTGATTGCGGTAGGGCTCTACCTCCAGCCCAAAAGCGTAGTTGGTGGTACGGCCATCGAGGAGGCGGCCGGGCGTGAGCAGCCGGTGCAGTAGCTCGGAGCGCCCCTGCCCAAGGCGGTTGTGGTAGAAGTTCTGGTCCCAGCGCACGAGGTCGGCTAAGCAGGTAACCAAGCCTGAAGAGCCGATGGTATTGCCTTGAAAATGCCCAGGCCGAAAGTGCGCCTGCCCATTGCGGTGGCGCACCGTATAGCCGGTAGCCAGGTTTGGACTATCGTCAGCAATCCGGCCTTCGAAGTGCGTCTGCGTCATGCCCAAAGGGCGGAAGATGTGCTGCTCGGCAAACTCGGCCAGCGGCTGACCCGACACCCGCGCCACGATTTCGGCCAGCAGCACGTAACCGCCGTTGTTGTACTCGTACCGCTCGCCGGGGCGAAAATTGCGGCCGCGCTGCTGGCTCAGCAGCTGCAGCACGTTGGCATTGGTATAGTGCCGCTCGCCACGCAGCGTGAGGCCGATGAGCGTAAACCCATCGCGCAGACCGCTGGTATGGTGCACCAGGTGTTGAATGCGCACCGTGTCGCCAAGCCAGGGCAGCTCGGGCAGGTAGCGCCGTATGTCATCGTCGAGGCGCAGCTTGCCCTGCTCAACCAGCAGCGCAATGCTGGCCGCCGTAAACTGCTTGGCTACCGAGGCCACCCAGAACCGGTGGCTGGTGGTAAGCGGCTGGTGCCTGCCAATATTGGCTTGCCCATAAGCGCGCTGGTACGCGAGCTGCCCATGCCAGACCACGCCAATCACGGCGCCGGGCGAGGCGGGTTTGCTCCACGGCGCAAACACCGAATCGATGCGCTGCTGTAGGTGCTCGGGTAGGGCTTGCGCCCGGACCAGGGAGCTGTGTAGCGCCAGCAGCAGGCCGCCGATGAGCAGCAGGTGGCGCCGGCTTAGCGGATGAAGAAAGGAGAAAAGCATGGCCCAAAGGAATTGGGCAAAAAGCGCTATTGCAGCATGCTAAAGCCCATTTCAGGACTGAACCGCCGCTATTTTGGCGACGAATCGTAGGTACCGACTGCATCGAGGCGGCCGCGCAGCCACTGCCGGAAGGCCGGGGCCCGGTCGCGGCTGACCACAATAAGCTCCGGCAGCCGCGCCGAGGCGATGAGCTGCACGGCCAGTTTGCCGTGGGCCTCGGTCTGCACCTGTGCCACGGCTTTGGGGGTGATGATGAATTGCCGGTTGGCTCGGAAAAACAAGGCGGCCGGCAGTTGCTCCGCCAGCCGGTCCAGCGACTGATCGAGCAAGTACTGCCGGTCGTCTAGCGTAAGCAAGTAAGTCTCCTTTTCGGCCGAATAACAGCAGCGCACTTCGCTGTAGGGCACCACCAACTCGCGGCGACCGAGCTTCACGACAATGTGCTCGATGGCCGGTTCCGGTGTTGCCACCGAAGCCAGAACTGCCGTTTCCAGCTGCTGGTGCAAGGCCTGCTTTTCGGCTTCGGCCAGCCGGTAGAGCGCATGGTTGCGGCGGTACTGATCGTAATAGTATAGGCCGACGTAAATCACATTTAGCATCAGCATGAATACCAAGCCGATGATGACGTCGAAGTTCCAGTAATGCTCGTTGGGGTAGTCTCGAATGAAGGCGTACTCCGTGTACACCAGCGCCGTCAGCACCAGCACGCCCACGGCACACGTGAGCGGTACCTGCAGCAGCAAACGCTTCAGCAGCCCGCGCCGCCAGGGGTAGCGGCCATCGAGCCACCGAATAGTGGCGCGCATGGCCTGCCACACCAAGGCTATCTTCAGTGCGTCGCTCAGCACCTCGTACGCCGTCTGCCAGTTCAGCCGAATTCCGTTGTAAGTCAGGTAGTACCCAAATGCCGTGACCAAGGGCACGCCAGCCAGCTGCACCCACTGGTCGCGGTAGTTGGGGCGGGGCGATGCTGAGTCCACGGCGGCGAAGGGTTGCGGTTTATAGCAAACATAGCGGTTCGGTCCCTTCGATGATGCGAAAGGAGCTTATCTCTCCATCATCGTGTTACTTGCAAGCTAATTGGGCTAGGGCAGTTGCTTACCAGCCTGGCCCGATGCTTTCCTGAGCTAACTCAACTTCACTCGTTCCCGTGAAAAAATCCTTCCTGCTCCTGCTGCCCGCCGCGGTGGCTCTGGGCCTGACCACCCAATGCCAGTCGAGCAAGCCGGCAGCCGGCACCACGGCCACCACGCAGACGCCCGCCACCGAAGCGCCCCAAGAGAAAGAATACAAGTACACCACCGTGGAGGGCGACCCGCTCAAGACGCGCATCTATACCTTAGATAACGGGCTGACGGTGTACCTCTCCGACTACGACGACGCGCCCCGCATCCAGACCTACGTGGCCGTGCGCGCCGGCTCCAAGAACGATCCGGCCGACGCCACTGGCCTCGCCCACTACCTGGAGCACATGGTGTTCAAGGGCACATCCAAGCTGGGTGCCCAGAATGTAGCCGCCGAAAAGACCGAGCTGGACAAGATCGAAGCGCTGTACGAGCAGTACCGCGCCACCCGCGACGCGGCCCTGCGCAAGCGTCTTTATCACCAGATTGATTCTATCTCGGGCGTTGCGGCCAAGTACGCGGTGGCCAATGAGTACGACAAGCTGATGGGTGCCATCGGGGCTAAGGGCTCCAACGCCTACACCTCGGTGGAGCAGACGGTGTACCAGGAAGACATTCCTTCTAACCAGGTGGATAAGTGGGCCGCCGTGCAGGCCGAGCGCTTCGGCGAGCTAGTGCCGCGCCTGTTCCACACCGAGCTGGAAGCCGTGTACGAGGAGAAAAACCGCGGCCTCGACAACGACTTCAGCAAGGAGTTTGAGGCCATGAACGCCACGCTGTTTCGCAAGCACCAGTACGGCACCCAAACGACCATCGGCACCATTGAGCACCTGCAAAATCCTTCTATCACGGCGATTAAACGGTATTTCGAGCAGTACTACGTGCCCAACAACATGGCCGTGGCCATGAGCGGCGACCTGGACTTCGACCAGACCATCCGCACCATCGATAAGTACTTTGGACAGCTCAAAAGCAAGCCAGTGCCGGCCTTCGCTGCCGCCCAGGAAGAGCCGCTGGCGGCGCCGGTGGTCAAGGAAATCAAAGGCCCAAACGCTGAGAACGTAATGCTCGGCTTCCGCTTCCCCGGCACCACTACCAAGGAGGCCTTGGTGCTGCGCATGATCGATAAGATTCTGACCAACGGACAGGCCGGCCTGATCGACCTGAACCTGAACCAGAAGCAGGCCGTGCTGGAAGCCGCTTCCTTCTCCGACATCAACAACGACTACTCCACCCACGTGCTTTACGGCACGCCGCGCCAGGGTCAGAGCCTGGATCAGGTGAAGAATCTGCTGCTGGCCCAGCTGGATAAGGTGAAGAAGGGTGACTTTCCGGACTGGCTCATCCCGGCCATTATCAATAATGAGCAGCTGCAGCGCACCAAGAGCTACGAAAGCAACGAGGCCCGCGCCGGCGCTTTCGTAGCTGCCTTCGTGGCCCGCGAGGATTGGAAAGACTACCTGCAGCAGTTCGAGGAGTTCGGCAAAATCACCAAGGACGATGTGATGCGCGTGGCCAACCAGTACTACGGCCCCGGCTACGCCCTCATCTACAAGCGCACCGGCAAAGACACCAGCACGCCCAAAGTTATCAAGCCGGCCATTACGCCGGTATCGGTGAACCGCGACGCGGCCTCCGAGTACTACCAGCAGGTGGTAGCCATGCCCACGCCCGACTTGCAGCCGGTGTTCGTGGATTATAAGAAGGACATTCAGCAAGTGGAGCTGAAGCCCGGCTTGCCGCTGCACTACACCCAGAACAAAGAAAACGGCCTGTTTTCGCTTTACTACGTGCTCGACCTGGGCACCAACAACGACCCCAAGCTGGGCCTTGCGGCCGACTACCTGCAGTACCTGGGCACCGGCAAATACTCGGCGGCCCAGCTGCAGCAGGAGTTCTACAAGCTCGGCTGCTCTTTCGGCGTACAAAGCGGGCAAGACCGCGTGTTCGTGAGCCTTTCGGGCCTCGATCAGAACATGGAGCCGGCGCTGCAGCTGTTTGAGCAACTGCTGAACAATCCCACGCCCGACCAGCAGGCGCTCAAGGACATGGTGGCCGGCGTGCTCAAAAACCGCCAGGACGCCAAGCTCAACAAGAATGTCATCCTGAGCCAGGCTATGGTGAACTACGTGAAGTACGGCCCCAAGAACCCCTTCACGAACATCGTCAGCGAAAAGGAGCTGAAGGCGCTGAAGCCGCAGGAGCTGATCAGCCGCATCAAGCAGCTGCCGACTTTCCAGCACCGGGTGCTGTACTACGGGCCGCGTGCTACGGAAAGGCTGCAAGCCGTGCTCAATGCTAAGCACAAGACGCCCGCCAAGCTGGCCGCCACCCCACCCGCCAAGGACTTCGACGAGCAGCCGCTGAAGGACCGCAAAGTCTACTGGACCGACTACAACATGGTGCAGGCTGAAATCCTGTTCCTCTCGCGCGGCGACGCTTACGATAAGGCCCTGGTGCCCACGGTAAGCCTCTACAACGAGTACTTCGGCGGCAACATGGGCAGCATCGTATTCCAGGAGCTGCGCGAGTCCAAGGCTCTGGCCTACTCGGCTACTTCGCGCTACACCAACGCCGACAAATCGGGCCGTTCCAACTACCAGCTCAGCTATATCGGCACCCAGGCGGATAAACTGCCCGAGGCCATGGCCGGCATGGAAGCCCTCATTACCAATATGCCCATGGCCGAGGCCAACCTCACCATCGCCCGCCAAAGCATCCGCAACAGCATTGCCACGGAGCGCATCACTAAGTCGGATATCCTCTTCAGCTACGAGCGCGCCAAGCGCCTCGGCCTTGATTACGACCTGCGCCGCGACGTGTACGAGCAGACGGCCAACATGAGCCTCAACGACCTGAAGAAATTCCAGGAAGCCAAGGTGAAAGGCCGCCCGCAGACGATTCTGGTTATCGGCTCCAAAGACCGGCTGAACTTCAAGGAGCTGGCCAAGTACGGCCAGGTGCAGCAGCTCACGTTAAAAGACATCTTCGGCTACTAACCTGCCCGACCGCATCCGCATTTAACTAAGGAGAGGATGTAACTAAAGCTGCCGCTGGGGCAGTTGACCGGCGCCCGCGCCATTGGGTCGCTTCAGTGCCGGGATATAAATAACCGGGAATCTCCCTCAAGCCGAGCCGGCTGGCACCTGATGGTGTCAGCCGGCTCTGTTTTCTGGAGGTGTAGATACCGCGGAGCTAAGCAATTGATACTCTGACAACGTAGGCGCCCATCACCCGCAACTGGCTTGCCAGTGAGCCAAAGCAATACTTCTCTAACCGCGGAAAGGAGCGCTTTTTCGGACAGCCGCGCATATACGACATTTTTTTCAAACGCTTGTTTCGCCCCAATTAATGTCGGTGCTTTGCATCCGATTTTGGGCGGCGCCGGTTGGCTTGTTTGGCCCCGTCACCTGATTTCTCTTCACCAAACACCCTTAACCCGCGTCATTTCCTGACAACGCTAGATATGGCAGACCAGAAGATTACCATCAAGAACGGCAAACTCAACGTTCCTGACCGCCCCACTATTCCGTTCATCGAAGGCGACGGTACCGGTCCCGATATTTGGGCTGCCTCGGTGCGCGTATTCGACGCGGCCGTGGAAAAAGCCTACGGTGGCGCGCGTAAGATTGAGTGGAAAGAAGTGCTGGCCGGCGAGAAGTCGTTCAAGCAACTCAACAACTGGCTGCCCAACGAAACCCTTGACGCTTTCCGCGAATACCTTGTGGGCATCAAAGGCCCGCTGACCACGCCCGTAGGCGGCGGCATCCGCTCGCTGAACGTGGCCCTGCGCCAGGAGCTCGACCTGTACGCCTGCGTACGCCCCGTACGTTGGTTTGAAGGCGTGCCTTCGCCCGTGAAGCACCCCGAACTGACCGACATGGTAATCTTCCGCGAAAACACGGAGGATATCTACGCCGGTATCGAATACATGAACGGCACACCGCAGGCCCAGAAAATGCTGGAATTCCTGCAGGACGAGATGGGCGTGAAGAAAATCCGCTTCCCCGAGTCGTCGTCGTTTGGCATCAAACCCGTATCGAAGGAAGGCACTGAGCGCCTCGTGCGCGCCGCCATCCAATACGCGCTGGACAACAAGCGCGAGTCGGTGACGATTGTCCACAAGGGCAACATCATGAAGTTCACCGAGGGGGCCTTCAAAACCTGGGGCTACGAGCTAGCGGAGAAGGAGTTCGGCGACAAGGTGTTCACCTGGTCGCAGTTCGACAAGCTCGCGGCCAAGCACGGTCAGGATGCGGCCAACCTGCACATGAAGAACGAACTGGCTTCGGGCAAAATCCTCATCAAGGACAGCATCGCCGATGCCTTCCTGCAGCAGATCCTGCTCCGCCCCTCCGACTACGACGTAGTAGCTACCCTGAACCTGAACGGCGACTACATCTCCGACGCCCTTGCTGCCATCGTAGGCGGTATCGGCATCGCGCCGGGCGCCAACATCAACTACCTTACCGGTCACGCCATCTTCGAAGCTACCCACGGCACCGCGCCCAAGTACGCTGGCCAGGACAAGGTGAACCCCGGTTCGGTAATCCTTTCCGGCGCCCTCATGCTGGAGCACATGGGCTGGCAGGAAGCCGCCGACCTGATCTACAAAGGCCTCGAAGCCTCGATCGGTGCCAAGCGCGTAACCTACGACTTCGAACGCCTGATGGAAGGTGCTACCCTCCTGAAGTGCTCGGAGTTCGGCGACGAGATTATCAAAAACATGTAATTGCGTTGGTCTAGACCAAATAAAAACCCTGCGTTGGTGTAGACCGACGCAGGGTTTTTTTAAAAAAAAGACATCTATGTTTCTTTCTACTCGCTGGCTTATTCCTGGAGCCCTCATATTATTAATTAGCTGCAAAAAAGACGAAGTAAAAAAGTCAACCTCGTTTGATAAGCAGATTTCCTTGGCAGGGTACACCGCTACGGTCAGCGCCATAACTGAACTGTCCGACGGTAACTTGTTTATTGTAGGCAGCGCAGCACCTATAAGGTCACCGCAACCAGATACAGAAATGCTGTTAGGCATAAAGTTGACGGCGCAGGGCGACACCATTTGGACAAAGCGTTACCGCTTTGGTGACGCAAGCCGACCGTATGGTCAGGGTTTCAGTTGCACGTCCACTAACGATGGGAATGTCGTGGTGTCAGGTTATTGCTATATGTCTGGTACTGCAATACGACAACAGGCAATGGTGGCCAAGATTAATAGCAACACAGGCGCTGTACTGTGGCAATTAGCCCTACCCGTATATGCAGCCGGTTCTACGCTGCTGCCCACTGCCAACGGCGGATTTTTGGTACTTGCCCCTACTAAGCCCAGTAGAAACTTGGTAATTCCAAATGAGGCAACGGTGTCCGTAATTACTACTACCGGCGCCTTGTTGCATACCAGAACATACCCTTCAGAATTTGCCCAGCGTATTTATCCTACTACAGATGGCAATTTTGTTGTGACAAGCATTAATCCTACTGATTTCTTTTCGCCAATTGCAGCCTTGACCAAAATATCTCCTCAAGGAGCAAGAATTTGGCAACGTACACCCGCCGGAGCGAACTTCGGTAATGTCTCTTGCCTTACTACCACCAGTGATGGAGGCTATATATTAGCTAATACTACAAATTCACTGAGTCTTGCACCTACGCAATTGCTTAAGGTCAATGCTGAGGGCGGAACCGAATCACTCACTCCCATTACTGGACAAGAGGGGGTAAATTATTTTGAGCAAATGATTCTGGGGCCTGATAATAGTTTGATCCTAATTGGCAATCAGATCGATAATACGCTTATCTCATATCCCCTCGCTTTGCGTGTAACAACAAGCGGCAATATACTGACTCGCAAAATCCTGACAGCACGAAAAGGGTCAATGGCTTCCATGGTAAAAATTGGAGACGGCGACCTGATACTTTGTTCAAATGAAGAGGGAACAATCGGCGTCTATCGCACCCAAGCCGACCTAACGAAATGAACATTGGTAAACGTTGGTACACCTCTGTGGCTTCCGTTAAGGCGTAAGTTCAAGTACACGCCGCTCCAGCGGCCATTCGGTACTCCTATTACAAGCCGGACGCCCACCGAGGATGTCCGGCTTTTTCATACTCGCCCTACTACCCGCCGCTGTGCCATCCCACACCCACTACTTCGAGCACCAAGCCAGAAACCCTTTTCCGCAACGGATTGGCCCATTTTGCGTCTGTGACCAAACTCCATTCTTATGAAACTAGCGTTTAGCTGCGCCGCCTACTTCCTTGCCACTACTTCCCTGTTGGCCCAATCCCGCTCCACTCCCGCCCATACTGTGCAGGAGCTCAATTACTTTGTCGGCAACTGGCAGGGCAAAGGTGAATTCTGGAACGGTAAGCCCATCGCGGCTGACCTCAGCTTTGCCCCCGACACCGCCGCCCGCGTGCTTGTGCAACGTCACACCGACCGTCTCCCCCACCGCTTCAAAGCCCTCAGTGTATGGGGCGCCGACACCGAAGCGGGCAAGCTCACAGCCCTGATGCACGACAACTACGGTGGTGCCCGCTTGCTAATCAGCGACGGATGGCAGCATAATAAGTTGGCCTTCGAAAACAGCGTCGTGCTCAGCCACAAGGAAAACAAGCACCGCTTCGTATACGAAAAGCTGGATGAAGGCCGCTTCAAAATGACCTACGAAGTGGACCGTGGCAAAGGCTGGCAAATGGTAGACTGGTTGGTATTTGTGCGGCAGTAGCTTGAGACGCCCGTCAGGTGCAGCAGCCAAGAGGGCTGCCATTATAACACAAAGGGGGCCCGCAGTGGCCCCCTTTGTGTTATTAAATATGCCTACTAACTCTTACTCATCCACCACTACGTCAAACGCCAGCTTCTCAGGAGCCACGCTGGCCTGAGCCGAACCGCGCAGCACCAGCGAATAGGCTTTGCCCGGCTGTAGCGTCAGCGTCTGGGTGAACAGTTGCTCCTGGTTGCCGTTGGTGCGGGATACCACCACCGAATAGGCGCGGGCATCGATGGCTTGGTAGCTGGTTACCTGCCCCCAGTCAGCCAGTGCAAAAAGGGGCGCGTTGGCCTGGGCTTCCTGCAGACGCACGGGCGTGAAGCCTACTGCAAGGTTGACTACCCGAATGTGAGCCTTGCCTGCTTCTGCAGCCGGTAACGCGGACTCATGTACCACCTTAGCACTATGGGACGTACCAAAACTGTATACAAACAGGGAGTACCGGGCATCTTTGGAAATAGGGAAAGCGCCAAACTGCACCCAGTTGGAACCGGTACTGGAGGCGTAAGGCAGCATCACCTGAACCAGCCGAGCACCCACAGCCAAGCCCCGGTACGGTGCGGCCAAGCCCGGCGCAGCCGCCGAGCCTTCCTCCTGCCCGTCGACGAACAGGCGCACGGGCCCTTGGTTTACTGATGAGCCTTCGCCCACGGCTAGGTTATTGACGATTCGGATGTACCCGCGCTCCACAACAGGCTGCTGCGGCGTGGGGTCTTGTTGTTTGTTGTGAGAGCAGGCGCTTAATAGCGAAGCAGCAGTCAGCAGAGACAGGAGTAAACGATTACGCATAACAGGTAACAGTAAGAGGAAAGTGATGGTGAGGAGCTAGCAGCCCCGTGCCTAGTAAGGCAACGACCAGGCCAGTTCAGGTTCCGATTTCATCAGTCAAACTTTCTCCTTACCCCAACTACCTAGTTTTCAAGTTGAAAAAAATCATGCCTTCCTGGGCATTGCCTCCACTCATCAGTGGCACTGCACGGCACCGGCTTTTACACTTGCCCTTAAATAGACTGTTACTAATAGTTCAAACAAGAGTCTGCGATACGCAGAGCCTGTGACGTGAATTATATATCACAAGTAATATGTATTAGATGATTTCTATTACTGCACAACTGTGATAGACCCTTAGGATCGGATTAAACGAATCTTTTATCACCACCCCCAACATGCCGTGACACTACTCCTGCTTGCCTTGTAAAACCGGCTCTAGCTGGTTTGAATCAGGCTTGAGCAGGAAGTTCGCCTTGCAAAATACTCTACTTTTCTATGTGTATTATCCAGCCTGACGCCCAAGGAACTAGCCAACCTTGTTATGAATATTTTTCAACAAACTTGCATAATGTTAAAACATAATTAAGTTTGGCTAACACATATCACTCACCAATAACCACATTATGAAACACCTACTACTCTCCGCCATACTCGGGGCACCCTTAGTAGTGCAATCGGCTGTGGCGCAGAACCGCACTATTACCGGTCGGGTAACCGACGCGGCCTCAGGGCAAGGCTTGCCTGGGGTTACGGTAATAGTGAAAGGTTCTACCGTGGGCGCCTCTACTGGGGCCGACGGGTCGTACTCCCTGAGCGTGCCTACCACGGCAAGCGTACTATCTTTTAGCTTCGTAGGGTACAAATCCGTGGAACGCCCCATTGGTAATGCTACCCAACTTGATGTGGCCCTAGCCACCGATACGGAGCAACTCGAAGAAGTGGTGGTAACGGGCTTGGCTACGTCGGTCAAACGCTCCAACTTGGCCAATGCAGTTTCCACCGTTTCGGCGAAGGAACTCGTGGGCAGCACTCGGCCAGTAACCGTGGACGCCGCGCTGAATGGCAAAATCGTGGGCGCCAATATAGCCCAGACGAGCGGCGCCCCCGGTGGTGGCGTGTCGGTCCAGCTTCGAGGCATTTCCACGCTGAACGGCACCGCCCAGCCCCTCTACATCATCGATGGCGTGTACGCCGTTAATGCCGAGGTGGGCAACGGGGCCGGTTCGCCGGCGTTTACGAGTGCTTCGGCCGTAACGGGCCGTACCACCCAAGACAATGGCATCAACCGCTTGTCGGACATCAACCCGAACGACATCGAGTCCATTGAAGTTCTGAAGGGCCCCAGCGCGGCGGCTATCTACGGTACTCGCGCCAACGCGGGGGTTATCATCATCAAAACCAAGCGTGGACAAGCGGGCCAAACTCGGGTAAGCTTCACCCAGGACCTGGGCATGGCGCGGGCGTGGCGGCTACTGGGCAAATCGGATTGGACCCCAGAAAAGATTGATTTCCGCTATGCGCCCGGCTCGGCGCGCAACACGCAGGAGAAAGCCGCTTTGGCCGCTGCCCAAGCCAGTGGCGACATCTTCGACTACGAAAAGGAAATCTTCGGCAACACTGCCTTCCTGCGCAACACCGGGATAAGTGCGTCTGGCGGTAATGAGCGCACGAAGTTCTTTGTTTCGGGCTCCACTTCGAAGGAAGAGGGCATCGTGAAGAACACGGACTTTGCTCGCCATTCCATTCGGGCCAACGTCGACCATAAAATCGGCAACCGCATTGACATCGGGCTTAGCTCGAACTACATCAACTCGCGCAACCGTCGCGGCTTTACGGGTAATACCAATAACGGCGTGAGCTTGAGCTACGCCCTGGCCTATACCCCGAGCTACGCCCAACTGCGTCCCAACGCTGCAGGCATATTCCCCGACAACCCCTACGCTGGTGACAACCCTCTGGCAGTAGTCGAAAGAGCAGTCAACGACGAGCGGACCAACCGCTTTGTGCAGACAGGCAGCATTACCGTACGTCTGATCGACAACGAGGCTACGTCGCTGCGCTTTGCGGCGCAGGGCGGCGTCGACTTCTCGAGCAGCAACGCGCTGTTGGCTTTGCCCTCCGACATGCAGTCGCAGCGGGCCCTGGCTTTGCCGGGCGCAGCTCGTGTTTCCAACAACTTGTTTTTCAACTCCAACATCCAAGGCTTCCTGATCTACGATTGGCGCTTGGGTGAAAACATCAACCTGACCTCCCAGGCCGGTTTGGTTCGTCTGACGCAACGAACCAATCTCTCCTTTAACCAAGGCCAGAACTTGTCGCCAGGCTTGCCCCTGTCGCCAAACCGGGGTACGGTGGTGACGCAGGAAACCGATAACCGGCGGGAGCAGGACGTGGGATTTGTGGCCCAACAGGAAGTAAACTTCCAGGACCGGGTAATTGCCACGGGTGGTATCCGCTTCGACAAATCGTCGCGCAACGGGGACCATGAAAAGTATTACGCCTTCCCTAAGGCGTCTTTGGCCATCAACTTGGCTAAGTTTGGTTTCTGGACATTGGATCAGGCCAACTTGGTCAAGCTACGGGCAGCCTATGGCCAAACGGGTGGCCCGGCTTTCTTCGGGGCACTGTACTCGCCTCAGCTGGCTATATCCACTGGGGGGCGCCCCGGTCTGATTCCTTCCACGCTCATCGGCAACACAGAAATTCGTCCGGAACGGGCTACCGAATTCGAAACGGGTATCGACATTGGGCTGTTTGAGAACCGCATCGGGCTGGAGGCCAGCTTCTACAACAAGGAAGTTATTGACCTGGTCGACATCTTCGCGCTGGCACCCTCCACTGGCCTCACTTCGCAGCGGGCTTACAACGTAGGCGACATCCGCAACCGCGGTTTGGAATTGAGCCTCAATGTAGCGGCGGTGCGCACGGAGTTCTTTAACTGGAATTCCACCACGCAATTCTGGCTGAACCGCACCGAGGTTACGCGTTTGAATACCAACCCCACTGTGTCTCCCTTCAACACGGGCACAGGCTTTGGGGCCACGTTTGGCCGTAACATCTTCACGGTGGGCGAATCGCCTTCCCGCTGGTATGGCACGCCAGGCTCTCCCAGTGACCCACGTTCGAACACGTTCAGTGGCCTGACGCGCTACGAAGAAGCGCAGCCCACTTTTCAGATGTCCTTCCTGAACAACTTCACGCTAGCCAAAAATTTCGAGGTGTCGTTCTTGCTGCACTGGAAAAAAGACGGCTACGTAAGCAACCTCAGCCGCCTGCTGCAGGACGAAGGTGGCACTACGGTGGACTGGTCTGAGCCTTCCGATGTGGTTGATAGCGGCGGAAACGCCCGGCCCAAAGGCATAGCGCGCCGTACCACCTTCTCCACGGCCCGCGAGTACATCCAAAATGCGGGGTACGTGCGCCTGCGCGAAGCTTCCGTCTACTACTCGGTGCCGGCTAGTCTCCGCACGCTCCTGTTCAAGGATTATGTGCGCAACTTCCGCATTGGGGTATCCGGCAACAACCTGCTGACTTGGACCGATTACGTGGGTTACGACCCGGAAGTGTCAAACTTCGGCTCCACCGGGAACTTCGCGCAGGTCGATGTTGCTAACTACCCGAACACGCGCCGGTTCTGGTTTCACCTGAACCTGGATTTCTAATATGAACCGGCCACTAACTTCTTTGTCAGCCATGTACTTCAATAAAATAAAATACGCACTGGCAGGCTTTGTCTTGCTGGCGGGGGTCACGACGTCGTGCGACCTTCTGAAAACAGAAGAAGTGCCCGACGAAAATAACCCCGGCTTGGCGGATGTACTCACCAACCCGAGCAAGTCGCAGCTTGATGCGCTGGCCGTAGGGGTGGAAGCTTCTTACCGCCTGATGCACACCGGCAACGCGCCGTACAACAACGTAATCGGGACGCTGGGTCGGGAAGTCACCGTTCTGGCCAACACCGAATCCCGTTGGTACGAGGAGCTACAAGGCCGCAGCCAATTTACGGGTGCTGTTCCGCTGGATGATGCCGCTTATTACAACGGCTATTACATCAGCGTAGCCCGCGTGGGCAGGGCCGCCCGCATTTACCGGCAATCGGCCCAGAACGCCGCTCCGGAAGTGCTTTCTGATCAGCAAAAAGCTGGGGTAAACGGCTTCACCCTCACTTATGAAGCCTTGAGCAAACTGATGCTGCTCAACATGCAAGGCGAAGGTGGCATCCGGATTGATTTGGCGGATGAGCGCCGCCCGGGTCCATTCGTCACGCCAACGGCAGCCCTGGCCGACATTCGTCAAATGTTGGATCAAGGAGCTACCCAGTTGGATGCCGCTGGTACTGCCTTCGGCTTCACGCTTTCCAGTGGCTTTACGGGCTTCAACACGCCAGCAACGTTCAAGCAGTTCAACCGGGCCCTGGCCGCTCGCGTGGCCCTGTACCAGCGCGACTACACCGGTGCACTGGCTGCGCTGAACCAATCCTTTTACAACCGCGCTGGTGATTTGACCGTGGGTCCGAAAATCACGTTCAACCCAGGCAACGCCGGTGACCAAGGCAATGCCTACTTCCAGGTGAACAACAACACGGGTGCTACGGTCCTCACCGTGCCGGAGAACTTCGTGACTGAAGCCGAACCCAACGACGCTCGTCTTTCCAAGGTAGGCTTGCGCACTACGCCCCGTTCGACGGGTGACATTTCGGCGCGCTACGAAGTGCGGCGCTTTGCTTCCAACACGGCTTCGCTGGATATCATCCGGAACGAGGAGTTGGTGTTGATTGCCGCCGAAGCCCGGGCCCGTACCAATGATCTGGCTGGCGCACTAGCGGATGTTAACGCCGTACGCACGCGCTCTGGCAACTTGCCAGCCCTGACGGCTCCCTTTGCCTCGGCCGAAGCCGCTGAGGTAGAGATTCTTAAACAGCGTCGTTACTCGCTCTTTTACGAAGGTCACTGGTTAGTGGATCTGCGCCGCCTGAACCGCTACAATCCCACGCCCGCTCCCGGTATCACGCTGGCGTATAGCACCGCCCCATACCGCCTGATTCCGCGCATGCCGCGGCCGGCAGCTGAAGTAGCTTGGGACAATAGCAACCCGTAAGCTGAATCACGCTTCTAAGTACTTCAACGGCTCTGCTCCATTGGTGCAGAGCCGTTTTGCGTTTCAGGAGGCTATATGCGTCGGACAAATCATGCCTCGTCAAGTACCAAATGAAAGGCTGAATTTAGGTCATTAGAAACGCTAGGAACCACACCTGAGAGGCAAACGGCTAGGACTACAACTTTTCCGCAAGGAGGGCAGTACCTATATGGGATTTGCGCTTGGGGCTTAGGTTCTGCCTTGCTTAATGCGAAAAGACTAAATGCTTTCGCATTACGTCCAATCCGATGCATCCACACCCACCATTACACCTAACAATCATGAAGAAGATACTTTTCCTTGCCCTGGCTGCCGTTTCATTAAGTCTTGGCTCATGCACCGAAAACGAGCAAGCTGCTGATCAGCGCACAGTGCAGGACAACACCGACGGAACGCCTGAGGGCGCTCAGCCCAATCCCGAGCGTGGTACTGCCCAAGGCGGTGGCGACGGCCCGGCCAGCATCGAGGGCACTGACCACACCACCACCAACAACGGTTCCTCCATTTACGGTGGCCCCACTTCGCGCTCAACTACTCCTGGAGGCGCTACTTCTACCACCGGCCGCACTGCTACCACTACCAGTGCCTCCTCCACAGCGGGTACTACCCCCGGCACTACTGCCGGAACTACCTCTGGGGAGTAGACCCACGACTACTTACGTAGCAGCCTAGTACGACAGACCAAAACTACCCCCAGCATCAGCGCCTCTAGACGGCCATGATGCTGGGGGTAACGTGCCTTACAGAGGGTGCTGTGGCGTAATTATTTCAACCCCACAGCGGTAATAATTTTGCTGCGGGCAGCGCGCCACGCAACCACTACTTTTACGGTTCTCGCTTCTCTTCCCCTTGATGAAAACCTCACTTCTGCTAGCGCTAGGAGGCGCCGCGCTGCTAGCGGGTCAGCCACTTCGCGCGCTGGCGCAAGGCGAAACCGATGAACGCCGGATGGACTTCGACGGCATGTCCTTTCGCTCGCCCGATTCGCTTTTCTATATCAACTTTCGTTTCCGAATGCAGAACCGGGCCGGTCTTGTCACCAGCGGTGGCTCCGACCTCAGCGTGCGCGAATACGATGCGCGGGTGCGCCGCCTGCGCCTGCGCGCCGACGGCTACGTGCTTACCGAGCGCATCGGTTATAGCCTGCAGCTATCCTTTGCCCGCAGCGACCAGGACTTTGAGGCTTCCGGCGTGGCCAATCTTGTGCGCGACGCGGTGATTTTTTACCAGTTCACGCCCCGCTTTTACCTGGCCTTCGGCCTGAATAAGCTGCCCGGTAACCGGCAGCGTGTCACGTCGTCGGGCCAGCTGCAGTTTGCGGAGCGCTCCATCGTGAATTCGGCCTTGAACATCGACCGCGACTTCGGCCTGAAGCTCTACTACACCGGTCAGCTAGGCCCCACAGCCCTCTACTCCCTGAAAGGTGCCGTGACTACCGGCGAAGGCCGCAGCGCCAACGGTACCGACAGCGGTCTGGCCTACACCGGCCGGGCAGAGGTGCTGCCCCTCGGCGACTTTGAAGACGGCGGCGACTACTCCGAAGGCGACTTATCGCGCGAGCCCACGCCCAAAGTATCCATTGCGGCGGGCTACAGCTACAACCACCGTACTACCCGGACCGGGGGCCAGATCGGGGAGGCGCTTTACGGAGCCGCCAACCTTGGAACCTTCATTTCCGATGCCATGGTGAAGTACCGCGGTTGGGCCTACCTAGGCGAATACTTACGGCGTGACGGCTCAGGCATCTTCACCTCTAACGGCGCGGGCGACTTGCGCTATGCCTTCGTGGGCTGGGGACTGAACCAGCAGGTTTCTTATGTTTTTCCCAACTATTGGGAGCCAGCTTTGCGCTATTCCTGGCTGCAGCCCGGCCGCGAGTTGCGCACCTATTTGTCGCGCACCCAAGTGCTGGAAGCAGGCATCACGCACTACCTACGCAAGCACCGCGTGAAGGCCCAAGGCAATGTGAGCTACACCGCCACCGGTGGGCGCTGGAATACTTCCCAGCCGGGTAACCGCTGGGGAGCGGTGTTTCAGTTTGAATTGGGGATATGAACTCTGCCACAAGTCACTTGTAGTTCGCCTCCCAGCGGTAGCAATCAGGCAGAAGGAACCTTACCGACAGTTTCGACTAAATAATCAGGGCCTTTTCCTCCTACCCATAGCTATCTGCCAATCAAAATCGTTGCAGCCACCACTGTAAGTTCAATCTTTACCTAATGCCCCAACCGCTTCATCTGCTAGATCTTAACAATATGCGCTTGGGCATTATAAGCCGTGTGATACTGCTATTGTGTGGCTTCCTAGTACTTCAAGAGGCCACAGCCCAACGTCTCAGTTATAATGAATGGGAGCCGGTGCTAGTAGAAGACTTCGAATCTTATACTAGCATGGATGACATGGCTGCACGCTCTATATGGCAGTTTTACCCCAATCCCAATAGCCGAACTCTGGTGGGAAATGAATATGAAGATCAGTACTACGACATTAGCGCACTTTCCTTGAAGCGCGGCAAGTTGTTTTTTACGGCGGAGCCGCTACCCGAACCGATGCAGTACCGCTTCCAATGGAGCGGCCGCGACTCGGTGAAATTGCTACACTACAAATCTGGGTGGATTAGTCTACGAGAGGATTACTGGCAGCAACTCAAGCTCGGCGACAGTTCGCACTGGGCCAACAACCGGGGTGTACAGTACGGCTTGTTCGAAATTCGCTGCCGCCTGGCCCCCGGTGCAGGCACTTGGCCGGCTTTCTGGCTTTTCAACGGCCCCACTGAAATTGATGTCTTTGAGGCGGGCGGAGACACGGAGTATGGCACCAGAAATTACTCCAACAACATTCACCTCAACGACTCGCTTCCCCGCACCACCCAACGTTCTTTTCTTAAGCAGGGCGCTGACCTCACGCAGAAGTACCATGTGTACTCCATGATCTGGACTCCTGAGTTTGTTAGCTTTTACCTGAATCGGCGCCTGCTGCGCACCGTGCCCACTACCGAGCTGAGGACCTTCCCAGTTCCAGCTGACATCATTGCCAACCTGGCCATCCTCAGCTACACCGGGCACAATAACTGGCCCGCCACCAAAGATGGACCGCGCACTTCCATGGCCATCGACTACATCAAGGTGTACAAGCCGCGCGACGGCAGCCTGCGCTACGGCCGTAATGTGTATGCGACGCCGCCGGCTTTGCCCAAGAAGAAATAGGTCAGATTAACCGGCCACTACTCCCTTCACAGAGAATCCGCGCCGTCACCAGCAGCTGCCCGTAGTGGCGCGTGGTATGCTCAGCTGCATGCGTTAGCAAACCAATAACGGTGGACGGCAACTGCCCCCGCCCTACTGCGCGCGGCTCCGTGAGCGTGGCTTCGTCGGTAGTGCTTAGCTGCGCCAGGGTGCGTACTATTTGCTCATTGAAAGCCTGCAGCAGCTGGGTGGTAGCACTCCGGCCGAAATTGGGCTGACCTTCGGCAGCCAGATAGGCCAGTTGGGCTGGCGTAAGCGACTCAGCGCGTGCGTAGGTGAGCAGGCGGTCGAGCACCCCAGAAAGGTGCTGGAGGTGAAAGCCAACGGAGGCAACGCCTACGGGTCGTTCCCACAGCAGTTCGTCAGGAAAGTCCTGCAACAGGGCATGCAGCTCTTCCTGTACTTGCAGCAGCGCGTGTGCTATGGGCTGAAGTAATGCGGGCATATCGGGCAACGGGCCGCGCAGCCACACTTCGCGGGTCTCGGCACTGGGCATAGCAGATTGGTAGTTAAACAACAGAAGGATAAGCCTGCGGAGGCCCTGAAAACCGGCCTAGGTAGCCGGCCGGTTTTGCTCCTGAAAATACGCAAGCCGAAGCGGGGCTAGCACGTCGGCAGTGGCAGCATGGAAACAAAGAAACCGGTATCTGGAGAGCGTACGGTAATTAGGACAGGGCGTGGCTCGGATTGTTCTGTGCTCATCTAGAGTGGAGGTGGTCACCGCCCAAACAGCGGAGCCGAAGACCTATTTCATGTTATGAGTTACAGACGGGCCATCGGCGTTCCGGCTGCAATCGATGTCGGGAACGTTGCCAACAAAAATTGCCCTCCGAGGCTTCAGGTATCGGCCAGATATTCTCTACTTTTCTTACCTCAACTGCCGCCGCGCGGCAGTGTCTGCGCACCGCGCATCCGATTGTACGTCCACAATTTAACTCTTGGTTTGGGCTGATAACAGCCGGCAAAGTAGCCTAGCGCTAACCAACTCGGCTACTGAGCAAGAACCGTTGTGCACACCGCGCTTCAGCCCAAACCTTCCCCTTCGACCATGCCTAAAATCATTTCTCCCGAGGTAGAGTTTGGCGGCCTTGTTGGCCAGATCAAGCAGATTACACCCGAAATTCTCGACCAGAGCGGCCGCTACCTGAACCTGATGGAAGGCCGCTGGCAGGAGCCGGGCAAGCCGCAGGACTTCACCTCTCCCATTGATGGTACGTTGCTGGGCGCTCTGCCCATGCTTGACCGCGACACTGCCCTGCGCGCCGTGACCTTCGCCAAGCGCGAAGCCGCCGACTGGGCCCGCGTGGATCTGGACGAGCGCCGCCGCCGCGTACAGGACTGCCTGGATCAACTGCGTACGCACGTAGAGCTAGTGGGCAAGCTGTTGATGTGGGAAATCGGCAAAACCTACAAACTGGGTTTTACCGACATCGACCGCGCTATCGATGGCGTGCAGTGGTACGTCGACAACATCGAGGATATGCTCGGCGACCGGGAGCCGCTGGGCGTGGTGTCCAACATCGCCTCGTGGAACTACCCCATGTCGGTGCTACTGCACGCGGTGCTTACGCAGGTGCTCTGCGGCAATGCGGCCGTGGCCAAGACGCCTACCGATGGCGGCTTTATCTCGCTGAGCGTCACCTTCGCCATTGCGCGCCGCTGCGGCCTGCCCGTGACGCTGGTGAGCGGCTCGGGTGGCGAACTGAGCGACGTGCTGGTCAAGAACGACGCCATCGACTGCCTCTCCTTCGTGGGTGGCCGCTACAACGGCCGCAACATCGCCGACGCACTGGCCTCGGTGCACAAGCGCTACATGCTGGAAATGGAAGGCGTGAACACCTACGGCATCTGGAATTTCAGCGACTGGCAGGCCCTCGGCGACCAGCTCAAAAAGGGCTACGACTATGGCAAGCAGCGCTGCACCGCCTACGTACGCTTTGTGGTGGAGCGCCGCTCCTTCCCCAAGTTCCTGGAAACATACTGGGAAGCTATCCGCAGCCTGAAAGTGGGCAACCCAACCTTGGTGGATAACCCCGGCGACAAGCTGCCTGACCTGGCCTTTGGCCCCGTCATCAACGCCCGCCAAGCCGAGGACCTCGACCGCCTCTACGCCGACGCGCTCAAGACCGGCGCCACGCCCATTTACGAAGGCCAGCTCGACGACTCGCTGTTCCTGCCCGGCCAGGACAGGTCGGCTTACCGCGCGCCGCGCGCCCTTGT
The DNA here is from genome assembly GCF_058932745.1 of Hymenobacter sp. FMD4. Lineage (NCBI taxonomy): Bacteria > Pseudomonadati > Bacteroidota > Cytophagia > Cytophagales > Hymenobacteraceae > Hymenobacter > Hymenobacter sp. FMD4. The sequence continues at coordinate 165,584 of NZ_JBZYWH010000004.1, forward strand.
GAACCTGCCGCGCCAGAGTGAGCTTTACTTTAAGGAGCCCTTTGGCCCCATCGACTCTGTCATCCTAGTCGACCGTGTGGAGGAACTGGTGGGCGAGATGAACATCTCCAACGGTGCGCTGGTGGCCGCCTTGGCTTCCGATGACCAGAAATGGGCGCAGCGCACGGCCAAAGAGATACGCGCCTTCAAGGTGGGTATCAACAAGCTCCGCTCGCGTGGCGACCGGGAGGAAGTGTTCGGCGGCCTGGGAGAGTCGTGGAAAGGCGCCTTCGTGGGCGGCAAGCTGCTGGTAGAAGCCGTAACGCAGGCCAGCAACGGCCAGCCCGTGCTCGGCAACTACGAAGACGCGCTGCTGCTGCCGGAGAAGATCTAAAAGTATAGGATAGGTTACCCAAAAAAAAGGCTGGGATGCTCAAACGCATCCCAGCCTTTTTTTTGGGTAACCTATCCTATTAGCGTCGCAACAAAGTCGCCCCTGATTTCTAAAGCCCCCATCTAATTATCATATCTAATCCAGATGTACCAGTTAGGCACTAATTCTCGCCAATAGTATATAGTACCTTCTTGCAGCTTAGGTTTCTTTCCTGTAGGAGAGTGAGCGTAGCCCCAATATTGTAAGCTTTCCATACCTCCCATCGTCAGCACAATAATATCGGGGTCAGCAATTTGATAATTATTGAATTCCGCCGAATACACGTGCGAATCTGTAACATTTATATGCTTAGCAGTGGTGGTAATTAGTTCGTATCGTCTTATCTGAACAACAACGGCTTCCAGTCGCTTTTCCTTCGTTTTAAAATGCAGGTAGTCTCTTGCTTGCTGCAACATATCAGAGCCTAGAAAACGCAGAGTTATTGCGGTTAAAGCAAGCAATAAGAATATCACGCCGTCTCCACTTTTACGTATTTTAGAATTCCCAATGGCCAATACCAATGAAGCTCCCATCAAAAGTAAGAGTACAATCCCTGTGCCTATCAGCGGCTCCAAGGCAACGGTGCGGGACCTCAGCAAAGGGCTTACAAAAAGAGTCAGAACACTTACCCAAAAAACGAATCGTGCTTTACCCATCGGCGCTCGAACAATAATACAGTGCAATATAAAAGCGTTGATCTGCTCACCAGAATGTAAAATTCCTCAAGATGTAATCTTTGATTTACTATATAACAGAAACCCACTGATGAGCTACGCCCTGATAGCTTTAGGACCGGGTTCTGACCTATTATCTTTGGGTTTATGCTCCAAGTATCCCAGCGCGGCGCAGCCATGCCGGCTTCCCCGTACCGCAAGCTCACGCCTTCGGCCGATGCCGCCAAAGCCCGCGGCATTAAGGTTTATCATCTGAATATTGGCCAGCCCGACATCGAGACGCCGCCCGCGGTGATGGCGGCGGTGCAGCAGGCCAACATCCGGGTACTGGAGTACAGCCACGCGGCAGGGCACCTGAGCTACCGGCAAAAGCTGGCCGCGTACTACCAGCGCGTGGGCATAGCGGTAGCAGCCGAGGACATTATCGTAACGGCGGGCGGCTCGGAGTCTATCCTGTTTGCGCTGCTGAGCTGCCTCAACCCCGGCGACGAAATCATCATTCCGGAGCCGTACTACGGCGCGTACACTGCTTTTGCCATTGCGGCGGGCGTGCACATCGTGCCAGTGATGTCCCACATCGAAACCGGCTTTGCCCTGCCACCTATTGCAGAGATGGAGGCGCGCATCACACCGCGCACCAAGGCCGTGATGCTCTGCAACCCCAACAACCCCACCGGCTACGTGTACAGCCGCCAGGAGCTGGAGCAGTTGCTGGATATGTGCCAGCGCCACCACCTGTTTTTGCTGTCCGACGAAGCCTACCGGGAGTTTTGCTACGATGCGCCCTACGTCAGCGCCCTGCACCTGGGGCCCGCGGCCGATGAGCACGTGGTGCTGCTCGATACCATTTCGAAGCGCTACAGCGCCTGCGGAGCCCGCCTCGGCGCCCTTGTGACTAAGAACAAAGCCGTACACGATGCCGCCTTCCGCTTCGCACAGATGCGCGTGAGCCCGCCCGGCCTCGCTCAGCTATTGGGTGAAGCTGCCGCCGAGCTGCCCGATTCCTATTTTGACCATACCAAAGCCGAGTACCAGGCCCGCCGCGACCGGATGGTGCAGCGCCTGCGCCAGATACCCGGCGTGCAGTGCCCCGTGCCGGGCGGAGCATTCTACGTGATGCCGAGCCTGCCCATCGACGATGCCGAACGGTTTGCGAAGTGGCTGTTGGAGGAATTCGAACACGAAGGCCAGACAGTGATGATTTCGCCTGCTGCAGGCTTTTACGCCACACCCGGTGCTGGCCGCCAGGAGGTGCGTTTGGCCTACGTACTCAATCTGCAAGCCATTGATGCAGCCATGGATTGCCTAACCCAGGCACTGGAGGTGTATCCTGGGCATCAGTTGTAAAAGCCGGTGATGATTAGGAAGCAGGCATTGCTTCTCAATCACTTCCGACGGTGTCTAATCCAACTCTTCGGCTGCCTTTCAAGCGCGAACAATGCAAAGTATTCCGTCTCTACGCGCTTGAAGCCCATCGGTGCGTTGTATCTTCGGATACCACTCTACTACCGCTTTTCCATGCCTTTAGCTCGCTTCGCTTCCTTTCTTCCGCTGGGCATTGGTCTGTTGGTCAGCGGCGCCACGCCTCCTGCGCCTTCCTTCCGCCATCAGCTCACCATGCGGCTCAATGGCGCTACCATAGCCACGGATTCCATCGGTTCCCGCTTCGAGGCCTCTACGGGCGCGGGCAAGGTGCTTACGCTATCCATCGTGCGCGCCGATTTTCCGGATGATGTGGGCCTGTCTATCCTCGTCGATGAGTTCAAGCCGCAGCCCGGCGTGTACCGTTTCAAGGAAATCCTGAGCGGACACGTACGCGAGGCTTACTACCGCGCCAACGACGTGACGGCCGAATCGAAAGCCTGCGGGGTGAACGACGGCGAAGTGCGCATCACGGCTGTTGATACCAAAGCGCATACGCTCACGGGCACCTACCGCGCCGTGCTGTGCCAGACAAACGCCAGCCGAGCTACGGCCAAAAAACTGGTGCTGGAGGGCAGCTTTCATTTCCCGTACGAGGTGCGTTGAGGCGCAGGTTATCGCTTTTGCAGAGACTACAATTTGACGATTAGCACGTACTGCTTTCGGCATGGTATAGATTCTACGTGGCCTGCAAAATTCATTCGCTGCACTCGCAGAACATCGATTTGTAATTGGTCGCCGGGATGGATGAGTGTGTCAAGCTGGCTTAAATAGCTGCGCGAGCCAGTAATTGTTATTGGCGGTCTAACGGCTCGTCCGGCCCGCAGCAGAGTAACCCGAAACTCAGGCACTCGGAAGCGCGCATCTTCAAACATGGCTTCGGCAAATTCTGGCATTGGATCTGCTAGCAGACTTATGCGGTAAGGGCGGCTGGCCCCGTGTAAGCGGTGACGCGGTGGTTGGTTGAAGTTGCTAAGCAACTTTATTCTAGGCAACGGTGCGGTCATGGCATTGAACTCGTGCCGAAAAAGCTGCTGCCGTCCCCGATACGCTATCAAGACTACCCTGGACGCTAAGGGCATAATGAATAGCCTCCGTTGCTGCTGGTCGACTTCCAGCGTTGCACCTTCGGCAACGAACTGAATTGGCTGAAGCCAATCGTGGGTCGGCAGCCTAAGCTGATTGCGACAGCGCTGCACCAGCAGCACAGAATCAGGCGCGACGTCCCAGCGAGGCCAGAGGGTCCGCAACGGCGCTGGGGACTCTCTGGGAATGCTGGGTGGTAGGTCAGTCCAACCGTAACGTACGTCGGCATATTGCTCCCCAAAACGCCCCGTTCTACCGAAACGTGGGTTATCAAGCAGGCCGACGTCGTCACGCCCGCGCTGATAGATCCACAGCTGGGCCTGTGCCTGCCGAGCCAACAAAGGGCAGCATAACAAAAAGGCGAGGATGACGAGGCGCATGCGTAGTACAGGCAGTGGAGCTACTGCCAACCCACATGTAAGAACGGCACCATCGCCCTTACTGCAAGGGCTGATGGTGCCGTTCTTACATGTGGGTTGGCAGTTAAGTAGTCACAAAACTGATATGAGAGTTTACTTACACCCGAGGATGGGATGACAGAGCTTTTCGTCTACTTAACCCGCTTACCGCTGCCTTATAGCGTCGCCAGATCAATCACGAAGCGGTACTTCACGTCGGACTTGAGCATCCGCTCATAGGCCTCATTGATGTAATCCATGCTGATGACTTCCACATCCGATACGATGTTGTGCTGCGCACAGAAGTCGAGCATTTCCTGGGTTTCCTCGATACCGCCAATAAGCGAGCCGGCAATGCGGCGGCGCTTGGCGATGAGCTGGAAGGCGTGCAGTTGCGGTGCTTCCGGCGGCACGCCTAGCAGTATCATGGTGCCGTCGCGGCGGAGCAGGTTCACGTACAGGCCCATGTCCAGCGGCGCCGATACGGTGTTGATAATGAAGTCGAAATAGTTCGTGACGCCTTTCAGCGCCTCCTTGTCTTTGGTCACCACAAATTTGTGCGCGCCGAGGGCCTTGGCATCGGCCTCTTTGTTGGGCGAGGTGCTGAGTACCGTGACTTCGGCGCCCATAGAGGCGGCCAGCTTCACGGCCATGTGGCCGAGGCCGCCGAGGCCCATTACGCCCACGCGGTGGCCTTCGCCCACCTTCCACTGCCGCAGGGGCGAGTAGGTGGTGATGCCGGCGCAAAGCAAAGGTGCCACGCCTTCCAGCGGCAACGAATCGGATACGCGCAGGGTATAGGCCTCATCTACCACGATAAGCTTGGAATAGCCGCCGTAGGTAGGGGCGCCGGTGGTTAGCTCACGGCCGTTGTAGGTGCCCACGAAGCCCACTTCGCAGTACTGTTCCAGGCCTTCCTGGCAGCTGGGGCACTTGCGGCACGAATCGACCATGCAGCCGACGCCAGCCAGGTCGCCGGCTTTGAATTTTTTTACCTGCTCGCCCACCTGGGTCACGCGGCCCACGATTTCGTGGCCGGGCACCATGGGGAAGATGGAGCCGCCCCACTCATCACGCACTTGGTGCAAATCGGAGTGGCACACGCCGCAGTACAGGATATCGATCTGGACATCGTGGGGGCCCACTTCGCGGCGTTCAAACTGAAACGGCGCTAAGGGCACATTGGCCGCGGGGGCTGCATAAGCTTGGGTCTGTGGCATGAAGTTGTTTGGTTTTGGAATTGGATTAGGTCGGTTGATGGCGGCAAAGATTGAGGCCAGTATAAATACTGCGCACCGCGTTGGGCATGGTAACTTTGAGCCGACGGCTATTGTTGCCTTGTCGTAATGCTTGTTCGTATGCTTTCTACCACGCTGGGCCGGCTGCGGCTGATTGGTTTTCTTGAGGGACTTTCGTTTATCGTGCTGCTGGGCATAGCCATGCCGCTGAAATATCTGGCCGGCCAGCCCATGGCCGTGCGCCACGTGGGCATGGCCCATGGCCTGCTGTTTGTGCTGTACGTGCTGCTGGTCATTATGGCGACGATTGAATACGGCTGGTCGGTGCGCAAGGCTGCACTGGCCTTCGTAGCCTCGCTGGTGCCGCTAGGCACCTTTTGGGCCGATAAAAAGCTATTTCGGGAGGAAGCGCAGTAACTCGAAAACCTGAACTGCTTGGGCTTTCCGGGCGCTGCTCACATATTCATGCGATTGTTTGCCGGGTCGAGGTCGAGATAGTTTTGCATCGTCGGTGCAAGCTTCCCATTGAGTGCTAAGGGGAAGTACTGCCGCGCTGGTGTACATACTTTTTCCTTCCCCTCTGCATGAATCGTTTTTACAAATCCTTGGTCTTGGGCACGTGCGCTGTCCTGGGCCTAGCCGGCACCGCATCGGCCCAAGTGGGCGCCTCGGCCCTGTTCTTCACCGATGCTCAGCAAGACAAGGTAGTAGTGCCCATGAATTCTCCTTCAGGCCCCTTCACCCTGGAGGCTTGGGTGAAATATGAAGGCAACGCTTGGCCTACCTTTGCCACCATCCTCGAGTTTGGTGACGACGACCCATGGTTCGGTGTTTCGGGCGGTGAAATAGATCTGTTCACCACCGTGTCCGGAGGCGTTGTGCCGCTGCGCCAGTGGACGCACGTAGCATATACCTGGGACGGCACCACTAGCCGGGTGTACCTGAATGGCACACTCAGCGGCAGCAGCACAACCGCTCCCGACTTGAATGGCATGGGCCTGAGCATCGGTTCGGAACAAAACAACTCCTTTGGCTGGACGGGTAAGATTGATGAAGTAATGGTGTGGAGCGGCGCCCGTACCGCCGCCCAGATTCAAGCCGACCGCAGTGGCTACAGCGCCGCCCAGCCTGGTATGGTGGCGTACTTTCCCTTCAATGAAGCAAATGGGCAGGTTGTCCATAACCTCGTACCGGGCGGGCCCAACGGCTTGCTAGGCACCAACAACACCGTGGAGGCTGCCGACCCGACCTGGGTTTCTGACGTCATGTCTGCCCGCTCGGGCGGCCCGGTGAGCTTTGCCTTCGAGGGCAATAGCCCTAACCCCTTCGGCGAACAGACCAAAATTAACTTCCGCCTGACCAAACCGGGCACCGTGCACTTGGCTGTGTTCGACGTAACAGGCCGCGAGGTATCCACGCTGGTTCACGGGCAGCGCAGCGCCGGCTCCCACGCCGTGCCTTTCGCTGCCCGGCAGCTGCCAGCCGGCCTTTACACCTGCCGCCTCACCACCGACGGGCAGACGCTCACCCATAAAATGGTGCTGAGCCGGTAGTTTCCGTTCGGGCCTGTCGCCAAAACTGTAGCCGTTTCCTTTCTGGAAGCGGCTGCTTTGTTTTCCGACCGTTTACCGCCCGGCCTAGAAGCCAGCTTTAGTGGGCAAAGCCGATACCCCTACCGGAATCGTGTATGCCCTCCTGCTGCAGCTGCGCCGCTACCAATTCGCGCATGCGCCGCATCGATTCGCGAGCAAACTTGCGCTGCAGCATCCGGCCAAAAATTTTGAAGCCGATGCGGTAGAAGAAGTTCTCGATGCGGTCGGGCTGGGAATAGGCTTTCACCTGAAAGCGCACCCGCCCCGTAACCAGGTTCTTGTGTACGGTAAAGGTGATTTCGCCTTTCTCGAAGTGCCCTTCCAGGGTGCGGTAGTTGTAGCCCCACACCTGCTCGGGGCCGTCGGGCGAGGGGCGCTGCTCGTCCACCACGCCGCCGATGCGCACGCCAAACCAGAACGTAAAAAACAGGAACCGGCCGCGTAGCAGCATTACGCGCTCGGCCAACGGTTGATCGGGCACGAAGATGCCGGTAATGAGGTCGGGGGGCGGAAAAGAATAATTCAGCAGCACCTCGCGGGCGGCCTCCCAACTGCCGCCGGACGCCGGCGGCCCGGGCGGCTCGGCCGGCAAATCGGTACCGTAATCATCGATCTGCCACCCGGTGTTGGAGGTGTACTCGTGCACTCGTTCCAGGTCGTAATTGACCTTGGCTTCCCGAAACGATTCAAGTCGCGACCGGTACACTTCCCACGCGGGAGGCGCGGTGGCAGAGCTAGCTGCGTTCATGTTGCTCGGTTTGGGTTTCGGTTCCGTCCTGTTCTTTGGTAACCACCTGCACCGGCCCCAGAGGCTCGCCGCCGCTAGCCTCGGCTACGCGCTGGCAGAAAGTCACCCAGGTCTGCTCCTGCACTTGCTTGCCCACCCCCAAAGTACCGTAAGCAAAGGCCACCAGCCCGTCGCGGGCCCGGGCCCGGGAATGAATTTCGAACCTGAAAGCCTCGGGCTGGTTGGGCAGCTGACGCACGGAAAAGCGGATTTGACCGGCTTCGGGGTGGCCTTCCAAGGTCAAAAACTCAAAGTGCTGAGCGGCCACTTCGGTTACGCGCACCGAGCCATTCCAGGGTCCCAGGATTTTGATGTGGTACTCATCCCCAACTTGCAGGCCGTTGTCGGGGCCTTTCTCTTTATGAAAATCGGCCAGCAAGCCCGGCGAAAAATCTTCAATGTTGCACTGAATGCGGTGCATAAGCTCCTTGGCCGGCACCTCGGGATGGGCCACATCAATGTAGTAGCGCCGCTCGGTAAAAGGGCCGGCACCCTGCTCGACTGGTTGGGCTGATTTAGACATAGGTATAGCGCCTGCACGGGGAAGGAAGCAGCGTCGGCGCCCTAGAGGAAACGCGACTTTTCGGCGCGGGGTTAAGCCCTAGCTTCGTGCAAGCGGAAATACCGTCGCCACCCGCAGCTGCATAGGCAGTCCGGCGCCCGCTACCGCAAGTGCTGGTTGCACCAATTCACAGCCAAATCGGCTACCTGCTCTAGCGCGCCGGGCTCCTCAAACAGATGGCCGGCGCCGGGCACCACGTGCATCTGCCTGGCGCAGGGCATCACATCCATGGCCTGCTCATTCAGGCCGATGCCGGGCCAGTCTTGCCCGCCCACAATGAGCAAGGTAGAAGCGTGTACCTGCCCTAGCGAACGGTGAGCCAGATCGGGCCGGCCACCGCGCGAAATGACGGCACTCACCTGCGAACCAAGCTCGGCGGCGGCGCGCAAAGCAGACGCGGCCCCGGTACTGGTACCGAAAAAACCCAGCCGCAAATCGTGGAGGCGCTGCTCGCGGCGCAGCCAGCTGGAAGCCCCCAGCAGGCGCCGCGTCAGCAGCTCGATATCGAATCGGGCCTCGAAATCCTGGTCTTCTTCGGGAGTCAGCAAATCAAACAGCAAGGTGGCAAAGCCCGCCTGCTGCAGCCGGCGGGCCACGTACTGATTGCGTGGGCTGTGCCGGGAGCTGCCGCTTCCGTGCGAGAATACCACGATGCCGGGGGCATCAGCGGGTACTACCAAGTCGCCGTTGAGGGTGGCGTGAGGAAGCTCCAGCCGCACGGGTTTTGGAGCGGTAATGGCAAACATGGCAGGGGGAGGAAGTAGGAAAAAAGGCGGCAGCAACTTCGTGTACGCAAGCAGGGCGCGCTACGGTTGCGGGACGCCCAAGGTTTGCCTATTTTGCTTATCTCTCATACTCGCGCCGCCCGTGCCTCTCTACGCCTCCTTCGACCCCGCCGCCACCATCAAAGGCGAAAGCGTGCGCGCCGTGTTGGCGGGTTTGCAGCTGATGCGGCGGGCCACGGAGCTACTCACGCGTCATGGCTTGCCGGCAGACCCGCAGCCGGGCCACTGGTACCCCATGCAGGCTTGGCTGAACGTACTGCATGATGTGGAACAGGAATGCGGATGCGAGACCCTATACTCCCTGGGCCTGCAAGCGGTGGATTCCAGCCCGTTTCCCAGCTCGGTTCGTACGCTTTCGCAAGCCATGCACGCGCTGGACGTGGTGTACCGCACCACCGTTCACGGCCGCGACATGGGTTATTACCGGGTAGTAAGCGAAAGCGCTCAGGAAATTCTGCTGCACTGCCGAACGCCCAATCCCGACCGCTTCGATCTGGGCCTGCTGACGGGCCTGGCCCGGCGCTTTAAGCCGGTCGATGCCGTGCGCGTGCGCGTGGAGCCAGCTCCGCTCCCGTCCCACCCCGAGCCGCACCTGACTGCCTATATGGTGCGGTGGTAAGCACTGCTTCGCCTAAAAGCGAAGGCGTGCTTGGCGCAATACATTTCATTCTTCAGGAGTGGCCAATGCCGCGGCGATGCGCCCAACAACGGTACCTTTGGGGCTTCATCTCTCTACTCTACCACTCCGTGACTCGTTCGCGCTACGCCACCCTGCTGCATCCTCGCTTTCTGCTGGTGCTGTATTCCGTGCTCGTGCTGTTTGCCACCGCGCAGCAGTACCTCAAGCACACCATCAACAACTACTATATTTTCGTCAAGCCTTTCTTCAACCTGCTGGAAGGCCTGAACCTGTACCTGCCCTACCCGCAGTATTACGACGACACTTACAAGTACAGTCCCACTTTTGCGCTGGCCATGGGCCCACTGGCCCTGATGCCCGACTGGCTGGGACTGTTTATCTGGAATGCCGTGAATGCCGTGGTGCTGTTCACGGCGGCGCGGCGCCTGTTTCCGGATCAGCGTCGCACGGTGCTGTTTCTGTGGGTAATCGTGGTGGACGTGATGACCTCGCTGCAGAACAGCCAAAGCAACGCTTTGCTGGCTGGTCTGATGCTGTGGGTGTTTATCCACTTGGAGGACCGCCGCTGGGCTTGGGCGGGCCTGTGCGTGGCGCTGGCGTTTTTCATCAAGATTTACGGCATCGGTATCGGCCTGATTTTTCTGTTTTACCCCGGCTGGTGGCGCGGTGCGCTGTGGGGCATCCTCTTCGGCACGCTGCTGGCCTTCTCGCCGCTGCTGCTGGTGACGTGGCCGCAGTTTCTGGTGATTTACCAGGGCTGGTTCGACATCGTGCGTGAGTCGGCTACGGGCGTGCAGCTCTCGGTGATGGGCGTACTCGAAACCTGGTTTGGCCTCGATGTGCCCAAAGGCTGGATACAGGGCGCGGGCTTGCTCACGCTGCTGCTGCCATTGGTGCACTGGCGTAGCTGGGCCGAGGTAGACTACCGTCGGTTGTACGTGTCGGCCATCCTGATTTTTGTGGTCATCTTCAACCAGATGGCCGAGTCGCCTACTTTCCTCATTCCATCTGCCGGGTTTGCGCTCTGGTTTTTGCTGTACCGCCGCAGCGCGCCCACCGTGGCTTGGGTGCTACTGGCGCTAGTGGTGGTATTCACCTCGCTTTCCCCCACCGACATCTTTCCGGCGGCGGTACGCAACAACATTTTCTGGCCCTACAAAGTGAAGGCCGTGCCCATGATTCTGGCGTGGCTGGTTATCATGGCGCAGCTGCTGTTTTACCCGAGCTGGCGCACGCGCCTGCAGGCGTCGGCCGCGGCTACGCTAGCCGATGATGCGGAACCGGAGCTGATACCTGCTCCAGTGGTGCGGTAGTGAAAAATCAAGGGGACGCGGCTCGTTTAACTTGAGTTAGTAGAGCTGCGTCCCCTTGATTTTCCAACTCCGACTTTTTGCCCGAAGCAACTTTGACTTCGCAAGCACCTTCTGTTATCCCCTCCCGATTCTTTTCTGAGTTCTATGCGTACACCTTTACTCCGGTCGCTCGCAGGCGGCGTGCTTACCCTTTCTCTCAACTGCGCAACCCCGGCCCTGGCCCAAACGGCCACCGCTCCCAACCGCTTCGTAACCGATAGTCTCGATAGCTACATTCAGCGCGGCATGCGCCTGTGGCAGATTCCCGGCTTGGCGGTGACGGTGGTAAAAGACGGCCAAGTGGTAGTAAACAAAGGCTACGGCGTGCGCGCCGTGGGCAAGCCCGAGCCCGTGGATGCCAACACGCTGTTTCTGATTGCCTCGAATACCAAGCTGTTTACGGGCACAGCCCTGGCCAACCTGGAGCAAGAGAAGAAACTCTCGCTCAACGACAAGGCCACCAAGCACCTGCCGGATTTTCAGCTTTACGACCCCATCAGCACGCAGCTGACCACAGTGCGCGACCTACTGGGCCACCACCTTGGCACTAAGACTTTCCAGGGCGACTTTACTTTCTGGGATTCCAACCTCTCGCGCGAGGAAATCATCCGGCGCATGCGCCTGCTTAAGCCGAGCAACAACTTCCGCCAGGAGTACGGCTACTGCAACGCGGGCTTTCTGGCCGCCGGGCAGGTAATTCCGGCCGTAACGGGCGGTACCTTGTGGGAAAACTACGTGGAGCAGGCCCTGCTCAAGCCGCTGGGCATGTCGAACACCTACATGCTTACCAGCGGCTACGCGCAGCGCCCCAACATCGCCCTGCCCTACTCCAATTCTTTTGGCCCGCTCAGCTTGTTGCCCTTCGATCAGGTGGATAACCTCGGGCCGGCGGCCAGCATGGTGTCGAACGTGACGGACCTGGGCAAGTGGCTGCAGTTCCAATTGGACAGCGGCAAGGTGCAGGGCCAGCGCGTGATGCCCTGGGCCACCTTGCGCCGCACCCGCGACCCAATAACGGCCGTGTCGGCTCGCAAGTCGCCCATTCTGCCGGAGCACTTCCGCACCTACGGGCTGGGGGTGTTTGCCGCTGACTACAACGCCCGGCAGGTATTCTGGCACACCGGCGGCGCCAACGGCTTCGTGAGCAATACTTGCTTCGTGCCCGAGGAGCGTTTGGGCATTGCGGTGCTTACCAACCAAGACAACCAGAGCTTCTTCGAGGCGCTGCGCTATCAGCTGCTCGACGCTTACCTGGGCATGCCCTACGTCGACCGGAGTAAGCAGCTGTGGAAGTACGCGCACCAGAACCACGAGACGGTACGCAAGGACATCGAGCAGCTGAACGCCCGCGTGGCCAAGAAAACGAAGGCCGCCTTGCCGCTGAAAGCCTACGCCGGCCAGTACACGCACCCGCTGTACGGCCCTATTAGCATCGAGCAGAAAGGCAAGCAACTGCTGGTGCGCTTCGGCCACCACGACAAGCTCACGGCCACGCTGGACTACATGGACGGGCAGGAGTTTCGCACCCGCTATTCCAACCAGGCTTACGGCATTTACCCGGCCGCTTTCACGGTGGAAAATGGGCAGGTAAAAAGCGTAGAGCTGCGCGTGAACGACGGCATCGAGCAGGACCCGTACGTGTTCATCAAGGGGTGATTACCTTAATGTCATAAACCAAGAACCCAGTCGTGCTTATTGGCATCGACTGGGTTCTTGGTTTAGACCCGGTGCAGCTTTTATTCTTCAGTCACCGATTTAAGCACATATGCATGCTTCGATAAGCAATCTGTTTATCTCATGCACAGCGTGCGCCTCAACCTAAATTTACCTTAGCACTTCCCTCAGTCAGCAGCCCTATTGGTGCTTACTCGCGGAGCAGGCGCAAGGTGTGTTCACCGCAGCGCACCAGGTACACGCCGGCCGCCGCGCCGGGAGGCAGCACCAGCCGGGCCGTACCAGTGGCGTCGGCGCGGCTCGTCAGCACCACGCGGCCGGCCGCGTCCAACACCTGTACCGTGACGTGGGCCGGGGCGCCGCGCAGGGTGGCCGTGCCGCGGGTGGGGTTGGGCGAAAGCGTCAAGTGCGCAGCCGCTCTCCGGCTCGGGGCCGCGGCCAGGGGTATGCTGGGGCGGTAGATGCCGAAGAAGCCCATCACCTTGCTGCCGTCGCCGACGGTGGCGAAGTTTCCTCCGACGCACACGTCGCCGTTGCCCTTGACGGCCAATGCCCCAACGCCGCCGTTCAGGCTCGTGCCCACTGGGCTCCACGCTGAGCCGTCCCACTTGGCAATGCCGCGGGCCCCCACACCGCCGGCCGTGGTGAAGCTCCCCCCGGCGTACACGTCGCTGCCGCTTATGGTCAAGGCTGCTACGCCGCTGCTCATGCCGGTGCCCACTGAACTCCACGTTGAGCCGTCCCATTTGGCAATGTTGCTGGTCGCCACGCCACCAGCCGTGGCGAAGTGCCCTCCAACGTACACCTCGCCGCTGCTGCTCACGACCAGGGCATATACAGAATAATACCGCCTAGAGGTAAGAGATACACCTATGCCCGAGCCTAGCGCGCTCCACGTGGTGCCATCCCATTTGGCGACATAGTTGGCTGCCACGCTACCGGCCCCAGTGAAGTCCCCTCCGGCGTACACCTCCCCGCTACTGCTCACGGCCAGGGCCGTGACAGAAGAAACAGGCCGACTAGAGGTAGAAGATACACCTATGCCCGAGCCTAGCGCGCTCCACGTGGTGCCGTCCCATTTGGCGATGTTGCTGGCTGATACGCCGCCGGCCGTAGTGAAACTTCCCCCGGCGTACAGGTCGCTGCCGCTCACGGTCAACGCCCCAACGCCCCCGTTGAGGCCCGAGCCCAATAGACTCCAAGTTGAGCCGTCCCATTTAGCAATATGATAGGTGGTGGTTCCGCTAGAGTAGACGTGCCACGCGGCGTACACCTCGCCGTTGTCACCTACGGCCAAGGCATTAACAATCCCGTTTACATGCGAGCCTAACGCGCTCCACGTGGTGCCGTTCCATTTGGCGACATAGCCGGCTGCCACGCCACCGGCCCTGGTGAAGCCCCCTCCGGCGTACACCTCCCCGCTACTGCTCACGGCCAGGGTACGGACGTAATCGTTTAGGCCGGCACCCAGTGTGTTCCAGATTGAGCCGTCCCACTTGGCAATGTTGCCAATTGTTAAGCCGCCGGCCGCGAAGAATCTCCCTCCGGCGTACAATTCACCGTTGTTACCCACGGCGAAAGCATTAACAATCCCGTTTACAGGCGAGCCAAATGCGCTCCACGTAGTGCCGTTCCATTTGGCAGCATTGTGTGCACCGCCAGCCGCAGTAAACTCGCCTCCAGCATACACCTCGCCGTTGTTACCTACAGCTAAGGCATTAACTACACCCATTAGGGGGGCGCCCTGTGGAATCCAAGCCGAACCATCCCATTTGACAACAGAGCTGGTGTTGTAGCCATTTAACCCAACGTTTAAAAACCCGGTGTAGACCTCGCCGCTGCCGCTCACGGCCAAGCCACGGATGCCCCTGTCCATGCTTGAACCCAGCAGACTCCACACTGAGCCGTCCCATCTATAGATGCCGTTCCTGGAATTGAAGTTCAACCCAGCATACAGTTCGCCGCTGCCGCCCACGGCCAATGCCCCAACGTTGCCATTCAGGCCCGCTCCTAAGGGGCTCCACATTGAGCCGTCCCACTTAGCGATATTGCTGACGTTTATACCACCGGCAGATTGAAAATATCCCCCCACGTACATGTCGTCATTGCTGCTCACGGCCAAGGCAAGGACATTTCCGTTCACGCCCCTGCCTAAAGAGCTCCAAGCCGAACCGTCCCACTTGGCAATGCCGCGGGCCGCTACACCGCCGGCCGTGGTAAAACCTCCCGCAGCATACACCTCGCCGTTGCTGCGCACGGCTAAGGCATGAACTTGCGCGTCCATTCCTGAGCCCAGTGCGCTCCACGATGAGCCATTCCACTTGGCAATGTTGCGGGCCACTACGTCGCCTGCTGCGGTGAAGCGGCCTCCGATGTAAGTATCCGTTCCGCGCTGCACCACTGCAAATACTTCTCCATTGGTCCCCGGTATCCCGAAGCCGTCCTGCCACCGCTCGTCGCCGGCGCCGGTGGTGCCCACGGGCCGGAACGCGGGCTTACCTGTGGGGGTAGCCAGCATGCGGTAACCGCTAGGGTCGAACGAGCCAGCCAGGCCGGCTTTGAGCGTACCGTCGGGGTTGAGTGCTTCGGCCAGCGGCTGCCCTTTGGCAGCCGGGACTAGTGCTGGTTCCCCAGCGGGCGGAATAGCAGCCCAGGTTGGCGCTGATAGCAACAGGCAGAGCAGCAGGGTTCCAAACAAACGCGTCAACGGGGAAGCGCTGGCTAAGCAGGGTGTAGATGTGGGCATAGGCGAAACAGGAGAAAATGAATATGAAATAGAATGAATGAAAGTAGTCGACTAATTCTATATTAAATAAACTGCATGCCTTTTTTTCGCGGCCAGTGGGCTTCACATCCAGCGCACCACTGCTCGAACCAATGCCAACCGACATATCTCAGCATAAAAACACAAGACAAACCGGTCCCTGGATAGCCAGAAACCGGTTTGTCTTGTGTTTTACCGACTACCTATAATGCCCTATGGCACCACTACGCGGCTGGTGTAGCTCCCCGAAGCGGTAACCAAGCGCACTAAGTAAGTGCCTGATTGTAGTCCCTGCACAGCAACTGCACCCGTGGCGTCGGCGGCGAGGCGTTGGCTATGGACGCGTTTGCCCGTTAGCGTCAGCAGCTCCAACTGGGCGGCCTCCACTGGCTTGCCAGTGAAAGTGAAGCGCAGAATGCCATCGGTGAGGATGGTGGGGTACACGCTGAACGTAGCCGAGCCCCCCACGACGCGCGCAGGCGTGCTGGCCGGGGTGCTGCTGGCGGCTACACCGCGGCTAGCGGTAGCACAAGCGCCCAAGCGGCAGCCGTGTGCCAGGTGCGCCTGCACGGCATTGGCAGCTACGCTAATGACTTCGCCGTCGTGGCAGAGGGTGACTTTGTCGCCATGGGGGCCGCTGCGCACGTCCACTACGCTGATGGCGACGGTAGCCGTGGCGGAACAGCCAAAGGCGTTGGTAGCGGTGACGGTGAACGTGTAGTCGCCAGCCGTGGTGGGCGCAAATACCGGATTGGCCGCAGTGGCACTGCTCAGCCCGGCAGTTGGGCTCCAGCGGTACATAACGGGGCTGCTGGCGCCGGGGCTGGAAGCCGTCAGCGTAAGCGCCTGCGCACCGTAGCCCAGGAAGATGGTGTTGGCAGCTCCACCAGTGAAAGTATTGTCGGTACGGCTGACGGCAATAGCGGGAGCCGGGACTTCGCCCACCACGGTCACCACGGCTTTGGCCGAAGCCTGGTTGCCGCTTGGGTCCGTCACCGTCAGTATTACCTCGTTCAGGCCCAGATGGGCGCAGCTGAAGGTAGTACGGCTGAGCGTGCGCGAGGCAAGGCCGAAGGCGTCGCGGCTGCCGTTGTCGATGTCGGCAGCGGTGATGGTGGCGGTGCCGTTGGCCAGCGTCACGCTGATGTTCTGCACCCGCACGGTAGGCCGCACCGTGTCAGCAACCGAAAAGCTCCACACGTCGCCGGTGGCCGTTTCGCCGTCGCGTACGGCATCGACGCGCCAGAAGTGGGTGCCAAGCTGTGGCACCGTAGCCGTGAAGCTCGGGCTGCTGAGGCCGGTGGCTACTGGCGCAAGGTTGGCAGCGGAGGTGCCCACGAGCACGTTGTAGGTTTGGGCCGCACCCGTCCAGGTCAGCGGTACGGCGCCGTAGCCGATGCCCGTAGCACCGTCGGCCGGCGTGGGATTGGCAGCTTTGCTTACCAGTGGTGAACCAGCAATCAGCGAAGCAATTTCTCCCGAACCCAGCGCGTAGTTGTACAGGCGCACGTCGTCGAGCTGGTCGCGGTAGGGCTTGTTTTCGGTTGAGTTGCCGATGAGCAGCGGGTCGGCCTTGCCAATGGTGAGCGTGGTGTAGGCCTTGGAGGCTACCAGCGTACCGTTGAGGTAGAGCTTCAGCGTCTTCGTCTCTACCTCGCGCACGGCCACGATGTGCTGCCACTGATTCGTGAACAGGTTATTGGGCGCGGCCGATACACGGAAGGCCACATCGTTTTTGGTGATGCCGTCGTCGATGGCGAAGGTCAGCACACCGTCGCGCAGTTGCAGGCCGTACCACTTGCCGGTGTTGGCTTCGAAGGTGCCCTTGTGCACGAGGTAGGTGTCGCGGCTGCCCGACGAAGTGTAGGTATTCGCCGGAATCTTGGCCCACAGCGCAATGCTGAAGGAGTTCTGATCGAAGAGCAGCTGACTGGCATTGGGTACCACGATGGCGCCGTTGCTGGCGCTGGTCGGGCCGAAGAGCAGAGCCGTACCGAACTTACCGTCGGGCGGCGTGAGCTGGCTGGTCCACTGACTAGTGCCGAGGCCGCGCAACGTGCCGTGTTGGGCGTAGTTGCTGTGGTCGTGCGCCAGGAGGCCCGAGGTTTCGTCCAGCTTGTAGTGTGCCACCAGGCCCTTGGGGTTGCCGGTCCGGAACGACCACGTTTCGCCCACGGTGGTACCCAGGGTATTCACGGCATCGACGCGGTAGAAGTAAGTTGAGTTAGCCGTGAGGTTTTCGAAGGTGTAAGCGGCATCGGCCAGGCTCACATCGGCCGCGTAGCTCAGGCTGTTGGCGGCGGTACCTAGGTATAGCTTGTACACATCGGTCTGAAAGCCACCTTGCCAGCCGGTGCGTACGCCATCGAAGCCTTCCACCACCATGTTGGGCGCCAGCGAAGGATTATAAGCCTGCAAAGGCAGCGGACCGGAGTGACGCAGCCGGGTGATGTCCTGGGCCGACAAGACGTAGTTGAATACTTTCAGCTCGTCGAGCTGGCCGGTGTAAGGCGCCGGAGCATTGGCCGTGGAGGCAAACTCCAGCTCACCGATGTTGCCGATGATGAGGGCGCTGGTTTCGCCGATGCCCTCGGCCTTGGTGGTAATTTCCTTTATCAACGAGCCGTTCAGGTACAGCAACAGCTTCTTACCGGGCACGTCCCGAATGGCCACTACGTGCACCCACTGGCCGGAATAAAACACCGTGCCGTCGGTTTGCAGCTCGTCTTTGTTCACGTCGTCGTCGATAGCGAAGCGCAGCTGCCGGTTCTTGAACTCGATGTCGAAGCGCTTGCCGGTAGCACCGGTAGCGGCATTGCGGGTGATGGAGCCTTTGCAGAGCAGGTAGGCGCTTTCGTTGTTGGTTTGTGGCAGCGTGCGCGGGTCGGCCTTCATCCAAAAGGCCAACGAGAAGGAGTTGCGGTCGAGGTACAGCTGGTCCTCGTGCGGAACGCGCACCACGTAGCGCGAAGGGTCGGCGGTGGCGAAGTCCAGGGCGCCGTTGACTTTGCCCGGCACGCGGATGCTCTGGTCATCGTCGTCGAGGCCGAGCACGCCGTGGTTCTGGTAGCTCGATTGATCCAAGATCTGCAGCCCGTCGGCCTGCGTTTCATCAAAACCCCAGTGACCTACCAGCTGCGGTACTACCGAGCCCGTGGTGCGGAACGACCACACCGGGCCGTCGGTGACGCCTTTGTTGTTTACCGCGTCGATGCGCCAGTAGTAGGTGGTATTTTCCGTCAGCCCGCTGATGGAGTAAGCCGGCGCGGCCGCGTAGGGCAGATCGGTTCGCTTGGTCAGGCCGGTAGGCGAAGTGCCGAAGTACACGCTGTAGGTGGTGGTATTGGCACTGCCGGTCCACTTCAGCTGCAGGCTACCGTTGGTGAGGTCGGCGTACTGCTGCCCGTTGTTTGGTGTGGGCGTGGCTGGTTCGCCCGGTGCCGAGGGCAGCGCGGGCGTCTTCACCAGGGCTACCGTGCTGTAAGCCGATTGCTCCGTCGGCGTCACGGCTTTCAGCCGGTAGTGGTAGGTGGTATTTGGCAGCAGCCCCGCATCGGTATAGGTGGTAGCATTGGCGGCGGGCTGCGCAATGGCGGCGTACGTGACGCCATCGGTGGAGCGCTCCAGCACGAAGTGCGTTTCGCTGGTAGCATTATCGGTCCAGCTCAGCACTACTTCGCTGGCTGGCGCAGGTAGCTCGGCCGAGGTGGCCTGCAGCTGCACGTTGGTCGGCGGCTTCACGTAAGCCGAGGCGGGCGTTTTGATCAGCGAGTTGACGTACACTTCCACGTTCAGGTACTGCGGCTGCGCGGTGCTGAAGACCACAGCATCGGCAGCGTTCTGCTTGTTCAGGCCGTGGCTGTCTTCCCAGGCATCGGGCATGCCGTCGCGGTCCGAATCGAGCGGGGCGGGTGCACCAAATACCTCGCCCAGACCACCGTTGGCAAGGGGCAGGTCCCACTCGTTGTACACGTAGTGGCCGCGGGTGCCTTTAGAGCGCACCTCATCCACCATCAGGCCATCGACTTCATCGCGGCGGGGGTAGCAGGCGCCTACGCTATCAATTACGTGCTGGTAGGCCTGCGCGGCCGTCATGCGCGGCTGCGCGGCCGGGTAGGCGAAGGGCTGCGGGCGGAAGCCGGCCGCCGCAATGCCGGGGTAGCCCAGCGTGTCGTAGGGCACGAGCGTGCCGTTCAGCTGCCCGTCGCGGTTGTTGTCGAAGTAGTTGCCGGCGCCGTGGAGGAAAAACGTGCCGGTACCGCGCGAAAACGGCGTGCGGATGGTGGGCGTGGTCAGTGGCCCGCCCACGAAGTAGTTGTTGATGATGTTGACTTCCGACACGCCCGACGAGCCGCCCATGATGTAGGCATCGGCCGACCAGCCGTAGTTCATCTGGTCGCCCAGGCGGTTGCCGTTGCCCCAGTTGTACACCACGTTGTTCACGAACTCGTTGATGCCCTTCACCTTGGGGTTGCGGGTCTTGTTGCTGATGTACAGGTTTTGCAACAAGCTCACCTTGCCGCCGTCGGGCGTCTGAATCAGGCCGCCGGCCGAGTGGTTCACGCGGTGCAGGCCCTGCCCGATGATGGAGTTCTGGATGGTGATGTTGTCGGGCGCGGTGCCTTTGCCGTCCCAGTTGATGCTGAACACCTCGTCCATGCCCCAGGTAAAGGACATGTGGTCGAGGATGATGTTGGAGCCTTGTGAAAGGCCCGAGGCATCGTTGCCCTGGTTGTTGGTGGCCCCAAGGCGGATGCGCAGAAAGCGCGCAATGGTGTTGCTGGCCCCGGTGAACGTCACACGCTTGTTGAAGAGCACGATGCCGTCGCCGGGCGCGGTTTGGCCGGCAATGGTCACGTTGGGCGCCACCTGCACATTGCTCTGCAGCCGGATGATGCCGCCCACCGCAAAGGTTACTACGCGGCCCGGCTGGCTCACCGCGTCGCGGAAGGAGCCGGGGCCGGCGTCGTTCAGATTGGTCACTACGTAGACTTGCCGGTTGGCCACGCCGCGGGCACCGGTAGCGAAGCGCCCAAAGCCGCCCGCGCCGGGAAAGGCCAACGTTTGGGCTTCGGCCGCTAGGCCGGAAATAAAATGAAGCGAAGCCACGGCCCCGACGGCCAGACTTCGCTTCAGCGTTGGGAAAATCAATTGGGTAATTGTTTTCATATGGCTTGGGTTTGGTGGTGGGCAGCGGAAAGGAAGTGCTAGCGGAAGTAGCCGGATTACTTGCGCTTTATTTTTATAGCTGATTATGAATTGGATAAACACCCGCCACCAACCGCAGCAGGTAGGGCAATAGTATCGGCTTGGGTAGGAGCATCCCTCCTGCACTATCCTGCACAAAGCGAATAAGTAGCCGCCTCGTGCAAAACTTTGGCGGAGTACACTCCAACCGCGTTTTAGTACTTTTCAAACCCCGACTTACTGTCGGGTTTAACCGAGCCAGTGGATGGCAGAAACCATTCTGACCAGCTCTTCGACTGCTCAGGGCATTGGCTAGGAAGCAGGAGACTACCCTAAAGTGCCGACCGTTAAGCGCTGAAGCCGGAAGCCATCTTCGCTTTATCACCTAACCGGCGCTCAACACCTGTATTCGGATAAGGACTGCTTGGAAGCGGCTGCAACGGGCCTGCTTGTGAGAAGGGTTGTGTGCCCTGTGCACCCTGCGGCGGAGGTTCTGGACCAAATCGAGCTAGCCAGATTGTGGTCTGCTAGCGTCGGCCGTGGTGGTAATACCCTGCGTATAGGCAAATAAACCTCCTCCGTGCATGGCCTACTACCGCCCCTATCACCCGCCCGCCGACCCCAACCTAGTACGTCAGCTCACCGAGCAGCAAAACGAAATGCGCGAGCGGCAGCGGCTGGAGCCCCTCGCCGCGCCGCCCAAGCTCATTGCCGGCCTGGATTCGTCGTTTCCGACGGAGGACACCATCCTATCGGTGATAGTGGTGCTGAAGTATCCCGAGCTGGAGCTGGTGGAGAAGGTGTACAACTACGGGCCCGTAGACATGCCTTACGTGCCGGGCTTCCTTTCCTTCCGCGAAGCGCCCAACCTCATTCACGCCTTCGCCAAGCTGCAGCACCACCCCGATGTGCTGATGGTGGATGGCCACGGCTACGCCCACCCGCGCCGCATGGGCATCGCGGCGCACATCGGCATTTTGCTCGACAAGCCCAGCTTCGGCGTGGCCAAGCAAGTACTGACGGGCCAGCACCCGGAGCCGCCGCTGGAAGCGGGCTGCACCGTGCCGCTCACCGACAAGAAAACGGGCGAATTGCTGGCAGAAGTACTGCGCACGAAGGACCGCGTAAAACCGGTGTTTGTCAGCCCCGGGCACCGCATAGACCAAGCCTCGGCTACTGAACTAGCTTGGCGCTGCACCCGCGGCTACAAGCTGCCGGAGCCTACCCGGCTAGCCGATCATTGGGCCGAGCAATTCAAGAAGGAAGTACGCTAGCTGCACTCAACGTATGATTTAAAATGGGGCCCAGCGGCCCCGTTTTTGTTTAAGCCGGGCACCGAAAAATAATTTGGGTGGCCTGTAACCTTTCCCAATTAGCCAGGTTTCCACCGCCGCATTCCACCAGCACCCACAACCTCAGCGCCCTGATAATCCTACCGGCCAAGACGTGTCCTGACTAATGGCCCAAGCACTGCCTACCACCTCACCGCATGACGATGCGGATGGCCTCAAGGCAGCCCTGGAAAGCCAACTACAGACCTAGCTTCTTTCTTGCCCACTCCCGCTGCCGTGCCAATCGCCTCTTAAGCTAATCACGGCAGTTTTGCCCCGTATCCATCCTTGATTAAGCGCAGCTCTGGCTGCTGCCAGCCACTGCTTTGCCCGATCAATTCGGCTTCGTGCGCCGCTACCAAAACGCTTATCGAACTCCTTTCGCTATGTCTCGGACTTTTACACCGCGCTTTGCTTTTCTGCTTTTGTGTTTGGTGACCCTGGCGCGGTTGGGCGCCGCTCAATCTGCCCCCGCTAGTGCAGCTACTGTGGCCGCCACGCTGGCGCCCAAGCGGCAGTTGCAGGCCGTACGCATCACCGAAGCCATTAAACTGGATGGCGTACTCAACGAAGCCATCTGGCAGCAGGCCCCGGTGGCTACCGATTTTATTCAGCAGCGGCCCAACCCCGGCGTGCCGGAAAAGCAGCGAACCGAGGTGCGCGTGCTCTACGACGACGCCAATCTGTACATCGGGGCCGTGATGCACGACGTATCGCCGGATTCTATTCTGCGCGAAATGACGCAGCGCGACCAGTTCGGCAACACGGACATCTTTTCGGTATTTCTGGACACCTACAACGACCGGCTCAACGGCTACAACTTTACTGTGACGCCCTCCGGCGTGCAGCTGGATGCCCGCTACTCGCCCGCCGTGGGCGAAGACTGGAACTGGAACGCCGTGTGGGACTCGCGCACCAGCATTCAGGGCACCGATTGGGTGGCCGAAATACGCATTCCGTACTCCGCCATTCGCTTCGCCAACGCGCCGGAGCAGCTTTGGGGGCTGAACTTTGCCCGCCAGCGCAAGCGCGACAACGCGCAGTTTATGTGGAACGAAGTGAAGCCGGCCGTCAACGGCTTCGTGAACCAGTGGGGCGTGCTCACCGGCGTGCGCGACATCAAGCCGCCGCTACGCCTCTCGCTCACGCCCTACATTTCGGGCTACGTAAACGACAACCCGCTGAACGCCGAAGGCACGCGGCGAACCACCACCTCTTTCAACGGCGGGGCCGATGTGAAGTGGGGCATCAACGAGAGCTTTACTCTCGACGCGACACTCGTGCCCGACTTCGGCCAGGTACAGAGCGACAACCAAGTATTGAACCTCTCGCCTTTTGAGGTGCAGTTTGCCGAAAACCGGCCCTTTTTTACTGAAGGCACCGAGCTGTTCAACAAGGGCAACCTCTTTTACTCCCGCCGCGTGGGCGCCACGCCCATAGGCTTCTACGATGTGGCGGCAGGCGATAAGGAGCGCATCGTGCGCAACCCCGCCGAAACGCGCCTGCTGAACGCCACCAAGATATCGGGCCGCACCGCCAAAGGTCTAGGCTTGGGCTTGTTCAACGCCCTGAGCAACGACGTATACGCCACCATCCGCAACGAGGAAACCGGCGAGGAGCGCGAAGTGCTGACGCAACCCTTCTCGAACTACAACATCGTGGTGCTGGATCAGTCGCTGAAAAACAACTCGTACGTGTCGCTGATCAATACCAACGTGACGCGTTGGGGCCAGACTTACGATGCGAACGTGACCGGCGGCTTGTTCAGCTTCAACAACAAAACCAACAAATACGCCGTGGACGGCAGCGTGGTGTACTCGCGCCGCCGCGGTACCGCCTTCGGCTCCGATACCCCCATCAGCGACCGGGACGGCTACAAATACACCGTGGGCGTGGGCAAAATCAGCGGGGCCTTTACCTGGGGCATCAACCACGGCATCGAGTCGGATACCTACAACCCCAATGACCTGGGCATTCTGTTCGGCAACAACAACATCTCGCAGTGGATGTATGCGGCCTACCGCATTTACAAGCCGTTTTGGAAGGTCAACAACCTGAACGTGTTTGGCGAGGTCAACCACAGCCTGCTCTACCGTCCCACGCGCTACCAGCGCACGGGCTTCTACCTCGGCGGCAACACCACCTTTACCAAGAACTTCATGCTGGTGGGCTTCGATCTGAACATCGACCCCACCAACCAAAACTTCTTTGAGCCGCGCCAGTTCCCCTTGGGCGAGTATTTCGTTCGGGTGCCCGGCAGCACCAGCCTGGTGTTATTTTCGAACATGGACTCGCGCAAGAAATTCCAGCTGAACTGGAACGTGGGCAGCCGCCAATACGCCCAGGATGAGCGCCTGCCGCGCGAACGGCGCCAGAGCTTCCGGTTCGGAATGTACCCGCGCTACCGCGTCAATAACCGCCTCACCTTCCGCTACAACATCGACTGGAGCCTCGACCAGAACCAGATCGGGTACGTCAACGGGGGGATGCGGCGCGGCGAGGTGCTGGACCAGCCCTTCATGGGCCAGGTAGTTCTGGGCCGCCGCGACGTGGCCACGGTGGCTAACGTGGTATCGGTGGCTTACACCTTCACCAACCGCATGTCGTTTACGCTGCGCACCCGCCATTACACCAGCAGCGTGCGCTACAAGGACTTTGCCTGCCTCAGCCCCGGCGGCCACGAAGAGCTCATCGACTACCGCCGCAACCGCGACAATACCTACAACGCCTTCAACGTGGACGCGGTGTACTCTTGGTGGTTTGCGCCCGGCTCGCAGGTGAGCATCGTGTGGAAAAACGCCGGCACCAACCTGCTCGAAGCCAACGAAGCCACGCCGCTGTACTTCGACAACCTAAACAACACCATCAATACGCCGCACAACAACTCGGTCTCGATCAAGGTGCTGTATTTTTTGGATTACCTGATGCTGAAGCGGCACAAGTAAGGCCTTACTCCCGGGCATATGGCTGACGTTTTCAACTGATCCGACGTCCTGCTTGATATGAGGTCTGCTGGTCGAAGCCGCTCTACCGAAACCCTTGCCCACAGGCCCCTCTCCAACGGAAAGGAAAGGGAGCCAAGCGAAGCAGGACACGTCTAGAATCCGACCACTGCTTAGCTCTTCAAGCAGAGGCATTTATAAGAACAATTTTGCCAGCATGCCAAGCACCACAAGCCCGAACAGAGCGCTTGCTGCCATTCTAACCTTTTCTCGCCGCCGCAGCTTTGCTACATAAGCTCGCACCTCACCTTCCGGCAACCAGTAACCCCGCCAGCTATTTTCAGGACTGGATAGCGCCCACACTTCTTGGCAGACGGTGCACCGAAAGTATTGCTCTGGCAGATCGATAGAGCGATGCGGCTCCTTCTCCACCAGGGTTAGTTGCCCACTGTGTGCCTTAGCCGATAGCAGCTCTTCAAAGTGCTGAAAGTGTAGATAAGTCGGAAAGCGTCTGATGCCTTTGACAAAGCAGGCCTCACACATGCTCGAAAAAGGTAATTAAGGCCGCTTGTAGCTTTTCTAACGATTCTCCTGCCTCTTCCGGCAGCAGCAGCAGCCGGGCCACCGTCTCGTACACCGGCTGCGGGCTGGTAGCAGCGCCCATAATACCGCGGTCGAGGGGCTTTTGCTGGGACTTGCTGAGTTTACGGCCGTCGGGGCCGGGCAGCAGCGGGTGGTGCAGAAACTGCACGTGCGGGGTGCTGAAGGCAGCGGTTTCGGGGAGCTGCTGCGCCAGCCAGAGCTGGGCTGAAGTGCTGGGTAGCAAATCCATCCCGCGCACAATGAGCGTGGTACCGAGGCGCAGATCATCGGCAATGGAGGCCAGCTGATACGCTACAACGGAGTTTTTCTTGCGCAGCACAAAATCTGGCATGGCGCGGTCCAGCTCCAGTTCCACGGGCCCCTGCCAGGCATCATCGAAAGAGATGTGCGTACCCGGCGACACCACGGCCCGCCAGGCTACGCCTGGTTTGTCCAAGTCAGCGGGCACTTCAATGTGCTGGGTGCGGCTGCGGGTGCTGGCGTGCAAGAGGCCAGGCCGCAGGCGCAGGCGACGCAGCAGGTAGTTGTATTTGGGAAGTTGCAGCAGTTGGGAGTGGTGGCGCAGGAAATCGTCGGGCCCGCTGGGGCCGTGGTCGTAATCGAGGCCCAGCCACTCAATGGTGCGGAAGATGTTTTCCAGGTACGGGCGGCGCAGGCGGTTGCGGTCGAGGTCGTCGATGCGCAGGTGCAGGGTACCGCCACTGCGACGCACCAGCAGCCAGGTCAGCACAAAATTGACTGCGTTGCCGAGGTGCAGGTAGCCGCTGGGCGTAGGCGCCAAACGCGACACCACGGGGCCAGCCGCCAATCGGGAAAGTAGGTCTGCAGGGGGAGCAACCAGATTCATCCCCCAAACATAGGGCTTGGTGCAAAGACGCAACACTTAGCGCCTCGGCGTTAAACTGTTCGTCAGATCCTAGACCACATCAGCAATAACGAGACGCAAATACGCGTCCGTCATGCACGGCTACTCTTCCGCCGTGTTCTTCAGCTTGCTGAGCAAACTATACGCTCCTTCCGTCACTACCAGAGCATCGGCCCCGACGGTAGACGGGAGTACCACTGGCACCTGCCCATTCTCTACGGCTCCAGCCCGGCGCACTTCCACCATGCGGTAGCGCGGCTGCCCGGCCGTCGGCTGCACAAAAATGTAGCTTTTGCCCTCGTAATCTACCACGGCTGCCTCGGGCAGCGTGGGCACTTGCGCCGCCGTGGTGGCGGCCCCCGTTTCGATGGTGGCGCGCACAAACATGCCCGGCAGCAGACGCGGGTTGTTTTCATCGTCGGGGTGAGCGTGCACGCTGATGGTGCGGGCCTGCGCATCCACGGCCCGGCTGACGAGCGTGATATGGCCCGTATGCTCGCCGCCCGCCGAATCAGATGCCAGCGTGAAACGCAGACGCTGCCCTATTTTCACTTGCGGCGCGTCCTTCTCAAACACAGTCAGCTCTACGTGCAGGTGCGTCGGGTCGACTAACTCAGCAACGGGGTCGGTGGCGGCTACCGTCTGGCCTGGCGTAGCGTGTACTTCACGAACAAAGCCGGTAATGGGCGCACGCAGCTCGGCGGTACTGACCATGGCACCGGTGGCGCGCACGGGCAGACCGGCGAGGCGCAGACGCGCGGCCAGCGCCTCGCGCTGTGCTTGCAGGCTGCGGTATTCAGCTTGGGCGCGTTGGAAGTTTTTGGCTGGTGCCACTTCTTCCCTTACCAATTCCTGCTGCCGCTCCATTTCGGTACGGGCGTATTCCAGCTGGCTGAGCACTTGGCGGTAATCCTGCTGTACCTGGATAAACTCCGGGTTGCGAACCACGGCCACGGCCTCACCCTTTTTCACCCGTGCCCCCGGCAACAAAGGCATCCGCTCAAGGTAGCCGCCCAACGGTGCACTCACGGTCACGAGGCTTTGCGGCGGCGCTTCCAAGGACCCATTGACGCGTAAGGTGCCCCCCGCCGACTGGTAGCGCACTGCTCCGGTGCGCACACCGGCCACGCGCTGCTCGTCGGCACTGAGCTGCACCTCATTGTCGACCACAGGCACTTCCGCCGCCACTTCTTTGGTCGACTCGGCTGGAGAGGAATTGCAAGCTGACAGCAGCGGCAGCAACGTCAGGGCCAGCAGGTATTTGATGGATGAAGAAAGAAAGTGGGGCATGAGTTGGTAAGCGGCGTTGACGGCGTGTAGCCCGGGGCTACACCAATCTTTGTTTTAGTCCGCGTTTGTCTGAACGTTTGAGAGCGACTATCGATAACCCAAGGTTAAAATTCTTGGCTATCGGGTACTGATGACTGGATTTGCTGCGGCCGCTGACTTGCAACCGTAGAGCAACGAAGCCAGAATCCGCGCTACGACGGTTCTAATCCGTGCGACCCAATAGGTACTCTAATTCCAGCACGGTTTGGTTGAAGGCTAGTACGGCGTCGAGGTAATCAGTTCGCAGCCGCTGGGCCCGTTCGGCATGCAGTAAATATTCCGCAAAGGGCATTTCGCCCGCGCGCCAGCCCTTGCTGGCCAGGCGCAGAATCAGGGCCGCCTGCGGCAAGCCCGTCTGCTGATAGAACATCATGCGCTCCTGCTGCTCCCGCAGCCGCTCCAGCAGCGAGGCTTGCGTGGCCATTACTTCTGCCATCCGGCGCCGGTACGCTTCCTGCGCGGCCAAGGCCTGCAGGCGCGCCGCCTCTTCGCGGGCTTTGTAGGGCCGCGTCCACAGCGGCACGTTTAGGCTGAGCTGGGCGGCGTGAAACCGGTCCTGCGTGCCATAAAAACGCTCCACACCTTGGTAGAACACTTGCCCGCGTAAGGTCTGGTTCAGGTACGTAAGCCCCAGCTCGGGGCGACGGCTACGCTGCAGCACTACCGTTTCGGCACGGCGTTCAGCAGCTTGTTGGGCCAGCAGGCGAGCCGTAGGGTCAGCGGCTGACGAGGTATCGAGCGCAGCGGCGAACAGAGCCGTTAGCTCCACCGGCAAAGACAAGGGATGCAGCAGGCTATCCGCTGGCGAGGGCAGCGCCGTGCCTTGCAGCAGGGCCTGCAGTTGTCGGCGAGCGGTGTGGTAATCGGTGCGGGAGCGGGCCTGCAGCAACTGCGTTTCGCCTTGCTGCACTAGCGCCGTAGCCGGCTCGATACGGGCCGCCTCACCAGTACGGAAGCGCAAATCGGCGGCCCGCCGAAACTCCCGGCTGAGGCTATCCTGCGCCCGCAGCAGCACCAAGCGGTGTCGGGCGTACACAGCCTGCTGGTATACCAACCGCACCTGCCGCCGCAGTTCAGCGCGGCGCAGCTCCAGCTCGGCTTCGGCCACGCCCACTTGCGCCACGGCCAGTCCGGTAAGCGCCCGGTACTGCCCCAGCCCCGGCAGCGGCTGCGAAAGGGCCAGCTGGTTATCGGCATACGGTGTATTGAACTGTCCGTAGCCGACTTGCAGACCGGTCCGAGGCAGTTCCCACACCGCCCCGCGCACGGCCGTGCGCGCCGACAGCTGGTAGGTAGCAGCCCGCACGTCGCCACTGCGGGCCAGGGCCGTTTGCACGGCCGCGGCCGCGGTGATAGGCGCGGTGGCGCTGACATCGGGTAAAGTTTGAGCTATGGAGCTTAGGGGGCACATCAGCCCCAACCCCACCCCTACTGCTGCCACGGTGCTTGGCTTCGGGCGGCGCCCAAACAGGTTACGCCAGAAGCCGCCTTCGGCTTCGCTCAGGTAATACAGCACTGGCAACACCAACAGCGTGAGGAGCGTGGCCGATACCAAGCCGCCGATTACCACCGTGGCCAAAGGCCGTTGTACTTCGGCGCCGGCGGTGCCGGCCAAGGCCATCGGCAGAAAGCCCAGGGAGGCCACGGTGGCCGTCATCAGCACGGGGCGCAGGCGTTCTTCGGTGCCGCGCAGCACCCGCTCACGCACATCGCGCAGGCCGGCGTCGCGCAGGTGATTGAAGGCGCTGAGCAGCACAATGCCGTTCAGCACCGCTACGCCAAACAGCGCAATGAAACCCACGCCAGCCGAGATGCTGAACGGCAGGTCTCGCAGCCACAAAGCCAGCACGCCACCCACGGCCGCCAGCGGAATAGCGGTAAAAATGAGCACTGCCTGTTTCCAGGAGCCAAACGTGATGTAGAGCAAGCCGAAAATCATCAGCAGTGCGACTGGCACCGCCACCGCCAGGCGCGAATTTGCCTGCCGCAGGTTTTCGAACTGCCCGCCGTAGGTCACGGTGTAGCCGGTGCCGAGCTTGAGGCGGTTTTGCACGAGGGCTTGCACTTCTTCCACCACGCGCTCCACGTCGCGGCCGCGCACGTTGAAGCCCACGGTGATGCGGCGCTGAGCGTTGTCGCGCTGAATTTGCCCAGGCCCAATCTGGTAATCCACCCGCGCCACCTGTTCCAGTGGCACCTGTCCGCCCTGACCGGGCAAGGGCACATTCAGGGCGCGCACCTGCTGGATATCATGACGGAACTGCTCGCCGAGGCGCACCACCAGGTCGTAGCGCCGGTCGCCCTCAAATACCTGCCCGGCCGCGGCGCCAGCGAAGGCAGCCGCGATGCTTTCGTTGAGGTCTGCAACGCTCAGGCCGTACTGCGCCAGCCGTTCACGGTCGGGCCGGACGACTATCTGGGCCAGGCCGGTGGCCTGCTCCACGTAGAGGTCGGCGGCGCCGGGCACCTCGCGGACCAACTGACCCACGCGGCGGGCGTAACCGGCGAGCTGGTCCAGGTCTTCGCCGTAAATCTTGATAACCACATCCTGCCGCGCGCCACTAATCAATTCGTTGAAGCGCATTTGAATGGGCTGTTGGAAGCCGAATGTTACGCCCGGCAAGGCCCGCAGCGTATCGGCCATTCGAGCGGCTAAGTCTTCGCGGTTGTCGGCCGAAGTCCACTCTTTTCGGTCTTTCAGCACTACTATCAGGTCACAAGCTTCCAGCGGCATCGGGTCAATAGGAATTTCCGACGAGCCGATCTTGGCTACTACCTCCTTCACCTCCGGAAACTTCTCCTTCAACAGATCGGAAGCCTGCTGAGCCTGCTGGATGGTATAATTCAGCGAGGAACCCGGCAGCACCCGCGTTTCCACGGCAAAGTCGCCTTCTTCCAACGTCGGAATGAACTCGCCGCCCAAGGTGCGCAGCAGCAGCGCCGCGCCTACCAGCAGCAGCAGCGCCGCGCCCAGCACCAGCTGCGGCACACGCAGCACCCGTGTCACGAGGCCACGGTAGCGCCGCGCCAAGCGGGCCAGCACCCGATCCGACCACCCCCCTCCGCGCACGCCTTTGCGCAGTACCAGGGCCGACATCACCGGCACGTAAGTCAGCGACAAAATGAAGGCGCCCATGATGGCAAATGCGACTGTCTGGGCCATGGGCCGAAACATCTTGCCTTCGATGCCAGTCAGGGCTAGAATGGGCAGGTAGACCATCAGAATGATAAACTGCCCGAAGGTGGCCGACTGCTGAATGCGCGAGGCAGAATCGTACACTTCCTCGTCCATCTGCGTGGGGCTGGGGTCTTCGTTGGTGAGCGGCAACTCGCCGTAGCCGTGCAGGGCACTGCGCCGTAACACCAGCCGGTGCATGGTGGCCTCCACGATAATCACGGCCCCGTCGACAATCAGCCCGAAGTCGATAGCACCCAGGCTCATCAGATTGCCTGACACCCCAAACACGTGCATCATACCGATGGCAAAGAGCATAGCCAGCGGAATCACCGAGGCCACCACGAGACCGGCGCGCAGGTTGCCGAGAAACAGCACCAGCACCAACACCACTATGAGCGCGCCCTCCGCTAGGTTTTTAGTGACGGTGCTGATGGCCTGATCCACCAGCTTGGTGCGGTCGAGGAAAGGCCGGATTTCTAGGCCAGGCGGCAAGGTCTGCTCGATGTCGGCCATCTTGGCTTTCACGGCCGCCACTACGTCGGAAGAGTTGGCGCCGCGCAGCATCAGCACGAGGCCGCCCACGGTTTCGCCGGCGTGGTTGCGGGTCATGGCTCCGAAGCGCGGTGCAGCACCGGCCCGCACCGTAGCCACGTCGCGGATGAGAATGGGCCCGCGGCCCGGCGCCGTGGGCCGCACCACGGCCCGTCCGATATCGGCTTCCGACTGCGCCAAGCCCTCGGTGCGAATAAACCAAGCCTGCGGATTGCGCACGAGGTAGCCGCCGCCGGCGTTGCCGTTGTTGCGGGCCAGCGCCTGCTGCAGGTCGGCTACGGTGAGGTTGAAGCTCCGCAACCGGGCAGGCTCCACCGCTATTTCGTACTGGCGCACGTAGCCGCCAAACGACGACACATCGGCCACGCCGGGCGTGCCCAGCAGCTGACGGCGCACTACCCAGTCCTGCAGGGTACGCAGCTCGGCCAGTGCGTATTTCTTCTCGAAGCCGGGCTTGGGCCGAATGGTGTACTGGTAGATTTCGCCCAGGCCGGTAGTGGGCGGCCCCATTTCGGGCTGGCCCAGGCCGGCCGGGATCTGCGCCTCGGCGGCCCGCAGCCGCTCCGCCACTTGCTGCCGCGCCCAGTAGTTGTCGACTGCATCACCAAACACGATGGTGACCACCGACAAGCCCGCCCGCGAAAACGAACGTACCTCCTCCCGGCCCGGGATGGTGGCCACGCTCTGCTCTACCGGGAACGTAACGAGCCGTTCCACATCGGCCGCGCTCAGCGAGGGCGACACGGTGTACACGATAACCTGGTTGTTGGTGATGTCGGGTACGGCATCGATGGGCAGATGGCGGAGGGCATAGATGCCCCACACCACCAGTGCCAACACGCCTGCTCCCACCCCCAGCTTGTGCCGGAGGCTCAGTGCAATTAGCTTATTGAACATGAATCAGTCGTCGCCAAATGGCGACCTTCATGAAGGCTGGCCGTCACTGCAACGGACCGCCTCGTGCTGCTCCGAGCACGCGCCGTACCGTTCAGGCCAGGCCGCCAGCCTACGCCCAGCTTGCCTCTGAGGCTGCCGCGGCGCGTGGGGGCTGAAAGCAGATACGCGAAATGCCGCGTGGCGCCGAAGCCACGTACTCGCCGCCGTATTGCTGGGCCTCTGGAAACTCCAGCGGCTCGGGCAAGGCATTTACCAGGCGCAGTATAGGTGGCAGTGCCAGTGCCGGAGCTTGGTGCAGGCAGCAGTGCAGCGGCAAGGTTTCGTGGTCTTGCGGCCGCTGCTGATTATGCAGGCCGGCGTAGTGGTCGTAGAGGAAGCCCAACACGGAGCTGCCACGGTGCTGCAACTGATAGTGCTGCACCAACTGCGGTAGCTTCAGCAGCTCCAGGGCATTGCCTGCCGGCATCAGCCCCACCGCAAACAAGTGCAGGCTCAACAGCGCTATGGCCAACCGCTTCGTCATCGTGGGTGCAAAGATACAAGGCCTGGTCACTATCAGCACAGGCCAGTGTGCCAACCAAGGTACTGCCGAGGCCGGCTAACCTAAGCCATGTCTGATACTTTCACGATAGCCTTGCCCGTGTTTTCGCCGCTGAACAAGCCCAGAAAGGCCTCGGGAATCTGCTCAAAGCCTACCGTAACGGTTTCCTCGAACTGGAGTTTGTCTTGCTGGTACCACTCCGTCAGGGCTTGCACGCCCTCTGGCCAGCGTGGCAGGTAGTCGCTCACGATGAACCCCTTAAGCAAGGCGCTGCTTTGCAACAGTTTCACCTCGGGGCGCGGCCCGGTAGGTACCTCGGTGGCGTTGTACGACGAAATCTGTCCGCAGAGAGCAATGCGGGCGTGCTTGTTGAGCAGACCGTATACCGCATCGGTGATGGCGCCGCCTACATTGTCGAAGTAGCAGTCGACACCGCCAGGGCAGGCCTGAGCCAACGCTTGTGCTACATCAGCGGTTTTATAATTGATTGCTTCGTCGAAACCCAGCTCTTCTTTCAGGTAAGCAACTTTTTCATCGGAGCCGGCAGTGCCTATCACGCGGGCGCCGTGAATTTTGGCCAGCTGCCCCACCACGGTGCCCACGGCCCCGGCTGCCCCCGACACCACCACGGTTTCGCCCATTTGAGGCCGGCAAATATCGAGTAGGCCGAAGTAAGCCGTAAGCCCCGGCATACCCAGCAGGCCTAGGTAGTAACTGATGGGGGCAGCATCGGTGGGCACCGGCTGCAGGCCTTTGCCGTTGGAAAGCTGGTACTCGCTCCAAGCCAGATTGCCCACTACCACCGTTCCCACTGGCAGATGCGGCAACTCGCTTTCCACCACCTGGGCCACCACGCCACCGTTGATCGGCTCTCCCACCACGAAAGGTGGCACGTAGGACTTGCCCGCATTCATGCGGCCGCGCATGTACGGGTCGACCGATACGTAGAGCGTTTTGAGCAGCGCCTGGCCGGCGCCGGGCGAGGGCACCGCCTGCTCTTCGAAGCGAAACACATCGGGAGTGGGCGTGCCTGTGGGCCGGTGGGCTAGTACGATGGTGCGGTTGGTCATGGCTACTAAGGTGGTTCGAGCGGCAACGCCGTCAGCAAAAACAATGGCGACCTGCTCCGCCAAGAGCAGGTCGCCATGCTATAACTCCATTGTTAGGCTACGGGTTGGGCCGCGTTGGTCGTGGTGTACAGGTTCACCTCGATGTTGCCGCGGGTAGCGCGTGAGTACGGGCAAATCTGGTGCGCGGCGGCTACGAGCTCTTCGGCTTGCTGCTGTTCCACGCCGGGCAGGTTTACGTGCAGATCAGCGGCAATACCAAAGCCCCCGTCCTCGGCCTTGCCGAAATGCACGAAGCTCTCGATAGTCACATCTTTCAGGGCTACTTTGGCCTGACGGGCGGCTACCCCCAAGGCTCCTTCAAAGCAGGCCGCGTAACCAGCCGCAAAGAGTTGTTCGGGGTTGGTAGCGCCGTCTTTACCCATGCCGCCCATAGCCTTGGGCGTGCTTAGCTCCAGATTCAAGGCTTGGTCGTTGCTAGTCACTTGGCCGTTGCGGCCGCCTTTTACGTGGGCTTGCGCCGTGTACACTTTCTCGATTTTCATCGGACGTAAAAAATGATGCTTTCCTGTCGTTAAGAAAGCTGGGTTAGCAGTTGATTAAGAGTGTTGCGCAGCTGACTGAATTCCTCGGGGCTGAGCTGCAGCTTGGCTAGTAGCGCTTCCGGAATGCACTGGGCACGTTGCTGCATCGCATTGCCAGCGGGCAGCAGCGTGATAAGCACTGAGCGTTCATCGCGCGAATCGCGGCGGCGGCTGAGCAACTGGCGCTGCTCCATGCGCTTGAGCAGCGGCGTGAGTGTGCCCGAATCGAGCAGCAGCTTATCGCCCAGCTCTTTTACCGATAACACCTGGTGCTCCCACAGCAGAAGCATCACCAAGTACTGCGGGTAGGTCAGTTCCAGTTCCTGCAGCAGGGGCTGGTAGGCTTTGGTGAACAGCCGCGACACCGCGTAAAGCGGGAAACACAGCTGATTGTTCAGCTTCAGCAGTTCGTTGGGGGCAGGTGTAGCCAACTTACTCATGAGGCTTGCAGCGTGATTCGATGCACAACATTACATTGCACACAATTAAATTGCAAGCAACCTTTTATTCCGATCGATAATAACTTGCAAGCAGCACCTGCTGGATAGGTACCTTCAAATTCCAATAACCATTAAACCCTCTTAATCAGCTTGGATCAAAGGCTTTATATTAGCCCCTTACTATGTACATGCGCCTACTTCCGGGACTACTGATTCTGCTGCTTCTTTTGTCGACTGCTTCGGCGTCGGCTCAGAACCCACTCTATTTCCCACCTACCAACGGGACTACCTGGGCTACTACTTCGCCTCAAAGTCTGGGCTGGTGCCAGACGCAGCTAGATACGCTGCTGAATTACTTGGGCAGCAAGCGTACCAAGTCGTTTATCATCCTGAAAGATGGCCGGATGGTGGTGGAGCAGTACTACGGCAGTTTCACTCGCGACTCGCTTTGGTACTGGGCCTCGGCGGGTAAGTCGCTGGCTGCTACGCTTACTGGCATTGCGCAGCAAGAAGGACTGCTGAGTATCAACGACAGCGTGTCGCGCTTTCTGGGCCGGGGCTGGACGGTGGCTCCACCGCACAAAGAGCGGCTGATTACAATTCGTCATCAGCTTGGCATGACCACGGGGCTAAATGACAACCTGCCGCCCACGCCCCAAGTCCCAGACCCCGACAACTGCCTGCAGCCCGCCTGCCTGCAATACCAGACCGATGCGGGCACCCGTTGGGCTTATCACAACGCGCCTTATCGGTTGGTACAAGACGTAGTGGCCCGCGCCAGCAACCAGACTTTTCAGCAGTTCACCCAGTCACGCCTTGGCACTCCTATCGGCATGGGCGGACGGTGGTTCAACCACGTTTACTACAGCCGCG
This sequence comes from Hymenobacter sp. FMD4, assembly GCF_058932745.1. Lineage (NCBI taxonomy): Bacteria > Pseudomonadati > Bacteroidota > Cytophagia > Cytophagales > Hymenobacteraceae > Hymenobacter > Hymenobacter sp. FMD4. Next base: position 201,359 of record NZ_JBZYWH010000004.1, read on the forward strand.
CCCGCGACATGGCCCGCTTTGGCCTGCTCATTCTGAACCGCGGCACCTGGAATCAGACCGCCGTGCTGCGCGACACCGCCTTTTTCCGCCAGATGACCACGCCGTCGCAGTCCTTGAACCGCAGCTACGGCTACCTGTGGTGGCTAAACGGCCAACCGTCGCATATGCTGCCGGGGCCACAGCAAACTGTATTCAACGGTGCGCTGGTACCTGCGGCCCCGCGCGACATGATTGCAGCACTGGGCAAAAACGACCAGAAAATCTACGTGGTACCCAGTTTAGGCTTAGTGGTGGTGCGCCAAGGTGAATCAGCGGGAGCTTCCTTGCTGGCGGTGTCATCCTTTGACAACGCTCTTTGGACCCGGCTGATGGCTACGCTCAACTGCCGCCCAACTGCTACCACCACTCCTACCCAATTGCCAATCCATGTGTACCCCATTCCCGCTAGCGGTGCCAGCCTCACAGTAGAGCTACCAGCTGCATCCAGCGCCACCACCCTACGCCTCACCGATGCCGTTGGGCGGCCTGTCGGTACGGTGGCCGCTCAGCCGGTGTCCGTGCTGCCACTGGGCTCCCTGCCAGCAGGAGTGTACTTCCTGCAGGTGCTGGATGCCAACAGCCGCGTGCTGGCGACCCAAAAAGTCATTCGCCAACCTTAAGGCTGGGGTTGGCCTGCATAATTCGTCCAATGCTCACGGAAATAGTATATCCGTGCTAGCCACATTTTGCCACCCACAAAAACCCGTACCGGCACGGATTGCGCCAGGGTAGGCCCATGCGCTTACTTTGCTTTCGCAATCACCCCTTAGCTCTGCTCACTAAACAGACTTTATTCCTTCAGCACCCAAATTATATTGCCCGGCCGGGTGCTGCTGGAACTCTACACGTGGTGAATCACGGTGCTTTATAGGCCCCTCCGCTATAACGGAGGGGTTTTTTAGTTTTATTTAATTCCTTCTTACTGTCAACTTGCTGCTAAGCTGGCTCACCGGCCAAACCTTTCGAGGCGCCGCCCGGTAGTTCTGTACCCACTCAGTATTCCGTTCCTGATGCGCATCTTACGCCAGTTCTGGCTGCCCGCAGTAGCCCTGCTGTTGACCTTGGTTGCCGGAGCCGTCATTGTTGGCTGCTCGCTTTCGGCCCCCCGCTACAAGGGGCCCGCCTCAGCCCACTTTGATGGCAAGGAATTTCAAAACCAAGGCGAGGTAGAGCAGCACGGCTTCAGCGGGCTGATGAAATGGGTGTTCAACCGCGACAAAGACCCGTGGCCAAAACAGCCCGACGCTTACGTGGGACCACCGCCCCCGGCGCAGGTGCCCAATGGCCAGGTACGGTTGACTTTCGTAGGACATGGCACCTTCCTGCTGCAGGTAGATGGGCTGAACATTCTCACTGACCCCATTTGGAGCGAGCGGTGCAGCCCTTTTAGCTGGATAGGCCCAAAGCGGCTGCGGCCGCCCGGATTACGCTTTGAAGACTTGCCCAAAATCGACGCTGTCGTCATCAGCCACAATCACTACGACCACCTCGACCTGGAAACCCTGCGGCGCCTGGCAATGCGCGACAAGCCACGGATTCTGGTACCGCTGGGCGTGAAAAAGCTGCTCGATAAGGAAGGCATTCCCAATGGCACCGATCTGGACTGGTGGCAACAGCAGTCATTGCCTAACGGCGTGGAGGCGGTGTGTGTACCCGCGCAGCACTTTTCCGGCCGCGGCCTCTCCGACCGCAACGCTACGCTTTGGGCCGGCTGGGTGCTGCGCACCCGCGCCGGCAACCTATACTACGCCGGCGACACGGGCTACGGCCCTTTCTTTCAGGAAATAGGCCAGCGCCAAGGGCCTATAGCATTGGCCATATTGCCCATCGGGGCTTACAAGCCGCAGTGGTTTATGGGGCCGATTCACATTTCGCCCGAGCAAGCCGTACAGGCCCACCGTGCCCTACAAGCTCGCCGTAGCATCGCCACGCATTTCGGCACTTTCCAGATGGCCGACGACGGCCTCACCGAACCGGTTACGGGCCTGCGGCAAGCCATAAAGGATCAGCAAGTACCTGATAGCGCCTTCCAGGTATTGCGAGAAGGCGTGGGTTGGGTAATGCCCTAATTCTAAGCTTCGCTTTCAGTTAGGTAGCGCTGCTAGTCACTGCGCTATTTTTGTGGGGGCGTGTGGTACCCGCTTGCAACCTTCTTTAAAAGCCTTGACTCCTGCTTAAGCCCATGGCTTGTGCTGGTGGGCCCTGGCCTTTTCTTTTAACGTATATGCGCAAACTCTACGCTTTGCTGGCATCGGTGAGCCTGCTGCTGAGCTTATCGGGTTGCTTCTTCAACATCGACGAGCGGCCCGTGCTTCCTCCGTACCGGCCCCTGCTCATGTCGCGCGCCGTGCTGGAACAGTCGGTGGCGCTGGTACCTGCCCGCGACTTACACAACACCGGCAAAATTTACCTCAAGGGCCGCTACGTTTACATCAACGAGCGGTACGAGGGCATTCACATCATCGACAATCAGAATCCCGCGCAGCCCCAAAATGTGGGCTTCCTGCGCATTCCGGGCAGCCTGGACATAGCCATGCGCGGCAACCTGCTCTACGCCGATAACGCCGTGGATCTGGTAACGCTGGACCTCTCCGATCTGAGCAACGTGCAGGTGCTGAGCCGCGTGCGCAATGCCTTCCCTGAGCTTACCCCACCCGAGCCGGCCAGCATCGAGCCCGGGTACCGCGCCGAAAACCGGCCCGCCGATGCAATTGTGGTAGGATGGCAAAAAGTAAACTAGCACCATGAAGCTCCGTTCTTTTCTTCGCTTCTGTTGCGCCGGTGGCTTTGCAGCAGCTACTTTGCTCAGCTTCAGTGGCTGTGATACCCAATCCGATGCGGCGCCCTATTCCGGCGATACAGGCAAGGCCGGCTCCATGGCCCGCTTCGCGGTGATGAACAACACGCTCTACACCGTCGACGACCAGAGCCTGCGCGTGTTTGACCTTAGCTCGCCGGCTACGCCCACCGAAGTGGCCCGACGCCCTCTGGGCATCGGCATCGAGACTATTTTTCCTAAGGACAACTACCTGTTTATCGGCACGCAGCGGGGCATGTACATCTTCGATGCCCGCAACCCGCAGAACCCGCAGCAATTAGCTTATTATGAGCACGTGGTGAGCTGCGACCCGGTGGTAGTACAGGGTCGTTATGCCTACCTCACGCTACGCCAGGGCCGCGCCTGCGGCGGCGGCGTTAATCAGCTGCAAGTCATCGACCTGAGCAACCTGCAGCAGCCGCGCCTGGCCCAAAGCTACCCCATGGTGCGCCCCTTCGGACTGGGCGTCGATACCACGTCCCTGTTTGTGTGTGATGACGGGCTGAAGGTGTTCGACATTCGCCAGACGCCAATGTTGACGCAACGGGAGCACCACCGCATAGAGGCGTACGATGTAATTCCCGACCGCGGACGCTTGTTTGTGATTGGCAGCGAAGGATTGTATCAGTATCAATACGCCAACAATTCGCTGACGCAGCTTAGCTTGCTGCGCATTACGCCCCGCCCCTGATGCTTTCTACCGCTGCCCTCTTCCCCCGCCTGCGCAGCCTGCAGGTACTGGCCCTGCTGGCGCTGGCCACGGGCAGCTACGCTCAGCAGCCCGCTCGCGGCGTAGCCACGTCGGTGAAGCTGAACATGTTTCAGCCCCTGGTGCGCAGCTACCAGCTGGAGGTGGAGAAATCGTGGCGGGCCCACCCGCGCCACAGCTTTGGCGTGGTGCCGCAGTTTTACCGTGGTTCAGTTACCGAGCTAAGCACCGATAATGAGGTACAGCCCAACGAGCGAGTGGACGGCTATGGCCTAGAACTGCTGCACCGCATTTACCTGACGCCCATGGAACAAGGCCCGATGACGGGCTTTTACATCGGCTACGGCCCTCACTATCAGCGTCTGAAAATGCGCTTTGAAGCTGATGGCTGGCAGGAGCTACTGGCCAACGACGGGCTGAAGTATTATCAGTACGGACCTATTCCGTACACCGAGACCATTAAACGTTACGGTGCGTCGGTGCTGGCCGGCTACCAAGGGCCTCTGAACCTGGGGCCGGTTTTCATGGATTTTTACTTTGGAATAGGTCTGCGCGGTAGCTCCACCCGCTCGGCCCTGCCCACAAGCCGTTACCGCACTTCCATGTTTGACTATGCCCATCAGGGGCTGTTTGTTCCGGCCGGATTTAAAATAGGCATTGCTTTTTAGTCTACTTTTTGCACTTAATTAATAATTATATTTATCGTATATACCGCTTCGCTTTGGGTTGAACCTGCTGAAATAATAGCCCTGTATCTGGTCCAAAACCATACTCTTCCGGCTTATCAGGATTTTTACGTCATCCGCCTAGGGTCCTTCTACTTGTTTAAGCAGTTATTAGCCACTTGATTGAATCAATCTGCTTGCCATAACTGTGCTTTGCAGTAGTATCTTTGTAGTTGCTGTGCTGGGTTGCACCTCACCTTACTACATGAAACATCTGTTACTCGCAGGTTTTTTGAGCTTTGCCACGCTTGCGCAGGCTCAGAACGTTGCATACCAAACCCCACCCAAAGCCATTGCCGACCTGGTTGAGGCTCCGCTGACGCCGCGCATCAGCCTCTCGTCGGATGGCAAGTGGATGGCCATGCTGGCCGTGCAGGATATGCCATCGGTAGCCGATTTATCGCAGCCGGAACTTCGCCTGGCTGGTATGCGCATTAATCCGCGTACCAACGGACCAAGCCGCGTGAGCTTTTCCACCGGTCTGATGCTGCGCCGCCTCGATGACGGCAAGGACATGGCCGTACTGAACATGCCCACGCAGGCGCGCATCACCGATGTGTCTTGGTCGCCCGACAACAGCAAACTGGCTTTCTGCCACACCACGGGCAACGCTGCCGAAGGCCGCATTGAACTGTGGGTAGTCGATATTAACTCCTACACCGCACGTCGCGTCCCCGGAGTTACCCTCAATGCCACCTTTGGCATGCCCTACGAGTGGGTTTCTGACAATCAGACCCTTATTGTGCGCGCACTGGTGGCTGGCCGCGGTGCCGCCCCGAGCCCCAACGCAGCCCCTACGGGCCCTGCAGTGCAGGAAAACGCAGGCAAGAAAGCCGGTGCCCGCACCTACCAGGATTTGCTGAAGAACCCCAACGATGAGCGCCTATTTGAGCACTACGCTACCTCGCAGATGGTGCGCGTAACGCTCGATGGCAAGCTGCAACCCATCAGCCAGCCGGGCATTATTCAGTCGGCTGTGCCCTCGCCCAACGGCAAGTACATCTTGGTGAAGACGCGCCATCAGCCCTTCTCCTACACCCTGCCGGTCAATGGGTTTCCCATGAAGGTGGATGTGTACGATCTGGCAACCGGCGACCTGGTAAAAACGCTGGCCGACCTGCCTCTGGCCGACAACGTACCCACCGCTTTTGATGCTGTACCTACCGGGCAGCGTAGCCACGGCTGGCGCGGCGATGCTCCGGCTACGGTACACTGGGTGGAAGCCCAAGACGGTGGTGACCCCAAAACCGAAGCCGCTATTCGCGACAAAGTATTCACCCTGACGGCTCCCTTCGCCGGCACACCCGAAGAATTTGCAGCCCTGCCGCTGCGCTACGACGGCATAACCTGGGGCAACAACTCGGTGGCCTTGGTATACGGTGGCCGCTGGGCCGACCGTAAGGAAATTACTTGGCGCGTGACGCCGGGCGCGCTGCCTTCGCTGTCGGTGCTGTTTGAGCGTTCGTCGCAGGATAAATACAATAACCCCGGCACCGCATACACCAAGCGCAATGCGCAGGGCCAACAGGTGCTGCTGACCGACGCAGCCAACAAGACCCTCTACTTCCTGGGTGCCGGCGCCTCGCCTGAAGGCGACCGTCCGTTCGTAGACGAGTTGGACCTGACGACCAAAAAGGCGACCCGCTGGTGGCGCTCGGAGGCTCCTTACTACGAGGTACCCCTAGCCATTCTGGATGCCGATAAGCGTCGCTTGCTCACCCGCCGCGAGGCCGTGGACCAAGCGCCCAACTACTACGTACGTGACCGGAGCGGCAAGCTGACGGCCATTACCAAATTCCCAAACCCATACGCGGCTTTCGGGGGCTCATTCAAGAAGCAGGTACTGCGTTACAAGCGCGCCGATGGTGTGGACCTGACCGCCAACCTTTATCTGCCGCCCAACTACAAGACCAGTGATGGACCGCTGCCCACGTTACTGGAAGCCTACCCCGTAGAGTTCAAGGACAAGAGCAACGCTAGCCAGGTGTCCGGCTCGCCGTACACGTTCACGCGCGTTGGCTACGGCTCACCCATTTTCTGGGTGACGCAGGGTTACGCCGTGCTGCAAGGCACCAGTATTCCGATAGTGGGCGAAGGCAAAAAGGAGCCGAACGACACTTACACCGAGCAATTGGTGAGCAGTGCCAAGGCGGCCATTGACGAGGGCAAGCGCCTGGGCGTGGTCGACCCGAACCGCGTAGGGGTAATGGGCCACTCGTACGGCGCCTTCATGACGGCCAACCTGCTGGCGCACTCCAACCTATTCAAAGCGGGCATTGCACGCAGCGGCGCTTACAACCGCACCCTCACGCCTTTTGGCTTCCAAGGTGAGGAGCGCACCTTCTGGCAAGCGCCCGAGGTGTACAATGCCATGTCGCCGTTTAACTACGCCGATAAAATCAAGACGCCGATTCTGCTGATCCACGGTGAGTTGGATAACAACTCCGGTACCTTCCCTATCCAGTCGGAGCGCTTCTACCAGGCTCTGAAAGGCCATGGCGGTACCACGCGCTACGTAGTGCTACCCGGCGAATCGCACGGCTACGCGGCCCGCGAAAACATCATGCACATGCTGTGGGAGATGAACGCGTGGCTCGACAAATATGTGAAGAACCCACAAGCAGCGAACTAATCATTTGCTGCCGCAACAAAAAGCCCCAAGCCTTCCGGCTTGGGGCTTTTTGTTGCGGGTCAGGTGCTAATCTCTTGTCATGCATATTATACCCTGCTGTCAATCAACACTTACTGCAATTGCTATAGGCTGATAGACGTTCAGGTTGGTGTGCATTCAAGATGGTGGCTTTGCTTGGATAGACAATATGTTAGCCGAGCATTCAGCATTAACCAATAAGAATCAACACAGCCGCCCTTCCTACTCATCTCCTCGCTGGGCACTAATGACAGCTTGGTTTTTCAAGACCTTTTCGGTTAATAGCGGGACAGCATCGGCTGCTTTTTCATGCACTAATTGGAAGCCCTAACCCCACCTCAGCCGACGGGGGTTGGGACTTCCAGTTGGTGCGGTGCTGATAACTGTGTTCTTTGACCATACAGCCCAATGTTATTCTGGCCTCTGGTCGGGTGGGTCAACGCCGCGCTCCGTTCTGCCATCAAGCCGCTTCTGCTCATTATTGGGTAACTCCTGGGGCGAATCGGCGTTAGGAACATTGATGGGCTGGTCATCGGGCTGACTGGCTATGTCGGTATCCCCCCCCTTGCTTTCCTCCCGTTCCCACCCTTCCTTTTCCATTTCTTCGAGGCGCTTCTTGCCGTAGGCGGCGCGGGTGATGAGTACGTAACACACGGCTACCACGAAGGTGGCGACGGTCACGGCCAGAATTAATCCGCCAAATACCGTCCAGCCGATGGTACGGCGGCTCTGGGCACCGGCGCCGGTAGCAATGATCAACGGAATCATGCCCAGCACGGCCGACATGGTGGTCATCACGATGGGGCGGAAACGCAGGCGCACCGCTTCGAGGGTGGCTTCCTGGAGCGGCGTGCCGGCGTGGAGGCGCTCCTTGGCGTATTCGACCACCAAAATGGCGTTTTTGCCAACCAGGCCCACCAGCGTTACCAAGCCGATCTGGGCGTACACGTTGTTGGTCAGCTTGGGTAAGAGGCTCAAGGTAGCAATGGCCCCGAGGGCCCCGATGGGTACCGAAACCAGCACCGCAAACGGCACCGACCAACTCTCGTAAAGCGCTGCCAGCACCAGGAACACAAACACTAACGACAGGCCAAAAATGTAAAGCGACTGGTTGCCAGCCAGCTGCTCTTCGCGGCTCAGGCCCGAAAACTCGTAGCCGTAGCCGGGTGGCAGGGCCTCGGCGGCTACTTCTTCCAGCGCCTTGATGGCGTCGCCGGTGCTGTAGCCTTCGCCGGGGTCACCGTTGATATCGGCCGAGCGGAACAGGTTGTAGTGCGAGATGAGCGGGGCCGAGGCCGTGCGCCGGTAGCTGGTGAGCGTGCTCAGCGGCACCATGCCGCCGTTTTGGTTGCGCACGTAGTACTGATCGAGGTTCTGAATGTCGCCCCGGTAGCTGGTATCCGCCTGAGCTACCACGCGGAAAGTGCGGCCGTAGAGCGTGAAGTCGTTGACGTAGGCCGAGCCGAGGTAGGTCTGCAGAGCTTGGCCAACATCGGATATCTGCACGCCGAGCTTCTTGCACTTTTCACGGTCTATTTCCAGCTGGTAACCGGGCGTATTGGCCGTGAAAAAAGAAAAGCCCTTAGCTATTTCGGGCCGCTGCCGAATGGCGCCCAGAAAGCCTTGCAGCGTGCGGTCGAAGCGCTGAATGTCGGTTTGAGCTTCCCGCTCCTGCAGCACAAAGGAAAAGCCCGAGGTATTGCCGAGGCCCGGAATGGGCGGCGGCGGAATCACCACCACGCGCGCTTCTTTGAAGCGTCCCAGGCGCCGCTGGAGCGTATCCACCAGTGCCTCGGCGCGCATTTCGTCGCCGTCGCGCTCTTTCCAGGGCTTGAGCTGACAAAAGATGGTACCGGCGTTTGATTTCGAGGAAAAGTTAATGGCATTCAGCCCCGCCAAGCCGGAGAAATGATTGATGCCGGGCGTGCGCTGCAGCTCCTGCATCATGCCTTGCAGCACGCTCACGGTGCGGGCCGTAGAAGCGGCTTCGGGCAAAGTGAAGGTGATGATGAGGCGGCCTTCGTCTTCGGTCGGCACAAAGCCGGAAGGCTTGGCGCGGTACAACAGCACGGTACCCACCAGCACCGCTACCACCCCTACCACTATCCAGCGCGGGTAATTCAGGCCACGTTCCACGCCGTTGGCGTAGCGGTCGGTGAGACGGGCAAACCAGTGGTTGAACTTGTCGAAAAAGCGCTGCAGCCAGCTTTTCTTGTCTTCGGGCTCGTCTGGCTCCGCCTGCTCGCCTGTGCTCTGCTGCTTCGCCTCAGCTTGCTCCGTGCTTTCGTTATCGGCTTCGGCAGGCCTTTTCCGCGGCTTTAGCATGAGCGCGCACAGCGCCGGCGTAAACGATAACGCCGAGAACGTGGAGATGATAACGGCCACCGTGATGGTGAGGGCAAACTGTTGGTAGAGCCGTCCGGTGATACCGGAAATGAAGCCCACCGGCACGAACACCGCAATCAGAATGATGGTGGTGGTGACGACGGGCGTCGAAATGTCGCGCATGGCTGCCAGCGTGGCCTCGGTAGGGCTCATGCCCTTCTCGTCGAGGTTCAGCTGCACGGCTTCCACCACCACAATGGCGTCGTCGATAACAATGCCGATGGCCAGCACCAGCCCAAACAGCGTGAGCGTATTGATGGTGAAGCCCAGCGGTACGAAGGCCATAAACGGTCCGATTACGGCTACCGGAATGACCAGCGTAGGAATGAGCGTGGCGCGCCAGTTTTGCAGAAACAGAAACACTACAACTACCACCAGCACCAGCACTTCCAGCATGGTTTTGAACACCTCCCGGATGGACACTTTCACCACCGAAGCGGCCTCGAAAGGAATGATGTAGTCGAGGTCGGCGGGAAACTGTTTTTTAAGCTGTTCCATGGTTTCCCGCACGTTCTCGAAGGTTTCGAGGGCGTTGGAACCGGGAGCTTGGTAGATGAGCAGGTAGGCGGCGCGCTTGCCGTCCACGAAGCTTTGGTTGGCGTAGTTGTATTTGCCCAGCTCCACGCGAGCTACGTCCTTGAGGTAGAGCACGGCACCGGTTTCGGGCTGGGTGCGGATGATGACGTTGCCGAACTCTGCCGGCGTTACCAGCCGGCCGCGCACAAATACGGTGTACTCGAAGCTCTGGCCTTTCTGCAAGGGCGCCCCGCCGATGGAACCGGCCGCAATCTGGGCATTCTGCTCGCGCAAGGCGGCCAGCACCTCGTTGGCCGTCACGCCTAGCAGGGCCAGCTTATCGGGCTGCAGCCAGATGCGCATGGAAAAGTCATCGGCGCGGGCGTTAATGTCGCCTACCCCTTTGGTCCGCAGCAGCGCGTCCTTGATGTAGATGTTGGTGTAGTTATCGAGGAAGGTGACGTCGTGGGTGCCTTTGGGGGCGTACAGGGCCACCAGCATCAGGATGCTGGGGTTGCGCTTGCGCACCGTGAGCCCCAGGCGCTGCACTTCTTCCGGCAGGCGCGGCAGGGCAATGCCCACGCGGTTTTGCACGTCGAGAGCGGCCACGTTGATGTCGGTGCCGACTTCGAAGTTCACCGACATGCTCATCTGCCCGTTGTTGGCGCTGCTGCTGGTGAGGTAGGTCATGCCAGGCGTGCCATTCACCTGCACTTCCACCGGCGTGGTCACGGTTTGCTCCACGGTTTGGGCATCGGCCCCCACGTAGTTGCCGGTGATGGACACGGTAGGCGGCGTGATGTCGGGGTACTGCGTAACGGGCAGGCTCAGGATGGATAGCGCGCCCAGCAGCAAAATCACCACCGAGCAAACGATGGCCGTAACTGGCCGGCGAATAAAGGTTTCGGCTATCATTTGGCTAGCTCTTGGCGATGGGCGGTGAGCTAGTAGCGCCAGCCGGCCAGAGGCCAACCAACAAGCGGCCAGCCGGGCGGCTGTGGCGGCTGGCTTTGCCCCCATCGTTGCCACTCTTCTTGGCTTTTTCTTTGCCGTCTTGGCCGCCGGGCTTGCCTCCTGGACCTCCGCTTTGGCTGGGCTTGCCCAGCGTGACCACAGCACTGTCGCGCAGCTGCTGCACGCCTTCCGTCACGATCTTTTCCCCTTCCTTCAGGCCTTTCATTATCACGATGTCATCGCGCAGGCGCGGGCCTAGCTCCACCTTGCGCTGCAGGGCCACCGTATCGCGCACCACAAACACGAAACTCTCGCCCATCTGATCCAGAATGGCCTTGTGCGGCACCACCACCTGCACGCCCGATTGCTGATTGAGCACGCGCAGCACCAGGCTCATTCCATCGGTGAGTAGACGCTCCGGATTATCGAATTGCAGGCGTACCTGAATGGTACCGGTTTGGTTGTTGATGCCTCTATCAATGGCCAGAATGCGGCCGCTTGGGGCGTAAGGCTTGCCGCCGGGCAGCAGTAACCGGAAGGTAGAATCGTTGGCGCCGCCGCGCTGCTGCAGTTGCTGAAAGCGGGCCAGTTCCTGCTCGTTCACCACGAAATCGACCCCAATTGGGTTTTCGCTCGACAGCGTATTCAGCAGCGTGGTGCCGGGGCTTACCTGCGCCCCCAGGCGCACCTGCGAAATGCCGATGCGCCCCGTAAACGGCGCGTTAATGAGCGAGTAATCCAGATCGGTGCGGGCCGTGGCGACGCCGGCGCGGGCCACTTCCACCCGGGCGCGGGCGGCCGCTTGCCCCGTCACGGCGTTGTCGAGTATCTGGCGCGCAATAGCGTCTTGCTCGGCCAGGCGCTGGTAGCGGCCGAGGTTAACGTTGGCGTTTTGCAGCTCGGCCTGGGCGCTTTGCAGGTTGGCCTGGGCCTGCTGCAGCGCCGCCTGGTATTTACGCCGGTCAATTTCGTAGAGTGGCTTGCCCTTGGGCACCACTTCGCCTTCCTTGAAGAAAATATTGGTAATGAAGCCCGGAACCTGGCTGCGCAGCTCCACGCTGTTCAGGGCCACCACGGTGGCGGGAAACTCGTCGTAATACACCGCCTCGGTGCGCTTGGCTACGGTCAGGTTCACGGGCGTGGGGCCGGCTTGCTGTGCGCTCTGGCCTTTTTCTTCTTTATTGCCGCAGGAACTGAAGGCAAGCTGCAGCGCCACGATGCCCACGCCTCCTATCATCCTAAGAGCAGCGCAGCACCTTGCCACTACCGTCTGGCACCGTCTTGGCGGCTCGTATCGGCGTGACGAGGCTCTTCGGCTGGGCCCCAGGACGATAATACTAGGCGTGGTTCGGGTGGTGAGCATCGGTGAGGTCTTAATAGTTGATCGGCAGCTCGCCCCGGGCCCGAAGCAAATCCACCTTGCTCGACAGCACCTGGAACAGCGCCACGTAATAGTTTAGCTGCGCCGAGCGCAGCGTGCTTTGCGCGACGATGACGTCCAGATACGGCTTGATGCCTTCGCGGTATTGCAGGTCTACCACTTGGTACACTTCCTGGGCCAGCGCGAGGTTACGCTGCCCGAGTTGGTAGTCGGTATAATAGCTCTTGTAAGCGGCTAGCGCCCGTTGGTATTCGGTGTTGATCTGATTACGCACCACTTTCAGCTCCTCATCGAGGCGGTCGTCGATCAGGCGGGAACGGCGCAGGTTCTGCAGGCGACGCGTGCCCTGAAACAGTGGCACCGACAGCTGCAGGCCCGCGAAGGAATTAGGGAAGCGGCGGCTGTAGAGGTCGGCGAGGCGGTTGTTTTGGTACACTGAGTTGTAGTTGCCGAAAGCCGATACTTCCGGCAAAAAGCCCCAGCGGTAATACCCTACCTGAGCCGCTTGCAAGGCCTTTTGCGTTTGGACCTGCTGAAACTCCACCCGGTTATTGGCCGCGTAGCCGGCCGTAGTATCCACGGCGGCGTCGCGTTCCAGGCGCAGTGTATCATACTGCAGGTGCAACGGTTGCTCACCCGGCAGGCCCATCAGCTCTTTCAGGTAGGCAGTTTTGGCGTTAATGCCTTCTAGGGCTTGCTTGCGGGCCGCGAGGGAATTATTGAGCAGTATTTCGGCCTGCTTGTAGTCGATCTTGTCGACCAGCCCAGCATCGTACTGCAGCCGGGCATCGCGCAGGCTGCGCCGCAGCCGGGCAATATCGGCCTCAAATATCTGCAACTGACGCTGCGACAGCAGCACATCGAAAAAGGCTTTGCTGACGCCGGCCACCACGTCGATTTGCACATCGATAGTGTTTTGCTCGGCCAGGCGCCGCACCGGCCGAGCGCTGCGCAAGGCCAACCACACGTCGTTGTTGTAAAGCACTTGTGTGCCCGCAAAGCTGATCGTGGAGGTATTGCGCAGCCCCACGCGGCGCGGGGCCACGCCGCCGCCTTCGGTGGGGAGCACCACAAAGGGCAACTCAAAATTGTGCTGACCGGTGGCATTGAACGCCACTTGCGGCAGCCACTCGGAAAGGCCAATGCGGATATCGGCCTCGTTTGTTTGCTGGTCGATGCGGGCTTGGCGCAAGACGGGCTGGTTTTGCAGCGCGTACTGTAGGCACTGCTCCAGGGTAAGATCAGCATCGAGCGGTGTGGCAGTCCGGCTTTGACCGAAAGAGTAACCGGGCAATAGCAGCCAACCACCCAGTAGCCACGCCCACAAGGAACGTTGCGGTGGCCATTGCACAGTGAGGCGCAATGGCTGTACGTGTTTCAATCGGCCTGGCTGCGAGGGCAACAGGTGCATAAGCTGGATTAATCCGGTGCAACTTCCCGGCTCCGAGCCATTACCGATATTAAGGCGTCTTGGTTACATAAACTTAAAAGCAACTCGGCCTCTTACCTTACTGCAAACGTCAGCATACCAGCTTAATAAGACAATATTCATATAGCACATCCAACAAAACCCCACCTAATTAGGTTATGCACCGGCCATAAATCTAACAGACCTCAGCACTTGGTAAAGTGATGTTTAAGACCAATTACTACCCGAACTATGTGGGCATTTACAGTTGAACTAGGAGACCTAACATCCCAGCGTTGTCCTTTTACATATTCAGACGTTTCGGAGTGGCTGAGTTTATCGGTAAGGCTATAACAACTTAGGCGAAGGTGTTGGCCTCGAGTTAGGGTCCTGATTTCTCGAAAGCCAAGCGTACCCGGACCGTTGTCCGTCAATTGGCATCAACAAACTGGCCCTGGAATAAGCTCGACAGTTATCAATATTTTCCTATTCATCAGAACCAAACCCATGCTCGCATAGCAACTAAACGACGCAATTAACGGGTAGTTCTAGTTTGCATTAGTGCCGCATTAAGAGTATGTTTCCGGAATAAGGATGTAATCAGCCAATTATTGCGTCCGATCCGCCGGCAGGCAGCCACCCACCGCTTGCCTGGCAAAACACAATTCTACCTTTTAAAATGCTGTCCTGAATGAGGCATTTTTCTACCTATATCCGGCTACTGCTGGCTTTGATCGTGACGTTCCCTCACCTCGTCGCGGCTCAATCTTCCGAACGCCGATCCAGTATTGGTCTAAACTTCAGCGCGCTACAATACCAAGGCGACCTGGGCTCCGACTACTGGAAGTTTAGCAGCGGCAAGTACGCACCGGGGCTAGCCATCAACATGTACTTGGGGCGCGGCCTCGACCTGAACACGAGCATTCTGTACGGGGAGCTGTTGGGGCGTCGGACCCCCAATTCGTACTTCACCACCAACATTATCAACGCCAACCTGGGGCTGAAGCTGAAACTTAACAACGGCTGGGCGCTTAAGGAAAATGCATTTATCCAGCCGTATTTACTGGCGGGCCCGGGCCTGACGTTCTCCAACCGCGAGGGCATGGCCGATGCCAAACGGTTTGATATCAACGAAAGCTACCTGGACCTGTTTGGGGCCGCTGGCATCAATTTCCGCCTGGGTGGCGGACTAGGCCTTTTTGTGCAGACCGGCCAGCACATGCCCATCGAAGCCAACTTTGACGGTGTGAAGGACGCCAACGCGAAGCAGTGGCAAGACCGCTTTCTGCAGCACACCGTGGGGCTGACCTTCAACTTGGGCCAAATGCAGGATGGGGATGAGGACGGTGTGCCCGACCGCAAGGACCGCTGCCCCAACACGCCCGAGGGCGTGGAGGTGGACGCCAACGGCTGCGCGCTCGACGGCGACCTGGACGGGGTGCCCGATTACCAAGACCAGTGCCCCACCGAAGCTGGCAAACCCGAGCTGCAGGGCTGCCCCGACCGCGACGACGACGGCATAGCCGATGGCGAAGACGCGTGCCCCTATGATGCCGGCAAAGCCGAGCTGCAGGGCTGCCCCGATGCCGATGGCGACGGTGTGCCCGACAAGGAAGATACCTGCCCGGATACGCCTGCCGGTGCTGAAGTAGACGCTACTGGCTGCCCGACCGCCCCCGATGCCGACCGCGACGGCGTGCCCGATGCCGACGACCGGTGCCCCAACAGCCCCGGCCCGGCTGCCAACCGCGGCTGCCCCGAAATCAAAGCCGAAACGCGCCAACGCCTGCAGGAAGCTACGCAGCTCATCAGCTTCGAGCTAAACAAGGCTACGCTGCTACCGGCCTCCTACCCCACGCTGGATGCCATGGCGCAGATGCTCATGGAGTACCCCGATTACAGCCTGAGCATCGCCGGGCATACGGATAGCAAAGGCGCTGCCGCCTACAACCAGCGCCTATCACGCGACCGGGCCGCGGCTGCCCAAACCTACCTGCTAAGCAAGGGCGTGCCCGCCGCACGCATTGAGTTGCGTGGCTACGGGGCTGCGCATCCTGTGGCTGACAACGCTACCGATGCTGGCCGTGCCCAGAACCGCCGCGTGGAGTTTGATCTGTTCCTGACCGGAGACCCAAACTCGGCGCAGGTAAAGTATGGCCCCGAGCCGGCTACCCCCGCCGCGGCGCCGAGCAAGAAGGCCAAAGCTGCCCCGGTGAAACGGGCCCCAGCCAAACGTGCCCCGGCCCGAACTGCGCCTGCTAAACGCGTGGGCAACACGAAGCCTGCTGCTCCGGCTCCAAAAGCGGCCCCAGCCAAAGCACCTATCAAGAAAGCACCGGCTGGGAAGTCCGTGCCACCGAAGCCTGCGCCACGCCGTTAGAATCTTGTTTGTGCATGACGCGAAGAGGCGTCCAACTACCTGCTCATCAGTAGGTGGCTGGACGCCTCTTCTAGTTCCGCAGCAGTATTGGTGATACTCACGAGCCGGTCAGCGCCAGCATCAGCCGTGCGTCGCCAATGGCCGAAGCCTCAATGTCGTTGTTGAAGTACAGGAAGGCCTGCTCAGCGGTGCCCGCGGCTTCGATCTGACGCTGCACTGCCTGCAGAAACGCCGGGCTATAAGGTGAGTGGTAGAGCAGCGGCACTCCGTGAAAACGATAGTAAAGCACCGGCGCCGTAGTTACCACGGCATCGGGCAGGTCGGGGTGGCTTTGGCCGCAGAAGGCGACGCCGCGCTGGCGCAGGGCCTCGTACACCGGCTCCTGCCACCAGCTGGAATGCCGGAACTCCAGCACGTTGCTGAAAGCCGGGTCGAGGTAATCGAGGATGCGCTGCAGCCGCTCGGGGGTATATGGCGTACGGGGTGGGAGCTGAAACAGCACCGGCCCGAGCTTTTCGAGCAAGCCATCCTGCACGGTGGTGTAGAAATCGGTAAGCAGCTGCCCCACCTCGTTGAACTGCTTGTAGTGAGTAATCAGCCGCGGTGCTTTTACCGAAAACACAAAATCGGCGGGGCTGGTCTGGTACCAGTTCTGCAGAAAGGCCAGCTGTGGAAAACGGTAGAACGTGACGTTCAGCTCCAGGGTGCGAAAGTGCTCGGCGTAGTACTCAAACCAACGCCGCATGGGCAGCTTCTCGGGATAGAATGCGCCGCGCCAGTGGCGGTAGTGGTAGCCGGAGCAACCAACGTGGTAAGTAGGCATAAGCAAAGCAGCAGAAGAGGCGTAGGGCTTCTACGCAACTTCAGGCCGCTGTGCCTGTCTCGGTAGCGCTTAGCAACAGGCCGCCGCGGGGGCAGCACCGCTGGCACTGGGCGCAGCTAGTGCAGGGCCGCACGGAAACAGCCCGAAATGGCGCTCCTTATTGCCATCTATCCGAAAGTAGGCTGCGTAGCGAGTGTGGCTGAGCATATCGGCGGTATTGCCGCACACGAGCACGGGCCGGCCGGTTTCAAAATAGTGGTGGTCGTCGAGGGTGAAGCCGTGGGGCTCATCGGGTGCTGTGCCGAGGTAGGTGGCTACCTGGCCGTAGTCTTCGCACTGATCTTCCAGCGCCAGCTTAAAGGCGCGTACCGTGAGCGAGTAGAACTTGATGTTGCCCACCTTCCGCTCGATTTCTTCGTTGCCGATGGTAAGGCGGCGTTGCGCGGTGAGGCGGTAATCCTGAATGCCCAGCTCGCGCAGCAGCCGGCGAAAATCTTCGGTGTAGAGGGCTCCGCTCAGGCACTCGCCGTACAGCACGCGGTCTTGGCGCAGCGCCTCCGGAATGCGGCGGTCGGCAAACACGTCGGAAATAAACAGCTCGCCGCCGGGCTTCAGCACCCGGAATATCTCGCGGTAGGTGGCGGCTTTGTCGGTGCTCAGGTTCAGCACGCAGTTGCTCACCACCACGTCGATGCTGTTGTCGGGGATGTCGGCGGTGCGCAGGTCCTCGATGTAGCCGTGGCGGAACTCCACGTTGGGCTGCTGGTAACCAAAGCGTTCAGTATGAGCCGCCACGTGGCGCTGGGCCACGGCCAGCTGCTCTTCGGTCATATCCACGCCGATGACGTGGCCCCGCTCCCCTACCAGCTTGGAAAGCAAGAAAGCGTCGCGGCCGCTGCCGGAGCCCAGGTCCAACACGGTGCAGCCCTCCACGGCCGGCGGCACGCACACGCCGCAGCCGTAGTACTTATCCAGCACTTCCGGTTCCAGCTGGGCCAGAATTTTCTTGTGAGCCGAGGGAATGTCATCGGTGCAGCAGGCATTGGTTTTGAGGTCCTGACTGGTGCGCAACTGCGTGCCGTAATAGTCCTGTACTTGCTGCTGAGTGGTATGCTCCATGTGTTTAAGGCATCTGAGAGAGTACGCGCCTTGGGCAGGAGGCGGTTTGGGGCTGGTAAAGTAATCAGGTAGAAACAAGTGGCTGTATGCCCTAGGGCCGTTGCAGCAAGTGCCTTTGCATCTTCCGCCCCACTGCTAAAACCTCCATCCCTAAAATGCAGTAGGTCGTGTACCGATAAGGCATCGTCGGTGTTCGTTCCGTTTGCACCCGACACCCAACCCTATGAACACAACCAACAGCATCAGAAGCTTTACCGCCACCTCCGAAGCCGACCTCTGGCAACAGGTGGCCACCGACATGGGCCACGACGCAGGTCTGCTGGAATACGCGGCGCAGCTAAACCAAGGCGGCTATCAGTTTATGCTTGATATAGACATTGACCCGGGCGGAGGCTTTGAGGGCGGCTACGCCACTACCACGCTGGCGGCGCTGGTGCCCGGCAATCCGGCGCTACGCTTCCAACTCGTGGAGCAGGACCTGGTGCACCAACTGGGCAAGCTGCTGGGCATGGAGGATGTAGAACTGGGCTATGCCGATCTAGATGCCGCCTTCATCATCAAAACCAACAGCCCGAACACCCTGCGCGAGTTGCTGGCTGATGCCGAACTGCGGGCTACGCTGCTGAAGTACCACGAGCTGCGCCTCACCCTCGGCCCGACCGACGACCAGTCCGACGATGTGTACCTCGTGTTCAGCAAGGACTCCGGCATCGTCGACCCCGAGCAGCTGCGCGAGATATATCACCTGCTGCACGCAATGCTGCTGCAACTAGCGCCGCTGCCGGAGTAGCCCCTGAACGGGCTAGCTGAGTAGCTCACCCCTCAGCAACTGCTACAGCTCCCGGGCATTCAGTACGCCCGCGCCACCGATGCTATTATTGAAGAACACGTATGCCTGCTGCACCTCAGATGCGGCTTGCACGTCAGTGGCAATGCGCTGCAGAAAAGCCTCGCTGTAGCTGGACTTGTACAGGGCACGCCGTGCAGGCGGTAGTACAGCAGCGTGCGGTGGCTATTACGTCATCGGGTAGCGGCTGGGGGTGGCTCTGACCGCAAAAGCTGATGCCGTGCCGGGTCAGGCCCCGAAACACTTCCTCCTGCCACCAGCTGGGGTGCCGAAACTCCAGCACATTCTGAAACGCGGGGTCCAGATTGGCCAGAATGCGCTCCAGGAAGGCCTCGGTGTAAGCGGCTTTGGGCGGCAGCTGAAACAGCACCGGCCCGAGCTTGTCGCGCAGACCCTCCTGCACGGTGCCGTAAAAATCGGCCAACACAGGCGCCGCTTCAGGGCCAAACTTCTTGTAGTGCGTGACGATACGCGGGGCTTTCACCGCAAACCGGAAAAAGTCGGGGCTTTGCGCATACCAGCTTTCGAAGGCGGCCAGTTCGGGCATGCGGTAGAAAGTCACGTTCAGCTCCAGGGTGCTGAACTGGGTGCAGTAGTACTCAAACCACTTGCGCGGCGGCAGGCCTTCGGGATAAAACACGCCTTTCCAGTCGCGATAATGAAAGCCGGAGCAGCCGATGTGGTACGTGGTGGGCATGAGTAAAATGGACGGTGGACCAGCTGTGTACGCAAAACCATTCGGCAGGCCCAGATGCCCACAAAACCTAACTTAGCCCGGCGCCGCGCTGCCGCACGGCACCCACCGGCGCGGGCCACCTATCGTTGAACTTTACCTTTTGGTTGTCGCATGAAACGCATTGTTACCCTCACTCTGAACCCGGCCATCGACAAAAGCACCACGGTCGACCACATTGTGCCCGACCACAAGCTGCGCTGTGCCGCGCCCAAGTTCGAGCCGGGTGGTGGCGGCATCAACGTTTCGCGGGGCTTACGCCGCCTCGGGGCCGATTCTTTGGCGCTGTTTCCGGCCGGTGGTCCCTCGGGCTCGCTGCTGCAGGAGCTACTGGCGCAGGAGCACATTCAGCAGCAGCCCATTGCCATGGAAAGCTGGACGCGGGAAAGCTTTATCGTGGTGGATACTTCTACCAGCCAGCAATACCGCTTTGGCATGCCCGGCACGGCACTGACAGCCCAGGAGCAGCAGCAGGTGCTTGCTACCCTGCAAAGCCTCTCCCCGGCGCCTGATTTTCTGGTGGTCAGTGGCAGCCTGCCGCCCGGCGTAGAACCGGAGTTTCTGGTGGAAGTGGTGCGCGTGGCCAAGGCAGCCGGCGCCAAGGTTATCGTGGATACTTCCGGCGCGTCCCTGCAGCGCGTGGTAGCGGAGGGCGTGTTTCTGATCAAGCCCAACCTAGGTGAGCTAAGCAAGCTGGTGGGCGTGGAGGAGCTCGACAACGACTCCGTGACCAAAGCCGCGCAGGAGCTGATCAGCGACGGCAAATGCGAAATCGTGGTGGCGTCGTTGGGGCCGCAGGGCGCCTGCGCCGTCACGCGCGACTTGGTGGACTACGTGCCGGCCCCATCGGTGCGCAAGCGCAGCACCGTGGGCGCCGGCGACAGCATGGTGGCCGGCATGACCTACGCGCTTTCCAACGGCCAGCCCGTGCGAGAAGCCGTGCGCCTGGGCGTGGCCTGTGGTACGGCCGCTACCATGAACCCCGGCACGGAGCTGTTTCGGCGCGAAGATGCCGAACGGCTCTACCGCTGGCTGCTGCTCACCACGCTGGCTGGCCAGGCCTAGGAGAGCGTAGAATAGGGCGAGATGATAACTAGTGAGTCATGTTAAGCCCGAAACCTAAGTCACACGTTAGGTCCGCTCTAGCCAACACATCAACTTGAATTTTTCAACTGCACACCTGCCCGGGTTTGCGGCTCACAAATCATCCCATAATACCCTAATAATCACCCGTCGCTCATCACATGATGAGCGACGGGTATACCTGCCCGCATCGTGGCAAGGGTGCATCACCACGACGCGGGCGTACCTGCGGCAGCGCTAGTGACTTGGGATAACACCCAAGCTGTACAGCAGCCAGCCAAACAGGTAAAAGCCAAATAACATCAGAATGTAGGCCCACCACGGCAGGCCTCTGCGCCAGCCGGTAACGTGATGGTGCTCTTTGTATCTAGTAGCCATAGTCGTATCCAGAAGGTCAGCGGTGTGATTAAAAGTTACATAAATTATTACAATATCACAACGCTTTTACTCGACAATTTTAACAATGTTAATTTGTAAAATTCGAAGTAACCGGCGGCAGGGCTAAGCCTTGTAGGCTCAGCCCCATTCCTGCATCCCATTGGGTTTGTTGGTACAAAGCCTGCTGATGCCCCTGCTAGTCCACACATCCACGCGGCAGGCCCGGTTCGTTGGCAACGTTCCCGGCATCGATTGCGCGAATTATACTTCTTCTAAGCTAACAAGGCAGCCCCAGGATGAGCATCTTGACCTGCCCGCTTGGCTTGCTTAAGCTCCTTGTATCCAACTGCCTCTACAGGGATGCTATGGCTTTACGGCTTGCTGTGCTGCGGTCTTCGTGCTTCTATCCTCCCTCCTCCTGCCCATGCTGAAACCGCTACTATCCTTACTACTGGTTGCTGGCCTAGCCGTTCCTGTTGCCGTTGCCCAATCAGCCTCTTTCGGACTTTATGGCTACGCCAGCCTGACCACTGGCACCACGGGCGGGGCAGGCGGGGCCAGCGTTACGGTAAGCACCGGCACCGCGCTGATGAACGCCATTCGGGCCAATAGCTCCAACGCGCCGCTGACCATTTACATCAACGGCACCATCACGCCGGCCAACACGCCCTCGACTTACGACAAGATCGAAATCAAGGACCGCAGCAACATTTCCATCATCGGGGTGGGCACCAGCGGCGAGTTCAATGGCATCGGCCTGTACGTTCGGCGCGCCTCGAACATCATCATTCAGAATGTGAAGGTGCACCACGTGCTGCTCGGGCCGAAGGATTGCATCGGCATCGAAGGCCCGGCCGACCACATCTGGGTGGACCACTGCGAGCTGTACAACCAGTACCAGGGCGTGGGTGTAGATACTTACGACGGCTTGCTCGATGCCAAGGATGACTGCGAGTACATTACCTACTCCTGGAACTACCTGCACGACGCCTGGAAGGCCAGCCTGTGCGGCTACACCGAAACCGACACCTTCGACCGCAAAGTAACCTACCACCACAACCGCTTCGAGAACATCAACTCGCGCCTGCCCCTGTTCCGCGGCGGCACCGGCCACGTGTTCAATAACTACTACAAGGACGTAGCCTCCACAGCCATCAACTCCCGGGTAGGCGCCTGCCTCAAAATCGAAAACAACTACTTCGATAACGTGAAGAACCCGTACGTGTCGGCGTACAGCAGCGTGGTGGGCTACGGGCACCTGCTGGGCAACGCCCTCACCAACGGCACCACGTTTCAGTACTCCAGCGACACGTTTCCGCTGGGTGCCTGCGTGTCGAACACGCCCTACACGTACGCCAGCATTCTGGACAACGCCACCGACGTACCGGCCCTGGTGCTGGCCGGAGCGGGCGTAGGCAAAATCGGCAACGTCACGGGCACGCGCCAGCCAGCCGTTGGCCAGTTTCAGGCATTCCCGAATCCCTTCCGCGGCGCTACCACTTTCGAAGTATCCCTGGCCCGCAAGAGTTCGGTAAGCATTACGTTGTTCAACGCCAAAGGCCAGAAAGTAGCCGATGTGTTGCCGACCGCCCAGGTACTCGAAGCCGGTACGCACCGCTTGCCCTACGAAAATCACTTGCTGCCCACCGGTGTGTATTTCTACTCCATCCGGACCGATGCCGGCGTGACTACGCAGCAGCTACTGGTGCAGTAGCCCGATCTGGAGCTGACGGCAGCGGCCCTGGTTTCGGAATTATGTACCGAAGCCAGGGCCGCTTGCAATTAATGAGGCGTGGCTTGCGCTTAGCTAGCTTGCCCGCGTACCACAGTGTCGTTCTTACCAGCCCGGATCAGCGCCCAGCCTAGCAGCAATTGTCCAATGCCGAAGGCCAGAAAGCCCAGGTCCCAGGGCATCTTGTCGGCGGCATATTCGTGTACGTGGTGCAGGCCCAGCAGCATATGGTCGATGGTGCCTTCCACCACGTTGAACAGGCCCCAGCCGAAAATCAGCGCCCCTATAAAAGTGCGACCCGACCACGGCACGTCGTGGCGGCGGCCGGCAGCCCACAGCATGCGCAGGCCGATGGCGGTGAGCACCCAGACGGCCGCATGAAACATGCCGTCCCAGTACATATTGACTTTAGAATTGACCAGGTTATCGGGTGGCAACTGCGCCGAAAGCATGTTGTGCCACTGCAGAATCTGGTGCAGCACAATGCCATCGACGAAGCCGCCGAGGCCTGCGCCCATCAGCACACCGGCCGCGATAAGAGGAGAGCGTTGTAGGGGTTCAGCCATGCGTACGGGTTAGTTGCCGTTTGACATCATCGAAAAAATAACAGCCCACTCCTGCCAGCAACAGTACGGCCACGGGCAGCAGCAATTGCAGCAGGTTGACGGAATAGGCTTGATCGTGGATGGCGGCCTGCACCCGTGGGCGGCACACCGTACAAGCCCACGCGCTGCGGCCACCAAGCCATAGCAGCAACGGCAACACAGCGGCCACGCGGACCAGCAGTCGGCTAGGCAGCGTTATGAGTCGGGGAGTTGGCATGAGCGTCCTTACGCTGGGGTAGTTGTAGCGGTTGTTACGCTTGAGCTTACCAGTGGGTAGCCGAGCCAACTGCCGAACGTGCATCGATGGCCGCCACCAGAACTGTGTACTGGAGCCAGTAAACTGAAAACCCACTTAGGGCTTATTTGAAAGGCCAAGAACCCTATGTCAAGCACGTCGCGCCTGAAGCAGGGGCCGAGACAACTCACTGCTTGGCCGGATAGTCGGCCGGCGCAGCTTAAAGCTGAGGTGACGTTTGCCCAGCGGCAGCTGTGTTTCTATGCTTAGCCAGCAGGCCCTCTTGCTTCGGCTGGGGGCGTACAGCCCGCCGCACGCCTCGGTAATGGCGCCGCCATACTTTGTACCAATGCTTATTGATGGGGTAGCTGCGTGTGTCGCTGAGGTTGTTGCAGATCAGCGCTACCGCGAGCAGCAGCAACGCCCCGGCTAGCACTGGCATCAGTACAAAGCCGTAGCCCAAAGCCTTCAGCTTTACCGAACCCACGTTGGCAATCAGCGCCGTAGCGCCACCGGGCGGGTGCAGGGTTTTGGTCATCTGCATGGCCACGATGGAGAGTGAAACGGCCAGCGCCGCCGCCAGCCACAGCTCCTGCCCTGCCAGCCGCTGCACCGTCACGCCAATCAGCGCCCCCAGCACGTGCCCCCCGATGAGGTTGCGCGGCTGGGCCAGCGGGCTGCTGAAAGCCCCAAACAGCAGCACGGCGGAAGCCCCAAACGAGCCGATAACCAAAATCGTATCGGTGGCGCCCAGCAGGTAGCGGTTGAGCAGCCCAATAAGAGCAATGCCCATGAACGAGCCTAAAAAGGTCCAGAAATGCTCCCGGTAATCGACCCGCGTCTCCTGACTCACAATCAGCTTCAGCCGGAGCGCGTGCCCCCGCAGTCTTCGTTGCATACGCTCGGTGGTTGGCCCCCGCCAACGATTCTTCTACCCCGCAAAGGTACGGCCCGTGGCTGTTGTGCTACAATGCGTTCCTTGCCCCGCCAAAGAGGTGCTGTAAATGCTGCAGTAACATCAGCCTCTCCTGCAGCTCGCTTCTTTTCCGCCGCGTGCCCGGCTAAGCGCAGCCGCAACAGCTTTACTACTTTGTTGCGGCGTTTCGGGGAAATACCTGGTTGCGTTTCCTTGCGTTCGGTAGGCCTAACTTGACGCGCCGAATAGTAAAAAAGAAGCTTGCGGCCGTCCCTAGCCAATATCCAAACATGAAATTCCTGCTTGCCCTTTCTTTACTTGCTGCCGCTGTCACCCAAACCAGCCCCCGCGCCGACAACATAGTGTACCAGTCCGGCGACCTGACCATTAGCCAAGTTGCCCCAAACACTTACGTGCACACCTCGTTCCTGCAAACTAAGTCCTTTGGCAAGGTCCCCTGCAACGGCATGGTGGTGCAAAGCGACGGTGAAGCCGTAGTGTTTGACACTCCCAGCGGCGACAAAGAATCCAAGGAGCTGATTGCTTGGATAACCCGGGAGTTGCACGCTAGCGTGAAGGCCGTCGTTCCCACTCACTTTCACGAAGACTGCGTGGGCGGCTTGCAGGAGTTCAAACGGAGCAAAATTCCGTCTTATGCCAATGAGCGAACAATCGCGCTGGCCAAGCAAAACAAATTCAACGTGCCGCAGCGCAAATTCGTCAATAGCCTGACCCTGGAGGTGGGCCGCGCCAAAGTGTACGCCACGTTTGTGGGCGAGGGCCACACCAAAGACAACGTGGTGGGCTATTTCCCCGATGACCAAGTATTGTTTGGCGGCTGCCTAATCAAAGAGCTTAACGCTACCAAAGGCAACTTAGCCGACGCCAACGTGCAAGCCTGGCCCGCCACGGTGGCCAAGCTGAAACAAACGTACCCGAACACCAAGGTGGTAATACCCGGTCACGGCCAAGCCGGCGACCAAAGCCTGCTCGATTATACCATCCAGCTGTTTCAGCAGTAGCTCAGCAAGTCAGTTGCCGGCCGCAGAGCCTTGCGGTGGCCGGCAGGTCAAAACGCTCCATCAGTCCAGCGGCTTTTTCGTGGCAATGGCCATGCAGTGGCAGACATTGATGGTAACAATGGCCATGATAGCCTGCCCGATGTACTGCTCGTCGAACAGCGCGGCGGCCTGCTAGTAGCTAGCCTCCGATACGTCGTGCTGGCCGATTGAAATTACTTCTTGGGTCAAAGCCAGCAAGGCGCGCCCCTCGGGCGTGGACAGGGCCCCGGCCTCGCGCCACGCCGAAAGCAAGTACAGGCGCTGCTCGGTCTCGCCTGCCGCGCCTCGTGGGTGTGCAGTATCTAAAAGCTGGTGCCAGCTGGCAAATCAGGTTCCAAGCAAACACCGTCTCTGCCGCCGCGGCAACGCACTTCGTGCACCAGCGGCAAGACTCACCACCCAGACTAGGCAGGCTAGTGACCAACTGATATCTTCGCGCCTCTCTCTCCTGCCCTGTTCCCTATGCCTTTGCTTCCTCGCTTTGCCGCCTTATTAGGGGCGGCTTCCGGTTTGCTGTTGCTTACCGGCGCCCAACCCATGGCTACACCCGCGCGGTATTCGTCCTTGCCCGCCAGCTGGGCCCGCCCCAGCCGCCCAGCCGCGCCTACTTATCAGGTAATAAACCTGATGCCGGCCTATGAGCGGTTCTGGAAAAAGGCCAAAGACCGGGACGAAGCCACCCAAGTAAAACTGTTTCAACAGCTGCTGGTGGAACGCTACCCCGAGGTGTACAACAACAATGTGCTGGGTGGCCCCGCCGACGAAACCTTAACCCAAACGCTGCCCGGCCGCTACCCCAAAATCCAGCGTATGGTAGGCCCCAAAATGGATTTGGTGCTGCGCCTCGGTCGGCAAATCGGCCAGGACCTGCCGCGCTACGAAGGCAGCTTCCGTAAAACGTTTCCCGACCTCGACTACCGCGGCCGCATCTACTTCCTGTACTCATTGGGAGGGTTCGACGGTGGCATACGCACCATCGGCGGTCAGCAGGCCTTGCTCTTTGGCCTCGATATGATTGCCTACGTGTACGGCGAGGAGGCCGACCCTGAGCCCTTCTTCCACCACGAGCTTTTTCACATCTACCACACCCAGTTCTTCGACAAAGACGAAACGCTGGTGTCGGCGCTGTGGCGCGAAGGCCTCGCTACTTACGTGGCCCACGCCCTCAACCCCAAGGCGGCCGGCGTGAACCTGTTCGGCCTGCCCCGCAACACACCCGAGCGTACCCAAGCCGACCTACCCCGCTACGTGCGTGAGCTGCGCGCCGTGCTCAATTCTAACTCAAGAGACGACTACGGCCGCTTCTTCCTCGGTGGCATGGACGAGCAAGCCGCCACGCCCGCCCGCTCCGGCTACTACATCGGGTACCTGGTGGCTGGAAAGCTAGCCAAACGCCATTCTTTGCAGGAACTAGCCCACGCCAAGCTCAGCCAGCTCCGGCCGGAAATTGAGCAGGCCCTAACTGAGCTGGAGGCCCCGACCGGTAGCAAATAAGAAGAAGCACAACGGGTGCCTCAAAACTGCAACCGGCGCTAACACGCCTGTTTCTTCCCCTAGCTCTGCCAGCACATCAGCGCCGCTCGCCATGTCATTGAATGACTTGGCGAGCGGAAAGGCGGCCCCGTGATGCCAGCAAAGCCGAAAAACTACGAACGAGCTGAAAGGACGCAGCAGCCCCTTTTTCCGCTGCTAGCCGCGTCCGCAACTGGCGCGAGTTTGGCGCAGCGTAACGCGTGACCAGACAATGTTCGGCAGGCGGCGCCTCCCGCTCCAGAACAATTAGGCCAGGCCCCATCCAAAACAGCCCAGGCCCGTACCCAACAAGCGCCGGCACGGCCCTGCACGCAGTCATCAACTGGATCAGCAGCCCAGAGGCTAAGAACTAGCTTGACCACTATGGCTACCGTACCCCGTACCTAGCCCGTATAGGGAGCAAAGGCACCGTTTGCGGAACCGCTATAACTTGCTGCCAAGTGAAGCGGCGCAAAACGCACAAACCTTCAAAAACGAAAATCAAGCAACAACCTATTAAAACATGGCTTCAGGCTTTTTTGCGCTATTAGATGACGTTTCCGCTTTGGTAAAGGCCAGCGCGGCCAGTTTGGATGACGTGCCAGCCCAGGTAGCCAAAACCACCGGCAAAGTCTCGGGCATTGTTATCGACGATACAGCCGTTACGCCCAAATATGTCGTGGGTCTCGACCCCTCCCGTGAGCTGTCGATTATTTTTCAGATAGCCAAGAAGTCCTTAATCAATAAGCTATTCCTGCTCACCCCGGCGGCTTTGTTGCTGGGGTATTTCGCCCCGTGGGCCATTACGCCCATTCTCATGCTGGGCGGCGCTTATTTGTGCTTCGAAGGCTATGAAAAAGTGCATTCCATGTTCAGCAAGCACCACGACGTGGATGCAGAAAACGAACAGGTTGAGGTAATTACGCCGGAGGAACTGGAAAAGAAACGGGTGGCAGGAGCCGTCCGCACCGATATTATCCTGTCGGCCGAAATCATGGCCATTGCCTACAGCCAGGTAACCGACCAGCCGGTCATCAACCAGATTGCCGTAATGCTGGCCGTGGCCGTGTTCATCACCATCGCCGTGTACGGCTTCGTGGGCCTGATCGTGAAAGCCGACGACTTCGGCGTACACCTGGCCCAAGACAAATTCCACCCTGCTGCGCAAAAGCTAGGGCGTGGCATCGTGAAATTCATGCCGCGCTTCCTGAGCATCCTGAGCTACGTGGGCACGGCCGCCATGCTCTGGGTCGGCGCCGAAATCATCGCCCACGGCATTCCGTTTACAGCGCACCTGCTGCACGAGCTGGAAGAAGGGTTAGCTCACATTCCGGCGGTAGCCTGGCTGGCCAAGGCGCTATCCTGCGCCGTGGGCGGATTGATTATCGGGTTTGTAGTGGAGAAGTTGGTGCTGCTGTTTAAGAAGGTCTTTCGCAGGGAAAACAAGGAGCAAATAGCATGATCTGTTTCCTTGGCTTTCAATTCAGTCTGTTTGCTGGTGCAGGTTTATCGTAGCACAAGCTGCTACGGAAAGCTGAGTCTCCTCTTGCCTGCTTGCAAGTCGCTTTAGTCTGACGCATAACAGCAGGGAAGGAACCGACTAGTGAAGGGGTATGCTGCCAACTTGCAAAGGGCAAACTGTAACTCCTGACCCTTGGCAGCCAACGAGTTGTTGCCTTCACGAACCCATCGCGCCCCACATAGACCCGGTGGCAGCTGTACACGAAAGCAGACTTATTCCAGTAGGGCTGCCCACATCTATATGCGATTTTACCGCTGAGTTGTTCCAACTACGTTTGCGGCGGCAATTCCCCGTCTAGAAGCTCATTCCCGGTGCTTTCTGGCTGACGCTCAATACGCTCAGCGGAGGCACTGCTTGCGGCGCGGTTTGCTTTTGCTCCAACTCATACTGTGAGATGAAAGAAGAACTCGATCCGCGCCCGACGGAGGTACAGGCCATTCGCAAGGTGCTCGTGGTAGGCGCTACCGGCATGTTGGGACGGCCGGTAACGCAAGAACTCGTAGCGGCGGGCTTTGACGTGACGGCCTTAGTGCGCAACCCGGACCACGCCCGCCAACTCCTGCCCGACGCCGTGCAGCTGGTGGCTGGCGACTTAGCCCAGCCTGAAACCCTACTTGCGGCCCTGGCCGGGCAAGACGCGATATATCTCAACTTATCGGTGCAGCAAACGGAACGGGAAAACGCGTTTCACCCCGAAGGTGAAGGGCTGGCCAACCTGCTGGCGGCCGCCCGGCAGGCTGGCATACGGCGCGTAGTATACCTGTCTTCGCTCATCAAGGATTATGATGGGTTTCGTTGGTGGGTATTTGAGCTCAAGAAACAAGCGGCCGAGCGGGTGAGGCGTAGCGGCTTACCGTACACCATTTTCCATCCTTCGGCTTTCATGGAAACCCTCGTGGGCACCCAGCTAGCCGGCTCGCGCATCTTGGTTGCCGGCAAGGCCCGGCACGGCATGCACTGGGTGTCGGCGCAGGATTACGGCCGCCAAGTAGCGGCGGCTTTGCGCCTGTCCGCGGCGGCCAACCGCGAGTACGTGGTACAGGGCCCGGAGCCCCTCACCAGCCTGGAAGCGGCGCAACAGGTAGCAAAGCACCACGGTCGCCGCTTAACCGTGTCCTACGCCCCGCTGGGCCTGATTCGTTTCTTTGGTAGGTTCGTGCCGCGCATGAACTACGGCGCCCACATCATTGAGGCGTTAAACGAAATGCCTGAGCCCTTTCAGGCCGAGCAAACCTGGCGGGACCTGGGCCCCGCCACCGAACCCGTGCGGGACTTTGCGGCCCGGCAGTAGCCGTTGCGCACGAAGCCTCGGCCCAGTACGGCCACGTGGACCCGGCGCTGACGCTACGCGGTTATTCCTAAGCTGTGCCTAGCCTCCTCATAATTGGCGCAGGTTTGGTGCATCTTCACATATAACCAGCCTTGCCGGGCATGCTTTCCATCACCCACGACGGTTGTTGGTATGCTTGGCCTGCCGTAGCTTGTCGGCATGATGCACCCATTTGCTGAGCTTTATCCCTCCGGCCTAATTCGTTATACACAAAGCACCTTCTTCGAATTAGTCACCGATACTGAAGTACACCGCATCGACTTCCACGGCAAGCTCAGTTACCGACTACGGCGCGGTACCCGCGGCCCTCTTTCCTTTTATCGTGACCATACTCTACTTAAAGGTGTCCATGGTCCTCTCACCAGTCTGATGGCCCGGGCTACGCCTTACCCCTTACTCAGTGCGCCTACTCTTCTGGCTGCCATCCGTCAGGAATTGCAAGCCCAGGCTGGCGAGTGGCATAGCTTCGTCAAAGGCTCTTGGACAATGTGGAGGCAGCGTCTCGTAGCTCACAACGTGCAACCCAACCTTAGCCGTACTGGCGGCATTATCCTCGACAGCGTGCCAGGAGAAGTCGCGCAAGCCGTAGCTGATATCTGCGCTATCCACGGCGTAGAAACTTACTTTCCCCGCCCATCCGACTATTTTTCTACTCCTGCCGGTACTCCGTTGTACAAACTTCTTCTCATCGGTCATGACTATATCATTGCCCGTGAGTTCTTCGTCAGCACCTTATGCTGAAAAAGCCAGCTTAAGCTAATTCCTTTCGTCTCATTTCATTTTTCACTACCTGCTATATTCTGTCAATAATTCATTAACGCATTTCCTCAAAACTCCAAACTCAGCCAAAAAGTCCGATTTTCTCAAGTAGCCCGCCATTTGCTAAGTCCGTATCAGCTTAACCAGAGCACCTGAAACAGACTTAGCATCATGAACTTCAATAACTTCACCATCAAGGCCCAGGAGGCCGTGCAGAAGGCTACCGAAATTGCCGGCGGCCATCAGCAGCAGGCCATCGAGACGGGCCACCTCCTGAAAGCCCTCTTTCAGGTGGATGAAAACGTGACCGGGTTTCTAGCGAAGAAGCTCGGCGTAAACCTGAACATTCTGACCCCGCGCCTGGATGCCATCGTCGGTGGCTACCCTAAGGTGAGTGGCGGTTCGCCCTACCTTGCCAACGAAGCCGCCGCCGCCATCCAACGCGCCAACGGCTTCCTCAAGGAGTTCGGCGACGAGTACGTATCCGTGGAGCACCTGCTGCTGGCCCTCGTAGACGGGCGTGACCAGGTGGCTACCCTGCTCAAGGACACGGGCTTCAATACCAAAGACCTCAAAGCTGCCATCAAAGAGCTGCGCGGCGGCCGCAAAGTGACTTCGCAGACGGCCGAGGACCAGTACCAGAGCCTCAACCGCTACGCCCGTAACCTCAACGAGCAGGTACGCACGGGCAAGATGGACCCGGTGATTGGCCGCGACGAGGAAATCCGCCGCGTGCTGCAGATTCTCTCGCGCCGCACCAAGAACAACCCCGTACTGCTCGGTGAACCCGGCGTGGGTAAAACCGCCATCGTGGAGGGGCTGGCCCAGCGCATTGTGGCCGGCGACGTGCCCGAGAACCTGAAAGACAAAACCATCATGTCGCTCGACATGGGCCTGCTCATTGCCGGCGCCAAGTACAAGGGCGAGTTTGAGGAGCGCCTCAAGTCCGTCATCAAGGAAGTTACCGACTCCGAAGGCCAGATCATCCTGTTCATCGACGAGATGCACACGCTCATCGGGGCCGGCGCGGGCGGCGAGGGTGCCATGGACGCGGCCAACCTGCTCAAGCCCGCCCTGGCCCGCGGCGAGCTGCACTCCATCGGCGCTACTACGCTGAAGGAGTACCAGAAGTACGTGGAGAAGGACAAGGCCCTGGAGCGCCGCTTCCAGGCCGTGACCGTGGACGAGCCGACCATCGAGGATGCCATCAGCATCATGCGCGGCATCAAGGAAAAGTACGAGCTACACCACGGCGTGCGCATCACCGACGACGCCGTGATTGCCGCCGTGGAGCTGTCCAGCCGCTACATCACCGACCGCTTCCTGCCCGACAAGGCCATCGACCTGATGGACGAAGCCGCTGCCAAGCTGCGCATCGAGCTGAATTCCATGCCCGTGGAATTGGACGAGGTGCAGCGCCGCATCATGCAGCTGGAAATTGAGCGCGAGGCCATCCGCCGTGAAGACAACAAGGACCGCGAAGCCGTGCTGAACCGGGAGCTGGCCGAGCTCAGCGAAAAGCGCGACTCCCTGAAAGCCCGCTGGCAAGGCGAGAAAGACGTGCTGACCAACATCCAGACCGTCAAGGAATCGATTGACCGCTTCAAGGTGGAAGCCGAGCAGGCCGAACGCCAAGGCGACTACGGCCGCGTGGCCGAGCTGCGCTATGGCAAAATCCAGGAAGCCGAAGCCCAGCTCAAGACCCTGCAGGAGCAGGCCAACGCCAACAAGGACGGCGGCTCCATGCTGCAGGAAGTCGTCACCCACGAGGACATTGCCGAGGTGGTGGCCAAATGGACCGGCATTCCGGTGAGCAAGATGCTGCAATCGGACCGCGAGAAGCTGCTCAACCTCGAAGCCGAGCTGGGCAAGCGCGTCGCGGGTCAGTCGGAGGCCATCATGGCCATTTCGGACGCCGTGCGCCGCTCCCGGGCCGGCTTGCAGGACCCCAAGCGCCCGATTGGTTCGTTTATCTTCCTCGGCACGACTGGGGTAGGTAAAACGGAGCTGGCCAAGGCCCTGGCCGAGTACCTGTTCAACGACGAAAACGCCATGGTGCGCATCGACATGAGCGAGTACCAGGAGCGTCACGCGGTCTCGCGCCTCATCGGGGCGCCTCCCGGCTACGTGGGCTACGACGAGGGCGGGCAGCTGACCGAGGCCGTGCGCCGCAAGCCCTACTCGGTGATTCTGCTCGACGAGATTGAGAAGGCCCACCCGGACGTGTTCAACATCCTGCTGCAGGTGCTCGACGACGGCCGCCTCACCGACAACAAGGGTCGGGTGGCGAACTTCAAGAACACCATCATCATCATGACCTCGAACACGGGCGCCGACATCATTCAGCGCAATTTCAAGGAGCTGAACGAGTACAACCACGACGAAGTGGTGGACCGCACCCGCGAGGAAGTGGTGGAGCGCCTGCGTCAGCACATGCGCCCTGAGTTCCTGAACCGCATCGACGAGATTGTGATGTTCCAGCCGCTCAAGCGTCGGGAGATTCGCAAGATTGTGGACATCCAGTTCCGGCAGATTCAGCAGCGGCTGGAAGAAGCTGGCATCCGCCTCGAAGCCACCGACGAAGTACTTGACTTCCTCGGCGAGCAGGGCTTCGACCCGACCTTTGGTGCGCGGCCCCTCAAGCGTGTGCTGCAGCGGCTGATCCTGAACGAGCTGTCGAAGGAAATTCTCTCCGGCCGCGTGAGCAAGGACGCCGTGGTGGAAGCGGTGCTCGAAGACGGGCACATCCGGTTTGAAAACGTGGACGTGCAGATTCCGGGCGTGTAATTCACCCAATCTTCGTATTAATCAATAGCAGTAACGCCCTGCCAGTACGGATGCTGGCAGGGCGTTTGGCTTTGTCCTTACCCATGCACCAACTGAAAGAGAAGCCGAAGCAACGGGTAAGCAGGCTTTTTCGCAGCTGATTGACTAATAATCTATTCGGCCGAGGCTGAAGTACGTTTTACTATCGTTTGGGCTTCACTAAGAAGAACTTGGGCTTCAGCCGCCGCTGCACCCACTTCGGCAACGGCTGGCCCTGGTTGTAGGCCGCCAAGATGTCGTCGAGACGGCCGTTGTTGAAGCGCACCAGCTTACTCAGGCCGTAAGCCATAAAGGCCCCTCCCACTCCCAACACCGGGGCTATGTTGGCATCGCTCTGCTCGACCACTACCCCGTTGATGATTGTTTGATTAGCATTCCTGGCCGAGACAATGCCGCGAATGGTAACCAGACCTGCCGATACTATCCAGCCTACGCCTCCCATCTGCCGCCGCTGAAACAGCGTGCTGACGGCGTAAATGGTATCGGTAGAAGTAGCACGCTTGGCTATAGGCGGAGCCGCACTAGGGACAACCGGGCGAACTGGCGCGGCCGAATCAGCAGGCGCCGTGGGCATGGCTTGCTGTGCAACTGCCTGACCGACGAATAGTCCCGACAAATTCACTACCAATCCGCACTGGAGTAGAAGTTTAATCATGGTGAATCGCGAAGATTTCAGAATAGACGATTCTCCAAAAATAAGCGCTGCTATGCCTCGCTGCAAATGCACCGTGCGCCTGGCCAGCGGCTCGGGCGTAGATCTTTCGGTTCGATTGGTCGCCTTTATTGGCGCCAGTTTATGCGCAGTCTTGACTTGTGACCAGCTTGCCATAGCCGCCAAGCAAGCCGCTGGTACGAGTTACGCTGCGCCTGCAGAACCCGTGTGCAATTCACCGGATTAATGTAAAAGCAAAAGGTCTGCTAGCCGTATGCCCGCGGGCCTTTTTTTGGGGAATCGGATATATCCTTTCCACTATGGTTTGAACTCGACGCCGTTGTAAGTTGCTGCTGCAAACCAGGTCTGGCACTTAGCCGCATTCCGCCATGAAACGCATCCACCTGTTCGAGTTCGAGGACTTCGCCTGGTTTCCAAACTGGCTGCGCATTTGCCTGACACGCCTCATTGTGGTGATGCACCGGCTGCTGGGTTCATCGGCTGACCTTACGCAGCTAATTAACCGGGCCCTGGCGCACTCCGAAACCGCCGCCATCGTGGATTTGTGCTCGGGCAGCGGCGGACCGATGCTGACCGTTTACCAAACGCTGAAAGCCCAACCCGGCCTGAGCAATTTGCGGCTTACCCTGACGGACCTTTACCCCAACCTGGAACTGGCGGCGGCCATCAATGGGCAGATGGATTCTACAATCCGGTACGAAACGCGCCCCGGCGATGCTACTCACGTGGGTTCGGAATTGCGTGGCGTTCGTACCATGATCTGCAGCCTGCACCACATGCGGCCAGAGGTAGCGCGGCGCATCTTGCAAGACGCTCAGGAGCAGCGCCAGCCATTCTGCGCCTACGAAATTAGCGACAACAGCTTCCCCAGTGCCTTGTGGTGGGTGGCCCTGCCACTGAACTTCTTGACGGCGCTGTTTATCACGCCCTTTGCGCGGCCCATGACTGTCAAACAGTTGCTCTTCACTTACGTCTTGCCCTTCATTCCTTTTTGTTTCGCATGGGATGGCGCCGTTTCCAATGCCCGAACTTACACATTGAGCGATATGGCGACCCTGCTCGATGGGTTGAAATCCGATGACTACACTTGGGAAACGGGACTTATCTCGGGCAAGGCGAAGAAGCTATACCTGCTCGGTCTGCCTCAAGCCCGGTAAGCGGTGGCCCGCACCCGTTATTTCGGCACCGCTACGCCGCAGGCATACAGCTGGCAAGTGCTGATGAAGTGCCGAACCTCCCCTACCAGACGACCCGGCTGAGAACCAAAGCACCTTGGTTCTTCGCAATCCTTGGCGGACACATTGAATCTACGCTGTGCAGCTAGTAGAGCGTTATTGTCATGTTCAAGCGACCCTAGGTTGGACTATCAAGCAGTGACTTAGATCGGTTTTATTATGACCTGAGCGGGCGCGGCAGCATCTTGAGCGAATAACCAAGCAACAACTCGTCATATCAGCCCTAAGCAGCGTATAACCAGCCATTTGATCCGCTGATTTTTATACTGCTTACCATGCCGCAATCCTTTCTCACGTGCGCCGGGCGCTCATTCGCTCAGTTGCGCTTCGTTGTCTTGGCTCTGAGCCTTATCACCGTACTGCCCGCCTGCTCCAACGATGACGATGACGTAGCCACCACGCCAGCCGGCCCGGACAGAATCACGGTGCCTCAGGCTGCTCTTTCCCCCGAAGGCATTCAGTACGACGAGCTGAACCGCCGTTTCCTGGTCAGCTCCCGCACCCAGGGCCGCATCGGCACGGTGACCGATGATAGCATTTATACTCAGCTGGCCGATGAGCCACGGCTAATTTCTACCATCGGCTTGAACTTGGACGCCAACCGCCGGCGCGTGCTGGCCGCCGTGGCCGATAATGGTGCCAATACAACCCGTACCACCCCGGCCACGCTGCGCCGACTGGCCGCCCTGGCTATTTTCAATGCCGACAACGGCAACCTGATTTCCTACGTCAACCTGGGCAGCCTGCGCCCCAACAGCCAACACTTCGCTAATGATATAGCAGTGGATGCCGAGGGCAATGCCTACATCACCGATAGCTTCGCCCCGCTGATTTACAAAGTCGATCCGCAGGGCAACCCCTCAGTATTCCTGGAGGACCAGCAGTTGTCCGCAGGCACTGGCTTCGGACTGAACGGCATTGTATTTCACCCCGATGGCTACCTGATCGTAGCCAAGACAAATGATGGCACGCTGTTCAAAGTACCCATCAACAATCCCATGGCTTTTACGCGGGTTACCACTACCCAAAGCCTAGTGGGGGCCGATGGCTTGCTGCTACTCGATCCGCAAACCTTACTGGTTGTATCGGGCAGTCAGAGCACAGTATTTCGCCTGTTTAGCGGCGACGCTTGGGCCACAGCCAGTCCTACCGGTAGCTTCGCGACGGGCGCCGTAAGTCCGACCACCCTCGCGCGCCGAAACAACACGGACGCCCACGTTTTGTACCCCTATCAATCCTCTGCGCCTCGATTCGCCATCGTCAAGGTTCGATTTTGAGTAATATAGAAAAAATCTAATTTATTTCCCTGTAACGTCCTACTAAGCCTGTTCAAGCACTTCTTTCGTGTACTTATCCTCAAGAAATGACAGAGAAAAGTGCCTGAACAGGCTTAGTAGGACTTTCTCTTTTCATACGCCCGATGACTTAGCCTCGAAGCCCAATCCGTTAATAAGCACTACCGCCCCGTCGGTACTAAGCCGATGAGGCCGTGGTGCTTGTCAACCTTTATTTTATTAACCCTATAAGTTGATTGTATTTTCTTAAGCATATTTGGCGGCCCTATAGCATAAGAGCCGATTTACGTCTGACGCTTACTCTATTCCGCCCCACCTATTTGTGCGCGCTTGGGGCAGTCGCCGCACATCTCCAAACCAATTTGGCATATCACTGAAGACTCATTTTCCAATGAGCCGGTCATCACTGTGCCTAGCTCTGCATTCCAATTTATTTCCATTATATGCCCCACCTTTTACGTTCTGACCGAACGCCGGTGAATCAAACGCTACGCACACTGGTGCGGCCGTTGGTCCTCTCCACGCTTGGTCTGCTGCCCTTGATGGGCGTTCAGGCCCAACAACGCCAGGCTCAAGCGTTGGCGCCCATGGCTACGCGGGCCGCCCTGCCAGCACGCGCTGCGGCCCTGCCCGCTCCTGCCCAAACGCCGCGCACAGCCGCTCGGGGCATTCACGCCGCCATCAGCTCCACCGCCACTGGTGGTAACTGGAGCGACGCGGCCACCTGGGCCGGTGGCGTAGTACCCACCGCTGCGGATGACGTAACCATCGTGGGAGGTGCTACCGTGACACTGGACGTAGCTGCCAGCTGCGCCTCGCTGACGGTAGCCAGCACCGGCTCCCTGCTCACGTCGTCTACCACGGCCTACTCGCTGCAGGTAGCTGGCAGTGTGACCAACAACGGTACGCTGGACCTGAGCGCCAGCAGCACCATCGGTTCCGACCTGCGCTTCACCGGCGCCGGCGACGCCACCTTTACCGGCACCGGCACTACCGACCTGCAGACCATGTCGCTGGCCAAATCGGTACGGGCCGACATCGTGGACATGAACCTGCCCACCATCACGGTGAAAGGCAGCCCTACCACCACCGACGGCTTCCTCTTCACGCGCACTACCGGTACTACCCCGGCTGACGACATGACGGGCACGTTGAAGATTTCGGGCACGGCTACGTACGCCAACCGTGTGTTTGGCAACGCCGCGTCCTACATCATTCCGGCTACCGGTGGCTTTTGGCTGAACAACCCCAACTTCACGGTATCCTCCCAAACGGGCTCCCCCGTGGTAAACGGCCTGCTTCGCATTACGGCCGGCACCTACAACGTGGGCAACTCCATCGGCAACTCTATCAACTTCGGCGCCAACTCCATATTTACTATGGAAGGCGGTTCGATGAGCACGGTAGGCCGCTTCACCAGCTTTACGTCGGCTACGGCCGCCGCTGCCATGACTTTCAACATGAGCGGGGGCACCATCAACGTAAGCACCGTTGGCAATACATCCGGTACGCCTTCATTTGGCGTAAACGGCACGACTACTATTTCCGGCGGCACCATTAACCTTGTGCAGCGGAGCACGGCCACCACGCCACTGGACTATTACGTAGCTGGCACTTACACCTTCACCGGTGGCACGGTAAACATCGGTACGGCGGCTACGGCTACCAATTTCGATTTCCGCGTACGGGGCAGCTTCCCGAACCTGATCATCGATAACACTACCAACGCCAAAAGCGCTGTCAGCCAGGGTCAAACCAATGTGTTTGGCACCCTGACTACCACCACGGGCTCAACCCTGAACCTGAATGGTTTCACCTTCCTGCAGGTAGGCCCTACGATTACCAACAACGGTACCATCACCGGCACCGTGGCCAGCAGCAACCTGTACTTTATTGGCAGCGTGCCTCAGACCCTCGGCGGCACGGGCACCATCATCAGCCCGCTCCGCGCGCTGACGGTGGACAACACAGGTGGCGGCGTAACGCTGACCAGCCCGGTAGTGACCTCACGCGTAAACCTCTTTACCGGTGACCTGAGTGGCGTCAGCAACCTCACCATTGGTGATGGTTCGGCTGTGTTCAACGTTATCCAAATTGGGGTAGCCGCAAACACACGTACCAGCGGCTCGTTTGCTGCAGCGCCTATTTTCAACCTCGGCACCGGTGCCCTGCAGTTGATTTACGGCCCGGAAACGGCTAGCCGTACCACCGGCTTCGAAATTCCGACCAACCGCGTGGTAGATGTAATCAGCATCTCCAACCCAGCTGGTGTAACGCTGGCTGGTGGCCCCGTGGCTGTACCCGGCGTATCGAACGCTTCGCTGATCCTAACTGCCGGTGTTCTGACTACTTCGGCGGCTAACCCAGTGGTGTTGGGCCCCAGCGCTGGCGCTATTCCTACGGGCTCGGCCACGAGCTACGTAAATGGTCCGCTAGGCATTGCAGTAAACAGCACCACGGCTGTGTCGCGCACTTTCGCCGTAGGCGACGCCGCTGGCTGGCGCCCGGTAGTGGTCAATGGCATCACGAACACGGCTCAGCAGATTTATACTGCTACGGTAATAAACGGCGCTACGGGCGGCACGGGCACCCTGCTCACCCTGAACCCCACGCGCTATGTACGCCTGGAAAACACGGCCAACCTGCCCGCTACTGCTACTGTGCAGCTGAGCTACGGTGCCGATGACACCAGCGTAGACCCGGCCACGGCCGTGGTAGCCCAAGCCGCTACGGCCGCCGGCAACTACGCTTCGCTGGGTGGCGCTCCAGCTACCACGCCCACCACGGGTATCGCCTCGGTGCAGAACCTGACGCCCGGCAACGACTTCTTCGTGCTGGCTGCTCCGGCCGCTTGCAACGCGACCTTCAGCTACGCCAGCGCTACGTACTGCACGAGCGGCACCACCCCCACACCAACGGCTCCGGGAACTACCGGTGGCACGTTCAGCTCGACTACGGGTCTGTCGATCAACGCCACCACCGGTGCTATCGACCTGGCAGCTTCCACGCCTGGCACTTACACCGTGACTTACTCGGCTGGTGCCTCGTGCACGGGCACAGCTACAGTAACCATCACGGCTCCGGCCACGGCCGGCTTCAGCTACGCCGCTACTAGCTACTGCACTTCGGCTACCACGGCCGCCACGCCCACGCTGGCTACCGGCGCTACGGCTGGCACTTTCTCATCGACGACTGGCCTGACCATTGACGCCACTACCGGTGCCATCACGCCCTCGACGTCGACGCCTGGCACCTACACCGTGACCAACACTGTGGCTGCCGCCGGTGGCTGCGCTGCCGTAACCAGCACCTTTAGCGTGACTATCACGGCTCCGCAGGTGGCCACGTTCAGCTACCCCGCGACGGGCAACACCTGCGCTGGCTCTACTGGCTCGGTAACGCCGACGCTGGGCACGGGTGCCTCGGCTGGCACGTTCAGCTCGACCACGGGCCTGTCGATCAACGCCACGACCGGTGCTATCGACCTGGCTGCCTCCACGGCCGGTACTTACACGGTGACCAACACCGTAGCCGCTGCCGGCGGCTGCGCGGCCGTGACGGCCACGGCCCAGGTAACGATCAACGCGGTACCGGCGCGCCCGACCGTGACGGTGGTCTACAACGGGGCAACGACGACGCTGACCAGCTCGGCCGCGACGGGCAACCAGTGGCTGCTGAACGGGGCGCCCATCGCCGGGGCCACCAACGCGACGTACGTGGTCAGCTCGGCGGCCCAGTTCGGCTCGTACACGGTGGTGACGACTTCGGCCCAGGGCTGCGCCTCGCAAGCCTCGGCGCCGCTGGTGGTCAACTCTTCGGTGAAGCCGCTAGCCGGCTCCGCGCTGCAGCTCTACCCAAACCCCACGCGTGACGGCCGCCTGACCGTGGCGCTGAGCGGCTACCGCCAGGCCGTGGAGCTGACCGTACTCAACGCCGTGGGCCAAGTGGTAACCCGCCAGACCGTACCCGCGGGCCAGGGCCAGCAGACCCTGGACCTTTCGGCCCTGCCGGCGGGCGTGTATATCCTGCGCGCCACCTCCGAGGGCGGCAACGACACCCGCCGCATCGTGAAGCAGTAAGCTTTTCTAATTCAGTAAAAAGCCCCGTCGGCACTGCGCCGACGGGGCTTTTTGATTTTGATTTGCCCCGACCAGCTAGGCTCATCAATAATGATACTGAAAGTACTTTGGTTTGAGCCGGCGCCGCACGTATGCGGGCAGCACCTCGCCCTGCTCGTAGGCCGCCAATACTTGGTCGCGACGAGCGGGCCGGTAGCGCCGCATGCGCATCAGACCAGCTCCAAGGGTAAAGCCGCTAGTGAGCAGACCTAGTGCTGGGGCCGGCGTACGGCCCACCACTTCTTTAGGCGCCCAGGCGGCAAAGGCAGAACCAACAATCAACGCGCAGCCGGTACCAACCATCCCAGTACTGCCCGCGTCCCGGTCTTGGAAGAGTCGGCGCACCGCTCGCACCGTATCCAACCGGGTGCGCCTCACTGCTCCAGCAATTGTCTGCAGATTGGATAAGGCCGCTTGAGCTTCCGCTGCGGGCGTCCTCAACAGCAGCATCGCACCAATCAACAATATCGAACAGCTAGATACGGCTGGTAAGCAGCGGTTGGGCATAATGAATTGGAGTAAATACCGTTACGGAGAGCCGCACGCAACCCAGATGGTTGCGCCGCTACTGACGACATTCACCACCGCGAAAAATATACCCCGCTGACTTGAGGTCAGCGGGGTATAAAAAAGCGAAAGATAATCTGGACTACAGGTAGCCGCCGCTAACCAGGAAATTGAGCAAATCCTGCTGCGCGGCACTCACACCGCCCACGGCGCCCCGGTTGTGATACTTGTTGTCTTTTTTCACCAGCACCTTATACTGCACGTCGCGGGCGCCGGGCATGTCCAGGTTCCAGGTTTGGATGTCGGCTTCGGCGATGTTAAGGCCATCGGGCAGCGTCACGTTCCACTTCTGCACGCCTTTGGCATCTTCCTGCAGATCCATGTAGCCGATGACCTTGCCACCTTGCATCACATCGAACTTGTTTTTGCCCCGACGGCTACCGCTCAATTGGGCTTGGCCGCCGCGGCTGCGCTCCACCGTCACGTACTTCAGCGGCTCCGCGCTCAGCTGCTTGGCTTTCTCGTCGGCGTACTTGGCCGAGAGCTTGGTGCCATAAGTCTGTACGAAGCTGGCAATGCCTTCGGGGTTTGGCTGGCCGTCGCGCATCACGTTCTGCTTCACCAGGGCGTTGGCCAGCTGGGTAGCGAAGTTCAGGCCTTCCTTGCCCATCTCGGCCGTTTCGCCGCCGGGCTGAAAGGTCATCATGTAGTAGATGAAGGTTTCGTTGTTGGGCAGCTGGGTGATGTTGCCTTTGGCCAGCATCACGTCTTTGTCGTCGAGGGTGCGCAGGGTAAAGTCCTTGAGCATGCCGCCGGACTTGATCAGCTTGCCGTAAGGCTTTTTATCGACCATGATTACGTCGCCCTTTAGAGCGACGTCCTGCGCGTGAGCGGCAGAAGAGGCCAATAGCAGCAGGCCGGCCAGATACAAGCCGACTTTGCGGCGCAGCGAGAGAAGAGAGTAAGTGTGCATCAATAAGTGACAGTGAAAGAATTTTGGGTATCAAAGCTAATCACTTTACCATTGATACTACTAACAACCAAGCAAATACAGGCCCTTTTAGAAGCACCCTGGAAAAAGCAACGAAGCCGACGCTATAGCGCCGGCTTCGTTGCTTTTTCCAGGGTGCAAATAGGCCATTGCCTAAGCCTACTTCCTGTCAGGCTGAAAATACTCCGGCCGCAGGCGGCGGCGGATGGCTCGCGGCAGTGACTTGCCTTGTTGGTATTGCTTGATGTAGGCTTCCTCCTTTTTGCTGCCGAAGCGCACCAGCTTACTGATGCCCAAGCCCAGCAGCGGAGCCGACACGGCAGCCGACGTGCCAGGACTCAGGGCAAACGGCCCCGACAATACACCATTTAGCAGCACCAGACCTCCAGCCGCGGTAAACACGGTACCGCCGTTGCGGCGTTTGCGAAACAGCGTCCGGATGGCCTGTACCGTGTCGGGGGCAGGCTTGGCGGGTCGCACGGCGGTGGGTGGAACTTCCGGGCCTGCCGACAAAGCAGGGCTGCTTTGGGCCCAGGCTACGGCGGTAAACAAACTAAAGCAGACTATCAGGAACAACAGCTTACGCATCGGGGTCGGGAAACGGGGGTTACCTATGCAAGATAACGTCACGACCTACATGACTCGTGCCAAAGCCAAATCAAATCCTAGTTTTGCCGCATGTCCGTTTTCCAGACTTACCTGCAGCTAGGATTCTTCCACATTTTTAACCTGCAGGCCTACGACCATCTGGTGTTCTTGCTGGCTTTATGTGCGCCTTACGTGCTGGCTGACTGGCGCCGGGTGGTGGCGCTGGTTACCAGCTTCACCATTGGGCACTCCGTCACCCTGGCGCTGGCCACGCTGGGCATCGTGCAGTTTCCGACGGCGGTTATCGAAGCTTTGATTCCGGTGACCATCCTGCTGACCTGCCTTGTGAACCTACTGCGCGCCGGCCGCGAACCGCGCCGCAACGAGCCCATCATATGGGCCTTGCCTAATGTGCTAGCCGCTGTGTTTGGCCTGATCCATGGCTTAGGCTTTTCCAACTACCTGCGCGAGCTGCTGGGCCAGACAAGCCAGCCCGTACTAGAGCTATTTTCCTTTAACCTTGGTGTCGAAATCGGTCAGCTACTGATTGTGGCGCTGATTCTGATTCTCGGCTTTGTAGTACTGCGCGGCTTCCGCGCCGCGCGCCGCGATTGGGTGCTGGTAGTGAGCGGGGCGGCAGCGGGCATTGCCATCATACTGCTGCTGGGGCAGGTTACGGGCAGCTGAACAGCAGTTTCGGCCTCGTTAAGGGCACTTTTTTTCAGCTTACCGCTTTTCTACCCAAACCAACACGCAGCCTTTTCAATTGAGCTGTGTTATTGACTGTTATCGGTAGCACCCTTCGTGGCTAACTAGAATTTTGCCGGATACCAGCTACCTTAAACGCCCATTTCGTCTCACTCACCGTCCATGCGTTTTCGTTTACTACTAGC
Organism: Hymenobacter sp. FMD4; assembly: GCF_058932745.1. Classification (NCBI taxonomy): domain Bacteria; kingdom Pseudomonadati; phylum Bacteroidota; class Cytophagia; order Cytophagales; family Hymenobacteraceae; genus Hymenobacter; species Hymenobacter sp. FMD4. The sequence continues at coordinate 245,105 of NZ_JBZYWH010000004.1, forward strand.
CGCCGGCTTTGCGGCGCTGTTTGCCGCCCCGGCGGTGGCGCAACAAGCCCACTCCGGCACCGATAAATTTGCCCAGCTCGGCACGGAGCTGCCCACGCCCAATACCTACCGGACCGCCTCTGGCGCTCCAGGCAAGGATTATTGGCAGCAGCGCGCCGACTACAACATCAAGGTGACGCTCAACGATGACAACCAGAGCATCACCGGCTCGGAGGACATCACCTACACCAACCTCTCTCCCGACAAGCTCTCCTACCTCTGGTTGCAGCTCGACGCGAACATTTACGCGCCGAACTCCATGACAGCTCTCACCCAAACGGCCGAGCTGAAGGACCGCATGTCGTTTCAGGCGCTGGAGCACATCCAGCGCACGGGCTTCGATGGCTCTTTCAAAATCGACGACGTGCGGATGAAAGGCGGCTCCAAGCAGCTGCCTTACACCATCAACTACACCATGATGCGTGTAGACTTGCCGCAGCCGTTAGCCCCGAAGCAGTCCGTTACCTTCTCGGTGAAGTGGCACTACACGGTAAACGACCAGAAAGCCACTGGCGGCCGCTCGGGCTATGAGTTCTTCCCCGAGGATAAGAACTACCTCTACGAAATAGCGCAGTTCTACCCGCGCATGGCCGTGTACGACGACGTAAACGGCTGGCAGCACAAGCAGTTCCTCGGCCAGGGCGAATTCACGCTGCCCTTCGGTGACTACCGCGTGAGCATCACTGCCCCCGCCGACCACGTGGTAGGGGCCACGGGTACTTTGCAAAACGCCGAGCAGGTGCTCACTGCCACCCAGCGCAAGCGCCTGGAGCAGGCCCAGAATGCCAAGAGCCCGGTAGAAATTGTGACGCAGGACGAGGCGACCAAAGCTGAGCAAGGCCGCGCCAAGAACACCAAAACCTGGACTTATGCCGCCAAAAACGTGCGGGACTTCGCTTGGGCGTCGTCGCGCAAGTTTATCTGGGACGCCATGGGCCTGAAGATTGAGGGCAAGCCAGTGCTGGCTATGTCTTACTACCCCAAAGAGGCCAACCCGCTTTGGGGTAAGTATTCTACCGAGTCGGTAGCGCACACCTTGCGTGTGTACTCGCGCATGACGGTGCCTTATCAGTACCCGGTGGCCATTTCGGTGCACGGCCCCATCGGCGGCATGGAATACCCCATGCTGTGCTTCAACGGCTACCGCCCCGAGAAAGATGGCACCTACTCGGCAGCTACCAAGTACGGGCTGATTTCGGTGGTTATCCACGAGGTAGGCCACAACTTCTTCCCGATGATTGTAAACTCCGATGAGCGGCAATGGACGTGGATGGACGAGGGCCTGAACACCTTCATGCAGTATCTCACCGAACAGGAATGGGAACGGGGTTATCCCTCGCGCCGCGGCGAGCCGAGCCAGATTGTGCCGTACATGAGCATGGATAAGAGCCTGCAGAATCCGATCATGACCAACTCGGAATCGGTGCTGCAGCTTGGCAACAACGCCTACGGCAAGCCCGCCACGGCCCTGAATATCCTGCGCGAAACGGTGATGGGCCGCCAACTCTTTGACCACGCTTTCAAGACCTACGCCCAGCGTTGGGCCTATAAGCACCCCATGCCCGCCGACTTCTTCCGCAGCATGGAGGACGCCTCGGGCGTCGACCTCGACTGGTTCTGGCGTGGCTGGTTCTACGGCACCGAACACACCGACATCAGCATCGAAGGCGTGCAGTGGTACAAGGCCGACTCGAAGAACCCTGAAATCGAGAATGCCCGTCGCCGCGAGGAGCTGAACGCTTCGCCGCAGACCCTTTCGCAGCAGCGCAACCTGAAGGACATCCAGAAGACGCTGGTGGACGACAAACCCGAGCTGAAGGACTTCTACAACTCCTTCGACCCGCTGGCCGTGACCGACACCGACAAGGCCCGCTACCAGAAACTTGTATCCACGCTCGACCCCAAGCAGCAGGAAATCCTGAGCAAGGGGCTGAACTTCTATCAGGTAAACCTGAAAAATCACGGCGGCTTGGTAATGCCCGTCATCGTGCAGATGACCTTTAACGACGGCACGCAGGAAGTGGTGAACATCCCGGCCGAAATCTGGCGCCGCAACAACGCCGAGGTGACCAAGGTATTCGTAACCGAAAAGCCGGTGGCGTCCTTTACCCTAGACCCCTTCTTGCAAACCGCCGACACGGACCTCTCCAACAACGCCTTCCCACGCAAGCTGGCGCCCTCGCGCTTCGAGGCGTTCCAGCAGCAACAGCAGGTTACCTCAAACCCGATGCAGCAACGCAATGTATCGTCGCAGCAACCGCAGCAGGGTGGCGGCAGTACGGGCGGCAGCAATTAAGACCCACTGCTGATCAACTTATAACAGCCGGGCCATTTGGTTCGGCTGTTTTCTTTTATGCACATTGCTATTCCCAATTCTATAATCATGACGGTTACGCAGCATATTTCATTACGAACACTACTGGCGTTGCTGCCATTGCTACATTCTTGCACTTCTGCTAAGCCCACTGCGCAGGTTCAGCCATCTGGTAACCCTGCCGCTCGCACTGAGCTTTATCGGACCATTGCGCGGATGGATAGCCTGATGTTCGATGCCTTCAACCGTCATGACCTTGATAAGCTCAAAACCTTCTTTGCCCCTGATGTAGAATTCTACCACGACAAAGGCGGCCTAACCAATTACGAACAGACCATCAATGGTTTTCAAAAACTTTTCGCGTCTAACCAGAATACCGGCCTACGCCGCGATTTAGTGCCTGGCACCTTAGAGGTCTATTCAATTCCTGGTTACGGAGCGGTTGAAACGCATTTGCACAAGTTCTGCCACTTAGAAAATGGCAAGGACGATTGCGGCATTTTTAAGAACATGATGATCTGGAAAAAGCAAGGCGATGAGTGGAAAGTAACCCGAGTCGTTAGCTACGACCACTAAGCCGAGCAGCCGCCGCGCGTATAAGTATTTCACATTCTTAACATCTACACCAACCATGGGTATTTTCGATGGCCTCCTCGGCAACGCGTCCGAAAACGATACGCAGGAAATTCAACAAGAACTTACCCGTATCCTAGCTTCTGATGAACGTGTAGAAAAAGCTTACGCCATCATCCGCGACCAGATTATCTTCACCAACAAACGCTTGGTTTTGGTCGACAAACAGGGCGTGACGGGCAAAAAGCGCGACTACCTGAGCGTGCCCTACCGCAGTATCGAGCGGTTCAGCATGGAAACTACCGGCCACTTTGACTTGGACGCAGAACTCAAAATCTGGATACGCGGCATGGCTGAGCCCATCAGCAAGACGTTCCGCAACGACCGAAACATTCACGACATCGCACGGGCACTGGCCGAGTACGCGCTGTAGAATCTTTCAAGTCAGTATACTGTTGGCAGCAGTAGCCTGCAACCTTCGCGCCGGCTCCGTCCTCTTGTCATTACCACATTTATTGTCCCGTAATCATGAAATACCGTTCAGCTTTGGCAATGCTGTCGTTGGCGGCAGTGGCTGGCTCGTTCGCCGGCTGTGCCAACGACGACGACTACACTATACAGTGCGTTGAGGCGACCGTAATCGGGCGGCATTGTGGCATGCCATCAGGCTCTTACGGCTTTGTAATTGCCTTGACGAAGCCGGATATCAACACGTATCCGTGGGTAGACTCGACCGGCACGCAACATGATTTTGCCCTTACCGTCATCAATTTGCCCGTAGCACTACGCCGCCCTGGGCAAAAAGTGTACTTCACGGGGCATCAGGCCACTGAAGCCGAGCAGGCAGCCTTAGGCCCACGTACTACCATCTGCCAAGCACCGCCACCATTGATTACAATGGAAATAGCTAAGACGGAGCCTTGCAACTAGCAATTCCCTTTCACAGAAGCGCCCGGCAACTGCAAAGTTGCCGGGCGCTTCTGTATTAAGCTCCATCTGGATATCGTCTGCTCTGCATCAAGAGAAGCAGACTACGCGGCTGGTTTCTGAATTGCCGGCGGCGTCGGGTTGTATTCTGGCGTAGCCATCTGATGCTCAGCAGGCTTCTTGCCTTTGTCGTCCTTCATGTCGCGGCGGCTGAAGGGGCGGATGATGAGGCGCAGGGCTTGGTCGTTGCTGAAGTAACTAATGGCCCAGCCTACCAGCGCGACTAGCTTGTTGCGGAAGCCCACCAGCGTCAGTAAGTGCACAAAAAGCCAGGTGAGCCAGCCCAGGAAACCGTTGAAGTACCCTTTAGGAAGGTCTACCACGGCCCGGTTGCGGCTCACAATGGCCATAGCGCCTTTGTTGTTGTACTTGAACGGTACCGGCTGCTGGCCTTGCATTACCCGGCGGAAGTTGGCGGCCAGTTGCTCGGCCTGCTGAATGGCTACGGGTGCCAACATAGGCATTCCCTTGGGCATCTCCTCGGTCACCAAATTGGCCACGTCCCCGATGGCGAAGACGTTTTGCAGTCCTTCTACCTGGTTCCAACTGTTCACGTTGATGCGCTTATTGCGCGTCACCACTTGCTCGGGCACGCCGGGCAGGGCATTGCCGTTTACCCCGGCCGCCCAAATCAGATTCTCGGTGCGCACGAACTCCGTTTCGGAGTAGTAAGCACGGCAGTCCTCGAAGCGCTTGATGCCAGTATTTAGGCGTACGTGCACGCCTAAGTCCTGCAGGTAGCGCAAGGCATCCCGCTGCGACTTCTCCGACATGGGCCCGAGCAACGCCGGCCCGGCTTCGTACAGCAAGATCTGCATCTGCTTGAAGTCCAGTTCCGGGTAGTCTTTGGGCAGGACGTGGCGCTTCATTTCGGCCAGCGAGCCGCTGATTTCCACGCCCGTCGGGCCGCCGCCTACCACCACAATATTCATCAGGCCTTCGCGCACGATGGGGTCTTCGGTAAGCAGGGCCTTCTCGAAGTTCTGGAAGATAAACGACCGCAGATTCAGCGCATTCGGGATGCTCTTGATCTGCATGGCGTTCTTCTCGATGCTATCGATGCCGAAGAAGTTTGTGAGCGAACCAGTGGCCAGCACCAGGTAATCGTAGCGAATGTCGCCGATGTTGGTATTGATCGTGTTGTTGGCCGTGTCTACATGGTGCACGTCGGCCATGCGGTAGTAGAAGTTCTTCTGGCCGATGAAGATCTTGCGGATCGGGTAAGCAATGGCGTCGGCCTCTAGGGCACCGGTAGCTACTTGGTAGAGCAGCGGCTGAAAGTTGTGGTAGTTATTGCGGTCGACCACCACCACCTGCACGGGGTCGTCGGCCAGCTCTTTGGCCAAGCGCAAACCGGCAAAACCGCAGCCGATAATTACGACGCGCGGGCGGGAGGTTTGGGGAAGGTTCGTATCCATAGTGAATTACGGTAGTGGCAGCCAAAGCAGCCGCCGTTCCTGAAATGGCAAGCCATCCTCCCGCTTTACCGCAAAACGCCCTCCACGGTTGCGAGCCGCTGATTTTCGTGCATTTACGCCGCTTTCCCAACCCTTATTCCCCTTGGTAGGAAACAAACCCGGCCCTAGCCCGAACTACAGCATGGACATTGTCGAACGACATCGTTCGGGGGTAAATGTAACAATGGTTACCAATTGAGCGCAGTCATTATAAAAAAAGACCTGCGCCATCACGCAGGCCTATCACAAATGGGCATTTTTGCCGCTACAGTCAGCCTTGACCAACGGCATAAAGCATCTAGTCTTTCTTCTTGAATTCGCCGTTTTTGATCTGGTTGATGAGCTGCAGCCAGCTGAACGGGTTCAATAGCGGGTTGTTGGTGTATGGGTTCGGCGCTACGCCCATGCGGCGCTGCTGGTCATACTGCTGGGCCTGCATGGTTTGGCGGTAGTTGGCCATGCTGGTTACCGGAGCATTTTGGAAAATGCGGCGCAGAATCTGCTCGTTCAGGTTTTCTGCTGTACGCGTGCCCCGCTCCTGCGGCAGCTTCAGAGCCAGAAAGGCTTTCTTGAAGTCCTTCTCCGTCACGTAAGGAAAGATACGCACTTCGGGCAGCACGGTGGCGTCTTCCTTCAGCTGCACAATTACCGAGTAGCTCTGCCGCGGGTAATCGGGCGGGATAACCACGTACTGATTGCGGTAACCAAGCGAGCGAATCACAATAGAGTCGCCGGCCAGCACGGGCAACGAGAAATAGCCGTAGGCATTGGTAGCGGTGCCGCGGCCGGCTTTGGGCAGAAAGATGGTGGCACCGGGCACGCCCAGCAGCGAATCGCCGGTGGCTACGATACCCGTAAACTGCACCACCTGCCGTTGTCCCTGGGCTTGGGCACCGTGAGGCAGCAGCGCGGCCGCCAGCACGAGCAGCAAGCACATCAGCGATGAGCTGATCAGGAGACGAAGGGGGGTATTCAAGGGCATGTGGGCAAATGGCAGATAAACAAAGATAAGGCTCTTTCACGGGGCAGCAGGTGACGCCCGTGTACCTTTGAAATGTAAGCCGGTCGGATACATAACCCTTCCAGCAATCAAAAGATGCGTCTCAAACACTTTTCCGTTGCATTCGGCCTCGGTTTATATAAAGCACTTGGCGACGAGTCGCGGGTGCGCATCCTGCATTTGCTTTGGCGCAACGAGGAAATGTGCATATCCGATCTGGAACAAGTGCTAGACTTTACCCAGACCAAAGTTTCGCGGCAGCTAGCATACCTAAAAAATACCGGTTTGGTAACCTTTCGGCGGCTCGACAACTGGATGTTCTACTTCATCAAGGAGGAATACGCCGAACTGCTGCAGCAGCAACTGGGTTATATGGAGCGCGATGCACAGCTAGTAAAGGACCAGAAGACTTACCAAACGCTCTGGTCGAATCGGGAGTTGGCTGCGTATAAGCTGCAAAACCGCCACTGGACGGGCACACCGCGGCCATAGCACACCTATGAAGTACCAGCACCACCTGTTTGTCTGCACCAATCAGAAAAGCGGCGTCGGCGACGACGTGGCCAAGTCTATCAAGAAAGAGCTAAAAAAGCAGGATCTGAAAAGCCTGCTCATTGGTGGCAAGAAGCGTAAAAACCGGGTGCAGGCGGTAGGGTGCCTAGATGTATGCAAGCATTGCAAGAAAGGCAACGGTACTGCCTTGGTGGTGTATCCCGAGGGCATCTGGTATGGCGATGTGCAGCCCAAAGATGTGAGCGACATTGTGCAGGAGCACTTAGGGAATAACAAGCCGGTGAAACGGTTGCAGTTAGAACCCTAACATGTATTTCTCAGCTGGCTACTACTTAATCATTCCGAAGAATGAATGTAGCACCGTTAATGGACAAACATTTACTGACCGAACATGGTCGGTCAGCACTTACATAAGTGCTGTATACCCCAATCCTGAGTGGGGACTAAGCTGGTCATATAGTAAGCGTAGTTTATCCAAGACGGCCGGTAACTTTTCCCCTGATGAAGTTACGCTTGAAGCACTTCACGCCTGGGTTGATGCGGAGTATGACCAGAGCAACTATGGTTGGCCGGGCTTTTTTATCAGCCTAGAAAAGGCGCTGGAATTCAAACAGCTTTTTCTAACCTCGCTGCCTCAGGTAAAGCTTTTGGGATTATACCTAAACGAGAAGTACTACCTAATGGCTCTGACCCAAACACTAGCCCACAACTCGGTTGCCCTTGACCTGCATCAGTTGCTGCAAAAACATAACCTGGAACCGAGCAATGGAAGCACAATTGGCTTCGATTTGTTGGGCATCTTGAACCTTGGTGGTTATGAGCCTTTTTCCTTTCATGTACTCGAAAGCGAGTATAAGCAGACATTTGGCATCGACCTTAATGAATATGGTCTGTTCGCCAACGAAGCTGATTGCCTTAAGGTAGCAGCTTATACCGACCAGATTGCGGATGAACCTGCTGTTTGGCTTCCTTTCAAAGTGAAGCTGTTTACCTAGCTTCCTGAGTATCTTCTGTATGAAATCATACCGCCACCTCTTTTTCGACCTCGACCACACGCTTTGGGACTTCGAGAAAAACGCCGATGAAACCCTGCGGCACCTCTTCGAGCATCACCAGCTCGGCCGCTTCGGCACGTTTTCCGTCGATGAGTTTATCAGCCGCTACAGCGAGGTAAACCACGGTCTGTGGCGCCTGTACCAAGCCAACAAGGTAACGCAGGAGCAGTTACGCAGTGTGCGTTTCGTGCGCACCCTGGCCAAATTCGGCGTGCCCGAGGACGAAGTGCCAGCTACCCTTAGCAAAGACTTCACCGACATTTTGCCCCAGAAAGCAGCAGTATTTCCGTACACCTATGAGGTGCTGGAGTACCTGCGCGACAAGGGTTATGAGCTGCACCTGATTACCAACGGCTTCCGGGATGTGCAGCACGTTAAGCTCGCCTCGTCCAACCTCACTGACTATTTCCAGGAAATCGTTACCTCCGAGTGCAGCGGCTGCCTTAAGCCCGACCGACGCATCTTCGAGCACGCATTGGAGCGCTGCGGCGGCCACGCACAAGAAAGCTTGATGATCGGCGACAACCTAGAGTGCGACGTGCTGGGCGCATATAACGCGGGTATCGATCAGGTGTACTTCAACCCCGATAAGCGGCGCCATACGGCCGAGGTAACGTACGAGATTAGCTGCCTAAGCGAGCTGAAGGAGATTTTGTAATGCCTAGGCGTGCATCTAATCCTTGGCCTGGAGTTATAGTTTTCGTTTGTGCTCTGGGAATAATCGGCTACAGGATTTTCACCCAATGGCGCAGCCATCAAGGACCAAAAGTTGATGCATTAATAGGAACGCTACATGAATCGTGGGGCAACAAACCACGGCACGAACTCGAACTGAGTTATTCTACGATAGAAGGAACGCGTCTGAGTACCAGACTCACAGTAGACGAAGCCACATTTAATCGACATAGGGTTGGTGATACATTATCTATACGGTATTCTCCTTCTGAGCCAGAGCAAATAATAGAAGCTAATAAGGGCTGGTGGTCTGCTAGTGACCTTGTCGGGCTTTGTTTGATTGTTGGCATGATCTGGCTGTGTTTATATCTAGCCAAGCATGGCTACTCTGTTTGATTAAGACAGCCTGCTACCTTTGCCCATCCATTCCAGACCTCCCATCGCCAACAGATATTCCCACGCTATGGCCAACGGCTTTTTCAACGTCCCCGCTCCTAAGAACGAACCCGTAAAAGGCTACGCGCCCGGCTCCCCTGAACGTGCCGAGCTGCAAGCCATGCTCAAGGCGCTCAAGGAGCAGGAGCGCGACATTCCGATGTACATCGGCGGGCAGGAAGTGCGCACCGGCAACACCCAGCGCATTGCTCCTCCCCACGACCACCAGCACACCCTCGGCTACTTCCACGAAGGCTCGGCCGAGCACGTGCAGCAAGCCATTGACGCAGCCCTCGCGGCCCGTCCTATGTGGGCTGAGCTGCCTTGGCAGGAGCGCGCTGCCATCTTCCTGAAGGCTGCCGAGCTGCTGGCTGGCCCCTTCCGTGCACGTATCAATGCGGCCACCATGCTGGGACAGAGCAAAAACGCTTTCCAAGCGGAAATCGACGCGGCTTGCGAGCTGATCGACTTCTTCCGCTTCAACGTGCACTACATGCAGCAGATCTACCAGCAGCAGCCTGAGTCGGCGCCTGGTATGTGGAACCGCCTGGAGCACCGCCCGCTGGAAGGCTTCTTGTTTGCTCTCACGCCCTTCAACTTCACCTCCATTGCCGGCAACCTGCCTTCGGCCCCGGCCATGATGGGCAACGTAGTGGTGTGGAAGCCCTCCAATACCCAGATCTATTCGGCGCAGGTACTGATGGAGCTGTTCAAGGAAGCCGGCGTTCCGGACGGTGTCATCAACTTGGTGTATGTAGACGGTCCCACCGCCGGAGAAGTTATTTTCAACCACCGCGACTTCGCCGGCATCCACTTCACCGGTTCCACGGGTGTTTTCAACCACATCTGGAAGACCATCGGCCAAAACGTGGGCAAGTATCGCTCCTACCCCCGCGTGGTGGGCGAAACCGGCGGCAAGGACTTCATCATTGCCCACGAGTCGGCGCACCCGCGCCAGGTGGCCACGGCCATTACCCGCGGCGCTTTCGAGTTCCAAGGCCAGAAGTGCTCGGCCGCTTCGCGGGCTTACATTCCCTCGAACATGTGGGACGAGGTGCGTCAGTACCTCATCGACGACCTGAAGTCGTTTAAGATGGGCGACGTGGAGGACTTCTCGAACTTCATCAATGCCGTTATCGACGAAAGGTCATTCGACAAGCTGGCCAAGTACATCGACAACGCCCAGCAGGATGAGTCGGTAGAAATCATTGCCGGCGGCACCTACGATAAGTCGAAAGGCTATTTTATCGAGCCGACCATCATCAAGGCGCAGGATCCGCAGTACGTGACCATGTGCGAAGAGCTATTTGGCCCGGTGCTGACCTTGCACGTGTACGACTCGCAGAACTTCGAGAAGACGCTGGAGCTGGTAGACAACACTTCGCCCTACGCCCTCACCGGTGCCGTGTTCAGCCAGGACCGTTACGCCATTGACTTGGCCACGCGCAAGCTGGTACACGCGGCCGGCAACTTCTACATCAATGACAAGCCAACCGGCGCTGTGGTAGGCCAACAGCCCTTCGGTGGCGCCCGCGCTTCCGGCACCAACGACAAAGCCGGCTCTATCCTGAACCTGCTGCGCTGGGTGTCGCCGCGCACCATCAAGGAAACGTTCGTACCGCCGGTAGATTACCGTTACCCCTTCATGGGAGTAAACACGGGGGAGGATCTGAACGTGACTGGTGGCGCAGGCTTTTAAGCTTTAGCGCTTGCAAATAATCAAGCCGCTCTGTGACAAACAGGGCGGCTTTTGTGTTTATCACAGGGAAGGCTAGCTTAGCGCTTTCTTTTTTAGAACATATCTAAGCTAGAGGACAATATCGGTAAGTACACGCATCATCGGCATCTATGGTCTTTGATTCGTTGCACCCCCCCGGTTTTCATCCTACCTTTGCGCCCCAATGCCATTTCCTCAACAGCAAACCCCTTTTCCTATGCTGTTAGCTACCAACACTGCGTACCAGCCGGCCGATTACGTGCCGATTCTGATTCAATTTGGCCTGGCCTTGGCTTTCGTCGCTTTCTCGATGGTGGCTTCGCACCTCATCGGCCCCAAGCGTAGCTCCAAGGTGAAGGATTCCTCCTTCGAGTGCGGCATCGAGTCGGTGGGCAATGCCCGCACCCCGATTTCGGTGAAGTACTTCCTGACGGCCATCCTCTTTGTGCTCTTCGACGTGGAAGTAATCTTCATGTACCCTTGGGCCGTGAATTTCCGTGAGCTGGGCATGTTCGGCTTTGTGGAAATGCTGCTGTTCATGGCCCTGTTGCTGGGTGGCTTCTTCTACATCATCAAGAAGGGCATTCTGAAATGGCAGCAGTAAGCCTCGGTTCGGCAGTGAGATTTTAGAATTAACACGTAAGAATGCTGGGAGTAAATTCTCGCTTCCGTGTCTAACCTCTCACCGCTGACAAAAGCAAACCTTTGTTTCCGAGCTGGTGTTCGGGATAATGAGGTTGCCGCCGCAGCTTACACTTAACCAGACTTTTCGCCATGAGTGATAACCGTGTTCCTGAAATCAAGACGGTAGCCGCCCCCGAAGGCATCGAAGGCTCCGGCTTCTTCGCCACCTCGCTGGAGAAAGTAGTGGGCATTGCCCGCGCCAACTCGCTGTGGCCGCTTCCTTTTGCCACCTCGTGCTGCGGCATCGAGTTCATGGCTACCATGGGCGCCCATTACGACATTTCGCGCTTCGGCTCGGAGCGTCCGTCGTTTTCGCCCCGCCAAGCTGACTTGCTGATGGTGATGGGTACCATTGCCAAGAAGATGGCCCCCATCGTGAAGCAGGTGTATGAGCAGATGGCCGAGCCTCGCTGGGTGCTGGCCATGGGTGCCTGCGCCTCTTCGGGTGGCATTTTTGACAGCTACTCCGTGCTGCAAGGCATCGACCGCATCATCCCGGTGGATGTGTACGTGCCCGGCTGCCCGCCCCGCCCCGAGCAGGTGCTGGAAGGCCTGATGCGCGTGCAGGAGCTGGCCAAAAACGAATCCATCCGTCGCCGCAATTCGCCCGAGTACCAGGCACTGCTGGCCTCTTACAACATTAAATAGAGCTTAGAGATGAGAGCTTAGCATGTAAAAACCCGCAGCACTCCTGCCTTTCTACATGCTAAGCTCTACACTCTTCCTTCTGACATATGCTCAAACTCAATACCTCGCCAGGTGCGCAGCAAAAAGCTGCTGACTACGTGAAAGCCCACGCCGGCATCAGCAATGAGCAGATTCTAGCTCGGCTGCAGGAATTGTTCGGTGCCGACACGTTTACGGACGTAGAAGAGCCTTATGGCTTGCTGACTGCTACGGTGTCGCGCGAACGTATTCATGAAATCATTGACGTGCTTCACGGCGAGGAGCAGTTACAGCTCAACTTTCTCACCACCATGTGTGGCGTGCACTGGCCCGACAACCAAGGCCAGGAGCTAAGCATGGTGTACCAGCTGCACAGCCTGGTCAACAATATCCGGCTGCGCCTGAAAATCTTCTTCTCCATTCAGGACCCGGTAGTACCGACCATCACGGACGTGTACGCCACTGCCAACTGGATGGAGCGCGAAGCCTACGACTTCTACGGTGTCATCTTTACGGGCCACCCCAATCTGATCCGCATTCTGAACGTGGAGGACATGGACTACCACCCGATGCGCAAGGAATACCCGCTGGAAGACGGCACCCGCGAAGACAAGACCGACCTTTTCTTCGGCCGATAATTATCCATTTGTCATGCTGACGAAGGAAGCAACTTATCACCGCTGCTTTTGTCAGAAAAAGTAAATCAGCAGCCGGCGCGGACGTGACAAGGTCCTTCGCTCTGCTCAGGATGACAAAACTTACAATGGCAACGAACGACGCACTCGAAGCGACCCGTCCTATACATCACGAGGCTGCCCGGCAGCAGCGCGGTATGATGGTCCAGAAAACCGAAGACTTCGGCACGGACCTGACCACGCTCAACCTCGGCCCGACGCACCCGGCTACGCACGGCATCTTCCAGAACATCCTGCAAATGGATGGCGAGAAGATTGTGTCGGGCGTGCCTACTATCGGGTACATTCACCGGGCTTTTGAAAAGATTGCCGAGCGGCGCCCTTTCTACCAGATTACGCCGCTCACGGACCGGATGAACTACTGCTCCAGCCCCATCAACAACATGGGCTGGCACATGACGGTGGAAAAGCTGCTGGGCATTGAAGTACCCAAGCGTGCCCAGTACATCCGTGTCATCATGATGGAGTTGGCCCGCATCGCCGACCACTTGGTGTGCAACGGTATTTTGGGCGTAGACACCGGTGCGTTTTCGGGTTTCCTCTACCTGTTTGAGGAGCGCGAAAACATCTATGAAATCTACGAGGAAGTCTGCGGTTCGCGCCTGACCACCAATATGGGCCGCGTTGGTGGCATGGAGCGCGACCTGTCGCCAGTAGCCATCGATAAGCTGCGTACCTGGCTGAAGCGCTTCCCCGCTGTGATGCGCGAGTTCCAGAACCTGTTCGACCGCAACCGCATCTTCATGGACCGCACCATCAACGTGGGTCCGATTTCGGCTGAACGCGCCTTGAACTACGGCTTCACCGGCCCGAACCTGCGCGCTGCCGGCGTCGATTACGACGTGCGCGTGATGAACCCCTACTCCTCGTACCAAGACTTCGACTTCGAAATTCCGGTGGGCACTAACGGCGACACGTACGACCGTTACCTGGTGCGCAACGAGGAAATATGGCAGAGCCTGCGCATTATTAATCAGGCCTTGGAAAACTTGCCCGAAGGCCCTTACCACGCCGACGCGCCGCACTATTATCTCCCGCCCAAGACGGAGGTGTACCGCAACATGGAGGCCCTGATCTACCACTTCAAGATCATCATGGGCGAAATCGACGCCCCCGAAGGCGAAGTGTACCATTCCGTGGAAGGCGGCAACGGCGAGCTTGGTTTCTATCTGATTTCAGACGGTGGGCGCACGCCTTACCGCCTGCACTTCCGCCGGCCCTGCTACATCTACTACCAGGCTTACCCCGAAATGGTGGTAGGCTCTACTCTCTCCGACGCCATTCTTACCCTGAGCTCCATGAACGTCATTGCTGGCGAGTTGGACGCTTAATCTGCTGCTAAATGGAATCGACCGCCGCCGCCGTCAAGCCGCAATTCTCTGAAGCTGCCAAGGCTGAAATTGCTCGCCTGCTGACCCACTACCCCGAGGACCGCAAGAAGTCGGCCCTGCTCCCCGTGCTGCATATCGCGCAAGCGGAGTTTGGCGGCTGGGTAAGTGCCGACGTTCAGGATTTGGTAGCCGAAACGCTGGGCCTGAAGCCCATCGAGGTGTACGAGGTATCCTCGTTCTACACGATGTTCAACCTCAAGCCAGTGGGCAAGCACGTGCTGGAAATTTGCCGCACGGGCCCCTGCATGCTGCGCGGCTCCGACGAGCTGACCGCCGAGCTGGAGCGCATCACCGGCGCCCAAGTAGGCGGTACCTCACCCGACGGCCTGTTCACTTTGAAAGAAGTGGAATGCCTGGCCGCTTGTGGCACGGCGCCTATCGTGCAGGTACGCGAGAAGTACTACGAGCAGCTGGATACCCCCGAAGCTGTAGATGCCATGCTGAGCGAGCTGCGCAACATGGTGCACCGCCCGCTTCTTCCTTGGGAAGAAACCGGCCTGCAGCACACGCAACAATAACCTGAAGCAACTACCGTCATGGGCCGCAAGCTACTGACCGAACATATTAACGTCCCTGGCATCGACACCTTTGAGGTATACCGTCAACACGGCGGCTACCGCTCGGTGGAGAAGGCCATTAAGACGATGACCCCCGACGAAGTGGTGGAAGAAGTGAAGAAGTCGGGCCTGCGCGGCCGCGGCGGCGCTGGCTTCCCTACCGGCATGAAATGGAGTTTCCTTGCCAAGCCGGAGGGCGTGCCGCGCCACTTGGTGTGTAACGCCGACGAATCGGAGCCAGGTACCTTTAAGGACCGCCATCTGATGTCGCGTCTGCCGCACCTGCTCATCGAGGGCATGATTACGAGCTCGTACGCGCTGGGCGCCAACACCTCGTACATCTACATCCGCGGCGAGCTGTTGTACGTGCTGCGCATCCTCGAAAAGGCTATTGCTGAGGCTTACGCCAACGGCTTCCTGGGCAAGAACATCCTGGGCTCGGGTTACGACCTGGACCTGCACGTTCATCCCGGCGGCGGTGCCTACATCTGCGGCGAAGAAACTGCGCTGCTGGAGTCGTTGGAGGGCAAGCGTGGCAACCCGCGCAATAAGCCTCCATTTCCGGCCGTGCAAGGCCTCTACGCCCGCCCCACGGTGGTGAATAACGTGGAGTCCATCGCGGCTGTCGTACCGATCATTAACGAGGGCGGCGACGAATACGCCAAACTCGGCGTAGGCAAGAGCACTGGCACCAAGCTGATTTCAGCTTGCGGCCACCTAAACAAGCCCGGCATCTACGAAATCGAACTGGGTGTACCGGTGGAGGAGTTTATCTACTCCGACGAGTACTGCGGTGGTATCTGGAAAGGGCGCGACCTAAAGGCCGTGGTAGCCGGTGGTTCTTCGGTTCCGATCTTGCCCAAGGAGCTGATTCTGAAGACTGCAGCTGGCGAAAACCGCTTGATGACTTACGAATCCCTCTCCGACGGCGGCTTTGTGACGGGCACCATGCTCGGCTCGGGTGGCTTCAT
The DNA here is from genome assembly GCF_058932745.1 of Hymenobacter sp. FMD4. NCBI lineage: Bacteria > Pseudomonadati > Bacteroidota > Cytophagia > Cytophagales > Hymenobacteraceae > Hymenobacter > Hymenobacter sp. FMD4. Next base: position 260,834 of record NZ_JBZYWH010000004.1, read on the forward strand.
CGCCATGGATGAGACGACTTGCATCGTGCGCAACACCTGGAACTTCTCCCGCTTCTACCACCACGAGTCGTGCGGGCAATGCTCGCCCTGCCGTGAGGGTACCGGCTGGCTGGAGAAGGTGCTGCACCGCCTCGAGCACGGCCATGGCAACATGCACGACATCGACCTGATCGTAAGCGTGGCCAAGCAGATCGAGGGCAACACCATCTGCCCGCTTGGCGAAGCCGCTGCTTGGCCGGTGGCCGCCGCCGTGCGCCACTTCCGCCACGAATTCGAGTGGCACGTGACCAACCCGAAGGAAGCCACCCGCCCCGGCGCGGTATTCCCCGGCAAAGCCGTGCTGGCTTAACTTTACTTTGAACTGACTTTTCGCTCCCGGCTGCGGGAGTTTTGAAAATGGCTAAAATAACTTTCGACGGCATTGAGATAGAAGTACCAGATGGTACCACTATCATGAATGCAGCCCGCAAAGTCGGGGGCGACATCGTGCCGCCGGCTATGTGCTACTACACCCCGCTGAAAGGTACGGGCGGTAAGTGCCGCGCCTGCCTGGTGAAGGTGACGGCCGGCTCGGCCAAGGACCCGCGCCCCATGCCCAAGCTGGTACCCTCGTGCATCACTACGGTGCAGGACGGTATGGTAGTGGAAAACACGACTAACCAGCAGGTGCTTGACGTGCGCAAAGGCATCGTGGAAATGCTGCTGATCAACCACCCGCTGGACTGCCCCGTGTGCGACCAGGCCGGTGAGTGCGACCTGCAGAACTTTGCCTTCGAGCACGGCGTGGCCACCACCCGCTACGAAGAGGAGCGCCGCACCTTCGAGAAAATCGACATCGGTCCGTACATCCAGCTGCACATGACGCGCTGCATCCTGTGCTACCGCTGCGTGTACACGGCTGATCAGCTGACGGAGCAGCGCGTGCACGGCGTATTGGGTCGTGGCGACGCCGCCGAAATCGGCACGTACATCGACAACATCATCGACCAGGAATTCTCCGGCAATGTCATCGACGTGTGCCCGGTAGGCGCCCTGACCGACAAAACTTGGCGCTTCAAGCAGCGTGTGTGGTTTACCAAGCCGGTAAACGCTCACCGCAACTGCGAGAACCCGAAGTGCTGCGGCCGCGTGGTGCTCTGGTACAAAGGCAAGGACGTACTGCGCGTAACCGCCCGCAAGGACGAGTATGGCGAGGTAAAGGAATGGATCTGTAACACCTGCCGTTTCGAAAAAAAGGAAACGGCCGACTGGACCATCGAAGGCCCGACGCACATCGACCGGACCTCGGTAATTTCGGCCAACCACTACGAGCTGCCGGTAGTGAATCCGCAAGTCATTGCCGACATGCCGGAAAGCTCTGTCCGTGACCTGGAACAAAACCCGCCGCTGAAACTCGGCCGCTAAGCTAGCCACCATGGAAATTCCCGCACTGGCCTGGCAAGGCCTCGTTATTTTGGCGGTATTCGGCATTTCGCTGCTGATTGCTACCTACTCCACCTACGCCGAGCGCGTGGTGGCGGCCTTCCTGCAAGACCGCGTAGGTCCGGACCGCGCCGGCCCTTTCGGCCTGCTGCAGCCCCTGGCCGATGCCGTGAAGCTGTTCACGAAGGAAGAATTCTTCCCCAGCGGCTCGAACCGGTGGCTGTTCGTCTTCGGCCCCTGCTTGGCCATGACCACGGCCCTGATGGCTTCGGCTGTTATTCCATTTGGCAACACCCTGCTGCTCGGCGACGGTACCGAAATTCGCCTGCAGGCCATTGAGGTAAACATCGGCATGCTGTACGTATTCGGCGTGGTTTCCCTCGGCGTGTACGGCATCATGATTGGCGGTTGGGCTTCGAACAACAAGTTCTCCCTGCTCGGCGCTATCCGGGCAGCGGCCCAGGCCGTGAGCTACGAACTAGCCATGGGCATGGCGCTGATTGCCTTACTGATGGTGACTGGCACCCTGTCGCTGCGTGAAATCACGCTGCAGCAGTACAACGGTCTCTGGAACATTGTGTACCAACCGCTGGGCTTCATCATCTTTCTGGTGTGCGCCTTCGCTGAAACCAACCGTACGCCCTTCGACTTGCCGGAGTGCGAAACGGAACTGGTAGGCGGTTACCACACCGAGTACTCGTCGATGAAAATGGGCTTGTACCTGTTTGCTGAGTACATCAACATCTTCGTGGCTTCGGCTGTGATGAGCACGCTGTATTTTGGAGGGTTTAGCTTCCCTGGTGAACATGCTCTTTACAACACGCTGCTGAACTCCCAAGGTGAGTTGTTCGCACACAACACGGTGACCATCTTGGGCACCATCACGATGTTCGCGAAGATCTTCTTCTTCATCTTCTTCTTCATGTGGGTGCGCTGGACGCTGCCGCGCTTCCGCTACGATCAGTTGATGCGCCTGGGCTGGACCATCCTATTCCCCATTGCCATCCTGAACATCCTGCTGACGGGCGCGCTCATCCTGTTTTTAGGTAAATAAGCCTCGGTAATAGAACTGTAGTTCTACTACCAAAGCAGAGTTCGTCCGACGACAATCGGCCAGAATGCGCGGGCTGAAGGTTCGCGCTACATCTTGACCATCATGCAACTGACTAATAGATCCAAGAAACTTGAGAAGAAGCCGATGACGCTGGCGGAGCGAGCCTACCTGCCCGCTTTGGCCCAGGGCATGCTCATCACGCTCAAGCACTTCTTCTCTAAGAAAGCCACCATTCGCTACCCCGAAGAGACACGGCCGTTTTCGCCCACGTTTCGGGGTTTGCACGTGCTGAAGCGCGATGAGAAGGGCCGGGAGCGTTGCACCGCCTGCGGCCTGTGCGCTGTAGCCTGCCCGGCCGAAGCCATTACCATGGTAGCCGGCGAGCGGAAAAAGGGCGAAGAGAACCTCTACCGCGAAGAGAAGTACGCCGTCAGCTATGAGGTAAACATGCTGCGCTGCATCTTCTGCGGTCTGTGTGAGGAAGCTTGCCCGAAGGCCGCAGTGTACCTGCAAGCCGATAAAATGGCTCCGCCCCGCTTCGAGCGTGACGAGTTCATTTACGGCAAAGACCGCCTCGTAGAGCCCGTGGACCCGAACGCTCGCAGCAAGCGCGGCATTCAGCTCACCCCTGAGCAAGCCGAAGCCCTAGCCCGCCGTATGGCTGGCATAGAAGCATAAAGGCCTGCCACATCCCGTCCTCTGTCAAGGACGGGATGTGGCAGCCTGACTGCCGCTGGGGTGGTTTACCAGCGGTAGAAATAACTCAAATCGCCAAGACGGTTGCCGTCTAACGATTATCAACCACCCTGGCCTCCGGCCACCCCTCCTCATCTGAGGCGGGGAGTTCGTTCTCCTCTCCTTCTCCGGCTTTCCCTTATGGGCACCTCCTTATTCTACTTCCTTGCGTTTGTGGCGCTGCTGAGTGCACTGGGTGTTGTGTTTTCCAAAAACCCTATCCACTCGGTGCTGTTCCTGATCCTGACGTTCTTCGCCATATCGGGGCACTACCTGCTGCTCAATGCGCAGTTCCTGGCCGCCGTGAACATTATTGTGTACGCCGGTGCCATTATGGTACTGTTCCTGTTCGTGGTGATGTTCCTGAACCTAAACGCTGATACGGAACCGAATAAGTCGGTGGTGGCCAAAATCACAGCTGCTGTATCGGGCGGGCTGCTGCTGCTGGTGCTTATCGCGGCACTGCGCAACGTGAACCCCGTTGGTGCCGACGCGGCCACGTTTGATTCCCAGATTGGCATGGTGCACCGCCTCGGCTTGGTGCTGTATCAGCAGTACCTAGTGCCCTTCGAACTGGCCTCTGTGCTGTTCCTCGTGGCTATGGTAGGCGCGGTGATGCTAGGCAAGCGCGAGACGGGCGAGCGGCATTTCTAACTGTAGCTTTTCAAATAAACAAAAGCGGCGCCGGATGCATCCGGCGCCGCTTTTGTTTATTCAGGCCAGCATATCAAGCCCATGAAAGCAATGCTGTTGATTTTACTGTGTTATCTATACACTTTGCCTAGTATATGGCAAAACTCGCACGCAAAGGATAATACCAATAACTCACCCAGATTGGTTATAAATGTCTTTTTGAACAATAAGGAAAAGCGGCACAGATTCAGCGCCAAAGACGTGTCACTCAAGTCTCGAATGCGGACTTTTACTATTCGGGATAGTGCTGGTATGCTTTTACTCCCGTACGTGGATAAGAAGGATACATTAGATCTGACAATCAAACTCGGGCGACGTAGGCTTTCTATAGACCGTGTCCCAGGCTGGCGCCTTCAGCCGGGCGCGACTGTATCACTTGGCCGGATTACCAATTTCAACAAGGTTGTTTCGGTAGCCAAAGCAGAGTGCATGTCATCTGCGGACGATGACTACGTAATGTGGAACAGCAGATACGGAGTCGCTCCTGCAGGAATGACAATCGACCTACCTGATCTTGGTCCCTTCAAATGCGTGGAATACATATCGGTGGCTGGACATGGGCATGGCACTTTGGTAACGCAAGTGAGGTGGCAACGAAAAATTAACTAGAACATGCCGCCACAAATGGCCTTCGCATCGTCTGAAGTCTATAGTTTCATTGCCCTGACTGTTCTATGAATAGTGTCAGCATCGGCCCTGATTCTCCTCATTCCCCGCTCAGACGCCAGCGCCGACTTTCGCCTACATATCTCACCCGAAAGTCAGCTTCATGAACACTACCCAGATACAAAGCGGCAGCCTGCTTGCCGGCAAACTCCATCAAATCGGTGAGCAGAAGGGCTTGGTTCTCTTCAGCCGCAACGGCCAGAAAGTGCTCTACAAAACCTTCCGAGCCGGCGAAACCATGCCTTCCCATCACTCGGCCGACGAAGTGCTGGTAACCGCGCTGGCGGGGCAGCTGGAGCTAGAACTCGGCGACACTGTTATCCTTCTGGAGGCTGGCGACTACCTCATTATCCCGGCCGGTGCGCCTCATGCCCTGCGCTGTCGGCAAGATGCCAAGCTGATGATTTTTCGCTAGGCTAGCACGATAGTCCCTAAAACCAGGCGCGGCCCCGAAGTATCGGGGCCGCGCTTGCTGTTATTCGGCTTGGGTTGGCTGGGCTTGAGGTTGCTCGGTCATACGGGCCCAGCCGGGGCCGCAGCGGCGCATTTTTTGCCGAAACCGCTCCCGTTCTTCGTCGCTCATGCCTTGCATGCGCGACTCCATCTTGTTGCGCCAATGCTCTTGGGCACGGGCTTTCCAGCCACCAGCTGGGCCGCCCCGAAAACTACCGAATAGGATGCGGCTGAGCACAAGCAAACCCAAGGCCTGCCAGAAGGTGATGAATGGTAAGGAAAAAATATCTGGCATAAGCCAGTTCCACAGGCTCATGACGGCAAACGTGACTGCCGCCATAAGCAAAGCCGCGAAGAGCACAAAGCGCAGGCCGCGGAGCAGCCAGAAGTTGCGGTTCATATGGGGAGGGGAAGTTAGTCGAGAAACAGATCAGTATACAGCGCCTGCAGCTTGGTGCGGAGCTGTTGCACCGCGTAGTGCTTGCGCGAAATCAGGGTTTTGAGCGGCACGCCCGTTTCTTCGGCCATCTGTTTGAAGGTTTTGCCATCGAACTCGTGCCACACGAACACATTACGCTGAGCCGGAGGCAGTTCTTCCAAAGCATCTAAAATAGCTTCCATGATGGTTTCGCGGGCCATGGAGGTTTCCGTGGAATCATCCGGAGCGGGCAGCACGTCGGCGAGCAGCAGCGGCTCGTCGGAATCGGAAGCGGCGTGGTATGTGGCGGCTTCTTCCAGCGAAGCAGGCTTCGGTCGCCGGTAACGGTCGATGATTTTGTTGCGGGCCACCCGGAATAGCCAGGCGGCCATCTGCTCCACGGGCTTCACGAGGCGGTAGCTCTGCACCAGCTCGTAAAAGACGTCCTGCAGTACGTCTTCAGCATCGGCCTCGTCAGGAATGCGGCGGCGAATGAACGAGAGCAATTTGGTGCGCTGCTCGCGTACGGCCTCTTGCACCCGGTCGTTTTGCTCGGTCATGGCCGCCGCGGTAGGTAGTATGGTCATTGCCTGTTCCATTCTGAGGACAAAGACGCAGGCCGCGGAAAATTACTTTATCGGGAATAGAAAATTTTCGGGAACTGAGGCTGTACTGAGTAGCACTAGGTGCAAGCAGAACAGTAATAGCACAAAGCGAGGTGCTGATACTCGGTCCTGTTTCCTGCTAGTACTTGGTACAGGACCATAAATGTAGGTTTGATATTCGGACGTTCAATCAGCCCTTCAACACCCCCATGGCCGCTGCAGTTTCACGCCCCTCTTCCTTTAATAAGGATAGCCTTGTTCCCATGCCTCGGCCAAATCGGTACTTTTCCGCGGGAGTTTTCCGATTTTCAGGATACCTTTGCCCGCTAATTCGGGACAGCCTGTTGAGCTGTCTTTTTTCCGCCGCTACCCCATTCTGAATGGACCAGACGATACCGGAAGTCATCCGCACCATTCCGCTTCAGCACTACGTGTTCTTCGCCGCGGCCCTGTTTGCCATTGGTGTCATCGGAGTACTGACCCGGCGCAACGCCATCATTATTTTCATGTGCGTGGAGCTGATGCTCAACGCCGTCAACGTCCTGCTCGCTGCCTTTTCGGCCTACCGCGCCGATCCGAACGGACAAATCTTCGTGTTTTTCATCATGGCTGTAGCCGCCGCGGAAGTTGCCGTTGGCCTGGGCATTATCGTGATGATTTACCGCAACATTCAGAACACCGACGTCAACCTGCTCGACAGGCTCAAGTGGTAATGGGATAATCAATGTGCTAATGTGGGGAACGAGCTCATGTGCCAACGCAACGGGCGCCTTCTCCAGCAAGAATTAGCATATGAACTCATTACATCACATTAGCTCATTACACTAATGGCTGAACAAGCGCCCCTCGCCGTCTTTGCCGGCTCGCCGCTGCTCTACATTCTCATTCCGCTGCTGCCGTTTCTGGGCTTCCTGATCAACGGCTTGCTCAACCGCCGACTTTCGGGTACGGTGGCCGGGCTCATCGGCAGCGCTACCGTGCTAGGCTCGTTCCTGATTTCGGTAATGCTGTTCACGCAGTTTAACGGCATACCCTACACGGTACACCTGTTTGACTGGATTTCGGTCGGCTCGCTGCAGATTCCTTTCTCCTACCAGATTGACCAGCTTAGCCTCATCATGCTGCTGCTGGTGACAGGCGTGGGCTTCCTGATTCACGTGTACTCCATCGGGTACATGCACCACGACGAGAACGTGGGCAAGTTCTTCTCCTTCCTGAACTTGTTTGTTTTCTCGATGCTGTTGCTGGTGATGGGTGCCAACTTCGTCATCCTGTTCATCGGCTGGGAAGGCGTGGGACTCTGCTCCTACCTGCTCATCGGCTTCTGGAATCAGAACACCAACTACAACAACGCCGCTAAGAAGGCCTTCATCATCAACCGCGTAGGTGACTTGGGCTTTTTGCTCGGCATCTTCCTGATTTACTTCACCTTCGACTCGGTGCAGTACGGTGAGGTGTTCCAGAAGGCCGCGCAGATGCCGGTGGGCGCGGGTGTGCTGACGGCCATTGCGCTGCTGCTCTTCGTGGGTGCCATGGGTAAGTCGGCTCAGCTGCCGCTCTACACTTGGCTGCCCGACGCTATGGCTGGCCCCACGCCGGTATCGGCGCTGATTCACGCCGCTACCATGGTAACGGCCGGTATCTACATGGTGCTGCGCTCCAACATCATCTACACCCTCTCGCCCGACGCGCTGGAGGTGGTAGCCTGGGTTGGCGGCATCACGGCCCTGTTCGCGGCCACCATCGGTCTGGCGCAGAACGACATCAAGAAAGTACTCGCCTACTCCACCGTTTCGCAGCTGGGCTACATGTTCCTAGCGCTGGGCGTGATGGGCTACACCTCTTCGCTGTTTCACGTACTGACGCACGCTTTCTTTAAAGCGCTGATGTTCCTCGGCGCCGGCTCGGTGATTCACGCCATGAGCAACGAGCAGGACCTGCGTCGCATGGGCGGCCTGCGTAAGGCGCTGCCTATTACGTTCTTCACGTTCCTGATTGGCTGCCTGGCCATCAGCGGAATTCCCCCCTTCTCGGGCTTCTTCTCCAAAGACGAAATTCTGGCTCACGCCTTCCTGCACAACAAAGTGCTGTTTGGCATCGGCCTGCTGACGGCGTTCCTGACGGCCTTCTACATGTTCCGCCTGCTGTTCCTCGCCTTCTTCGGCGAGTTCCGCGGCACGGAGGAGCAGAAGCACCACCTGCACGAGTCGCCGGCCACCATGACGCTGCCGCTGATTATTCTGGCTGTGCTGTCCGCCATTGGTGGTTTCATGAACGCGCCACTGCTGCTCGACCGCGGCTACCTGGCCGACTTCCTCGCCCCCATCTTCAACTACTCGAAGCAGGTGAACCCGGCTTCGGTGGGCCTTGAAATCGACCACAGCACCGAGTACATGCTCATCGGTCTGTCGGTAGCGGCTGGCGTGCTGGGCATCGTGTTGGCTTACGTGCTGTACGTAGCACGCCGCACCCGCCCGGCCGAGGACAATCAGCCGCGCGGCTTCTTCGAGAATCTGGTGTACAACAAGTACTACGTCGATGAGCTATACAACGCGCTGTTTGTGCGGCCGTCCATGTACCTCTCGCGCGGGTTCCACGATTTGGTGGAGAAGCGCGTGGTAGACGGTGCCGTAAATGGCGTCGGCCGCGGCGTATTCGGCGGCTCGCAGCTGCTGCGCAACCTGCAGACGGGTACCATTGGCACCTACCTGCTTCTGATGGTGCTGGGCATCGTCGTGATTCTCGCCCTGAACCTCTTCCGACTGTAACCATTAGCGGCGTATTCCGCTTCCCTCGAAGTTCGCGTTATGCTGACTGCCCTCCTGCTTATCTGGCCCGTAGCTGCCGCGCTGCTCCTGCACTTTGTGCGGGGCTCTGCTGCGCGGGCGCTGGCCTTTGGCGCTTCGCTGGTCGAACTGGCGCTGGCCTTGTTCATGGCCATTCAGTTCCAGACCAACTCCCAGACCCAATTCGAAATCAACTACCCGTGGTTGGCTTCGGCGGGCATCAACTTCCACATCGGCGTGGATGGCCTGAGCTTGCTGCTGGTGCTGCTCACCGCCTTCCTGGTGCCGCTGATTCTACTAGCTTCGTTCCGCCACGAGTACGAAAACCCGTCGGTGTTCTACGCGCTGGTGTTGTTCATGCAAACGGGCCTGATCGGCGTGTTTGTGGCCCTGGACGCGTTTGTGTTCTATTTCTTCTGGGAAATAGCACTGATTCCAATTTACTTCCTCGCCGGCGTGTGGGGCGGTGAGCGGCGCGTGGCTGTTACCCTCAAGTTTTTCATCTACACGGTGGTTGGTTCACTGCTGATGCTGGCCGGCTTCGTTTACCTCTACTACCTCACCGGTGTAAGCGGCGCCGCCCGTAGCTCTGATCTGCAGGCTTTCTACAGCCTGACGCTCAGTACGGAACAGCAATCGTGGGTTTTCTGGCTGATTTTCGCAGCCTTCGCCATCAAGATGCCGCTGTTCCCGCTGCACTCCTGGCAGCCCGATACCTACTCCGAGGCTCCCGCTCCGGCTACCATGTTGCTCTCTGGCATCATGCTCAAAATGGGCATCTACGGCACCATGCGCTGGCTGCTGCCGGTGGTGCCAAAGGGCGTCAGCCTCTGGGTTGACTGGGTGATGGTGCTGGCCGTTATCGGCATCATCTACGGCGCCATCATTGCTATTCGCCAGCGCGATATGAAGCGCTTGATTGCTTTCTCGTCGCTTTCCCACGTGGGCCTGATGATTGCCGGTATGTTCTCGCTTACGGCCGTGGGCCTGCAGGGCACTACCGTACAAATGCTGGCGCACGGCGTGAACGTGGTGGGCATGTTCTTTATCGCCGATATCATCGAGCGCCGCACCGGCACCCGCATGATTCCGGAGCTGGGCGGCCTCACGCGCAACACACCGCTGCTGTCCGTTTCATTCCTTGTGATTCTGCTCGGCACCGTCGCGCTGCCGCTCACCAACGGTTTCGTGGGCGAATTCCTGCTGCTGATGGGCGTGTACCGATTCAATCCCTGGCTGGGCGCCGTAGCCGGCCTCACCATCATCTTTGGGGCGGTATACCTGCTGCGCATGTTCCAGCGCGTGATGCTCGGCCCTGACTCCTCGTTCTCAGCCGCTATTCGCGACCTGAACGCCTCGGAAGTAGCCGTACTGGTGCCCCTCGTAGTAATGGTGTTCTGGATTGGCCTGTTCCCCGGCACTTTCCTGCACATCTCGGAGCCGGCTATCAACAAGCTGCTGGTGCTGATCAACCGCTAAGCCTCCCGACTCATGCTTTCGATTATTCTGCTTTCTGTTTCCGGGCTGGCCAACCTTTTTCTTGGCTTCAACCGCTCCAACCGCGCCATGCTTCCTTTGGTGCTGGTGGTGCTGGCGGCGGTCTTCGCGGTAAATGTGTCGGGCATTGACAGCGTCGGCCAGTTGGCCGTGTGGAATACCTCGCCCTATGTCAACGGCATGCTCGTATTTGACCGTTACGCGCAGGTGTTTACAGCTGTGATGGCACTCACGGCGCTATTACTGCTGCCTTTCTCTCAGAAATACATCCGCGACGGCGAAGCCAACCTCGCCGAGTACTACTCCCTCTTGCTGTTTTCGCTTGTCGGGGCCATCATGATGGTGAGCTACAACCACCTGCTGGTGCTTTTCCTCGGCATCGAAACGCTGAGCATCGCCATGTATGTGCTGGCGGGTTCCGATAAGAGCAACCTGCGCTCCAACGAAGCGGCCCTGAAGTACTTGCTGATGGGTTCCTTTGCCACCGGCATCCTGCTCTTCGGCATTGCACTGATCTACGGCGCTACCGGCACCTTCGAATTGGGCCAGCTTGGCATTGCCGTACGTGCTCTGCCTACCGCCGACCCAGCCCTGGCACCCATGATGTACGTGGGCATTCTATTGATCTTAATCGGCATAGGCTTCAAGATTTCGGCTGCACCGTTTCACTTCTGGACGCCCGACGTGTACGAAGGGGCTCCTACCCTGTTCACGGCCTACATGAGCACCGTGGTGAAAACGGCCGGTGTCGCAGGTTTCTTTAAGCTGCTGCTCGTGGCTTTCGGTGGAGATACCATCGATTTCTGGCTGCCTACGCTTACCGCCATGCTGGTGCTGACGCTGCTTATCGGCAACGTGGGCGCCGTGGCGCAGACCAATGCGAAGCGTATGCTGGCTTACTCCAGCATTTCGCACGCCGGTTACCTGCTGCTGGCGCTGGTAGCGCTGCGCTCGGGCCGCCTCTCAGCCAATGCCATCTTCTTCTACTCACTGGCTTATTCGGTGGCTACCATCGCGGCCTTTGCCGTGCTGAAGCTCGTGCACGACCAGCGCGGCCGCGACGACTACGAAGGCCTCAACGGTTTGGCCAAGACCAATCCGTTGCTAGCCTTTGCAATGACGGTAGCCATGCTGTCTTTGGCTGGCATTCCGCTCACGGGTGGCTTCTTTGGTAAGTTCTACTTGTTCGCAGCGGCGGCACAGGAAGGCTTTATCGGCCTGATTGTATTTGCCGTAGTGATGTCAGCCATCGGCATTTACTATTACTTGCGACCGATTATAGCCATGTACATGCGCCCAGCCGTGGAGGGCTCCGAGGCTCCGGTAGCAGTGGGCGGTTTCCAGTCGGCCGTACTGATCCTGCTCGTCGGCCTGACGGTCCTGCTAGGTGTGCTGCCGGGCATTGTAGAAAACGTGCTGTAGTTAAACGGAAATACCCCCATAAACCAAAAAAGCGGCTCTCGGGCCGCTTTTTTGGTTTTGGTCAAATCATCTGATTTTTCAGCAAGTAAGTCTATCCCAGAGCCCGCGTGCAACTTTCTTTTACTTCTCAATCACCCGCACGCTGATGCGCCGGTTCAACGAACGGCCTACTGGCGTTTCGTTGCTGGCGACGTTGTGCTTCGGTCCGTATCCCTTGGCTTCGACGCGGCTGGCAGGAATACCCATGTCTACCAGCATGGCCATGGCTGCAGTAGCACGCTGTTCGCTGAGCTTGAGGTTTTCCATGAAATTGCCGGTGCTGTCCGTGTAACCGCCAATCTTGATGCGGGCGCTGGGGAAGCTTTTCATGATGCTGGCTACGTTGCGCAGCTGCGCCTTGGATTCATCAGTGAGCGTGGCTTTGGCAGCATCGAAGTACACCCTGTCAAAGTTGATCCAACCTTTGGTGCGGTTGACGGGGTCTACCTGTAAGCCTTCATTGGCTAAAAAATTATAGAACTGGCTTTCGGTAGAATTGATGCCGACGGTCTGCGTAGTGCCATCCTTTAACATCAGGCGCACCGGCTTGCCCGTATCATAGATGTAGTTCTCAGTAACGGCATCATAACGGCCGCTCGCCACGGTTACGGGAACCGGAGTTTCTACCGCTGGCTGCGAGGGCAAGCCACCGGCCACCACTTGCTGCTGCGCAGGCACAGGGCGTCCTGGTTGACGATTTTGTCCCACAAAGTACCCGGCGACCAATGCCCCAATTAGCAACACCGCCGGCACTAGGCGCTGCTGACCTTTGCTGAAAGCCGTGGGCTCAAGAGTTGCAGTGGGTTTTTTAAAGGCGTGAGCTTCCGCACTGCTTTTTGAACGCGCCACGGATGCACCAGCAGCACTATTGTGTTTCTCTTCAAGCAGCATCAGTCCCGATACACTGCTGCGCTGGCTTTGCAACAGGCGCTTCAGCCCCCCCGAATCAAGGTCACGGGCTGCGATGTGCCCACCAAGCACCCCAAGAATAACGGGCGTGGTCATGCTCAGCAGGTTTTCAGTTGCCTCGGTTCCCAAGCCGCTTTCCTCGGCCACGGTTTCAAGGTGGTACCGGCTGCTGCCAGTGAGCAGACTGCTCATCAACTCTTGCCCACGCCTTGCTTGCTCAGGGTTGGTAAACGCCACAGTAGCATCGGTCATGGTGCCAACCTCGTGTGCATCGCGGGCCATCGTCCAGAGCACATCCGGGCCACCCGTTTGCTCCGCGAGCTTAATCAAGTTGCTCAAGGCCATAGGCACTACCTTGGGCATAGCGCGGCGTACAGCGGTTTCGCTGGCGCCAATCACCGTACTGACTTGAGTAACTGCCATAGCAGTAAAGCAAGCCGATACTTCCTCCAACACATTCTGCGCCATCTCAATGAAAATTAAGGGTTTTTAATAATTCTATTTTAAATAAATATTATTCAATAAACGAATTAAAGCATAAAAAAGGCATCTTACAAAAGATGCCTTCACTGGATGATTGGCGCCACTACCTTATTAACCCTACGCGACACGCACCACGGCCATTTCTGGTTGGTCAGCGTACACCACGGCATCGTCGGCGAAAGGCTCGTCGCCGCGGAATTTCATTAGCAGGCGGGCAGTAGTAATGATGTCCTTCTGGCAATACTTCACGATGCGGGGCAGGTCGCGCTCCTCGTAGTAGACGCGGGCTACGTCGGCGCCGTTGATGTCGTCCTTGGGGGTTGGAATGCCGAACATGGCTGCTAGCAGTGCCAAGGAAGTGAAGGACTTCCGGTCACCGAACTTCCACAGCTCCATCGTATCGAGGTGGTTTACCTCCCAAGGCTTTTTGCCGGCAATATCGAGCTGTGGGGGCAGCTGCACGCCGTTGATGAGCATACGCCGCGACAGGTACGGAAAGTCGAACTCTTTGCCGTTGTGGGCGCAGAGCGTGAAGGTAGGTCGCTTGCTCAAGGCGCGCACGAAGTCGCGCAGAAGCTTGGCTTCGTCGTCGCCGGCGAAGCTCTTTACCTTGAAACGCAGTTGCTCCAGCGAGTCGTAGTAGAAATAGCCGACGGAGATGCACACCACCCGGCCAAACTCGGCATAGATGCCGGCCTGCGAAAACAGCGAGGCTGCAGTAAAGCGGTCGGGCATGGGCTCCAGTTCCTCGGCCCCCCAGGTGGGAAAGCCCTGCTGCCGGCGCAACGATTGGGCCTTATGCTCCCACAGGTGCTGCAGCATGCCGTCGAGCTCTTCGTGGCAGCCTACGCAGGGCACGGTTTCGATATCGAGTACGAAAACGTCGGTGAGCTTAAGGTTGCGGAGCAGCTGCATAGGACACGGCTAAACGAGGGTCGGTAACGAAGATAGGCCCCAGCCAGCGGAAATGGCAAGCTCCGGGCATGGATTTGGGGACAAACCTTCAGTCAGGTCACAAAAAAACGCCCGATTGGCAGTAGCCAATCGGGCGCGGTATGCTCAATCCATCAGGTCGCCGGAGAACTGCCGGGTTGCAGGTGGTGTGTCGGGCGCGGTGCGGCGGAGCCGCCTTATGCCATTGCCGGACGGCCAAAAAGACACAGTCCAAGCAGGGAGATTAGCAGTTGCCGACGAGGTTTCGTAGACATGATAGCAACCTGATTATATGAACATAATAGCCTGACTCCTAATGGTGTCGGACTCGCATTAAAGATCGGCACGAAACTCTGACGCGGCAATCACATGATTATGTGATGTCGATGTGATGCCCAGCAAACAAAAACCCCGACCGGGACCCGGTCGGGGCTTTTCGGAAAGCCAGTCAGAGGTAAAGCCTATGTCAACCCTTGACGAAGGGCCTTGCTTACGGCCTCCGTCATGGAGCGCACGTGCAGCTTTTCGTAAATCTTCTTGATGTGTGACCTAACGGTATCGAGCGAGATGCCGCGGTCGTGGGCAATCATCTTGTAGCTATAGCCCTCTACCAGCAGGCCGAGGATTTCTTGTTCGCGGGCGCTGAGGTTAGCCGGCGAGTCTTCCTGCTGACGCGGCGCCACGGGCTTAGGGAACAGGCGCAACACCTGCCGAGCAATGGCCGGCGTCATGGGTGCCCCACCGGCGCGCACCTCCCCAATAGCGTCGAGCAGCTTGGCAGGAGGCGTTTTCTTCAGCAGATAGCCATCGGCCCCGGCGCACACGGCTTGGAATACCCGGTCGTTGTCTTCGAATACGGTCAGCATCACCACGCTCACCTTCGGCGACGACGCCTTGATGCGCTTGAGTCCTTCAATGCCGTTGATGCCGGGCATATCGATGTCCATGAGCACCACGTCAGGCTTCAGGCGCGGAATGTCCGTCTCTACCTGCTGACAATTACCGAGGGCCCCTACCAACTCAAGCCCGGGTGTGCCGCCGAGCAGATGGCTCAGGCTCAGGCGCAGATCGGGATTGTCTTCGTAAATCAGGACGCGGGTAGAAGAAGTTTCCATAAGACAGAACGGTGGGTATGGGGTGCGTAGTAAAGTGCTGCAAGGTACGCAACGGGCCTGCGCGCTACAGCCGCATAATGATGTGATTGGCAGCTCGGATGCAGAGCGCCGCGAGCCATTTAATGTAGCTAATCAGGTGATGCGCTACTACGACTGATTAGAGGAACAAGTGCTACTTCAATGGCACGCGAAGCTCCATGCGGGTGCCCTGGCCCGGGGCCGTATCGATATTAAGCTGGGCTTTGATGGCCGCAGCGCGGCTGCGCATATTGGTCATGCCGTTGCCGCCACCTTGTGCTGGAGCCTGCGGATCGAATCCAACCCCATCATCTTCCACGCGCAGCACCAGGCTGCGGTTTTCGTAGTCGAGACGGATAGAAGCGAATTCGGCTTTCGAATACTTCGCCAGGTTATTGACGGCTTCTTTGAAGAGGAGGAAAAACTCCCGGCGGGCGCGCATAGGCAAGCGGTGCTCAACCACTTCGGGCGCCACCTTGAATAGAAAATCGATACCCCGAGCCTCCAGCACATCGGAGGCAAAAGAGCGCATGCGCGACGTGACGGATTCCATTGAATCGTGAGCAGGGTTGATAGCCCACACGATATCGTCCATGCTGTCGAGCATTCGCCGCGATGACTCCCCGATTTGATCCAGCAACTGGGACGACTGATCCACACTCCCGCGCTGCTGGTGGGTGCGAGCCAGCTGGCTCAAGATGCTGATAGAGCTGAGCGTAGAGCCCATGTCGTCGTGCAAGTCACGGGCGATGTTGTGGCGCACGCGCTCCAGGGCCAATAGTTGGCTCACGCGTACACGGTAGGCCAAAAACAGCAGGCCGAATACAAACCAGCTAGCCAGAATGCGGAACCACCACGTTTGGTACCATGGCGGCTCCACAATGAGCCGCAGCGCGGTGCCGGTATTGTTCCATACCCCGTCGTTGTTGGCAGCGCGCACCCGGAAGGTGTAGGCTCCGGGGTCGAGGTTAGTGTAAGTGGCCTGATGCTGACTGCCAGCTTCAATCCAGTTGTCGTCGAAGTTTTCGAGCTTGTACTGAAACTGGTTTTTATCGGGCAGGCGGTAATTCAGGGCCGCAAACTCGATAGAGAAGAAGTAGTCCCGCGGGGTGAGGCGCAGTTCGCGCAGCTCGGTGATGCTGGTGTCGAGGCGCACCGGTTGGTTGAACTTGCGAAAGCCCGTGAGCACCACCGTGGGCGGTGTGGGGTTCAGGCGCACGGCCGAGGGCTGGAAAGCCACCGGTCCGTTGGGGCCACCGAAGAAGAGGCGGCCATCGGCACCGCGCCAATAAGCACCGGCATTGTGCTCGTCCTGCGGCAGTCCGTCGCGGATGTCATAGGTACGAAAGCGACCGGTGCTGGGCGTGAACTGGGCAATGCCCTTATTGGTAGCCATCCATAGGTCGCCGCGGCTGTCCATGGTCATGCCGTAGATAACGTCATTGGGCAGGCCTTGCGGCTCACGGTAGGTGACGAATTCGCCTTTCTCTGCGTCTACCAGGCACGACAGGCCGCCGCCTTCGGTTCCTAGCCACAAGCGCCCCTGCTTGTCTTCCAGCATGCAGCGCACAAAATTGCTGCTCAGGCTTTGGGGGTTGGCCGGGTTGGCCTTGAACACGCGGCAGTGCCCGGTACGGGAATCGAACTGACTGAGCCCGCCGCCCCCTACCCCCACCCACAGGCGGCCTTTGCTATCCTGGTACACGCAGCGCACAAAGTTGCTGCTCAGGCTTTGGGGGTCGCGTGGGTTGTGGCGGTACACGGCGCAGCGGCCACTTACGGGGTCCAGCAAATTGAGGCCGCCTTCGGTACCCACCCAAAGCCGGTTTTGCCGGTCGAGGTACACGCAGCGCACAAAGTCATCGGAGAGGCTAGTAGGGTCGGCAGGATTGTGGCGGAAGCGGCGAAACCGACCGGTAGCCGGATCAAGGTAAGCCAAGCCCTTGCTTTGGGTGCCTATCCACAGCCGGCCGTCGCGGTCAGGCAGCAGGGCGCGGATGAAGTCGTCGGGCAGGGCCTGCGGATCATCTTCATTGGCCCGGTATGTCGTCAGTTCCCCGGTGAGGGGGTCGGAGCGCAGCAGGCCATTGCTTTCAGTACCGAGCCACAAGCGTCGGCGCGCATCTTCGGCAATAGCCCAGACCGGACCGCTGATCCGCCCTGGCACAGGCTGCACGAAAGCGTTCGGGCGCGGGTCGAAGCTGGAAACACCTTGATCGGTGCCGGCCCAGAGCAGGCCCGAACGGTCTTGGAACAAACCCAAAATAGAATTGGTGGGCAAGCTCAACCGATTGCCGGGCTGCTGATGCCACACACTGAAGCTGCCTGTTTGGGCATTGAAGCGGCACAAACCATTCGCCGTGCCCAGCCAGACTCGGTCCTGATTGTCGATCAACAACGCCGCAATTTTATCGGACGGCAAACGCCCCGCCTGCCCGGCATTCCCCGCCTGATAGTGCTGCTGCTGCCCGGTATTCAGATTCACAAAATGCAAGCCTTCGTTTTCGGTGCCAATCCACAGTCCCCCGTCGCGTGTAGCCGCCAGCACTTTGATAACGTCAGCTGGTTGCCAGCCGGGCAGCGTCACTAGTTCGCCGGTGCTTTCGTCGGCGTAGCTGATGCGGCCCTCTCCGGTGCCCGCCCACACGCGGCCATCACTACTTTGCACGATGGTCCGAATGGAATTGCCGCGGACGCTGCTGCTTACCCCAACTGGGTGCCGGAACTGCCGAAATCGGCCCGTGCGCGAATCGAGCAAGTGCAGGCCCCCTTCGGCTCCCACCCACACGCGCCCTTGGCGGTCTACGTACACGGCCCGAATGAAATTGTCGGACAGTGCGCCAGGGCCGCCGGCTTCGAAGGTGCGGAATTGTTCGGTCAGCGGGTTGTAGTGGTTGAGCCCACCGCCACCCGTGCCTACCCAAATGCCGCCTTGCGCGTCGGCGGCCATAGCCAGCACGAAGTTGCTGCTGAGGCTGCCGCTCCGCTGCGGGTCGTTGCGAAACACGCGGAAGCCGGTGCCGTCGTAGCGGTTGAGGCCATCTTGGGTGCCGAACCACAGAAAACCCCGGCCGTCCTGCGCCATGCAGTACACGCTGTTTTCGGACAGCCCGTGCTGGGTAGCCAGGGTTCGGAAAGTTATATTCTGGGCCAGCGCCTCACCGGCTAGCAGCCAGCAGATTAAGCCAAGAAGAAAGTGCGGCACCCGAAGTTGCCCAAAGCCGAGACGCGTCATTTCACGCAAGAAAGCAGGTGCAAACCGGCTGCGCAAATGCCCTCACATGATCGTGTGAGTTGGCTATACAAGTACCCGAACTGGCAGTAGTGCTATCAGCCGCGCATTGTCAGCTGCTGGTGCCTTATGGATGTCATCTGCGCCCATACATCTTGCCAAGCGTGAAAGGCTGAAGTCGGCGTCCAAATACCTTCTTGACCAAACTTTAACCGAGGAGCTTGAACTTGGAGGCATTTGCGCCCCTCCCAAACAAGTCCCACACTGAGTACGACCACAAGCCCGCTCACTCCCAAAAACGGGGCTGCCAGATCGTTATTAGCAACCCGCTCGGCAGCAGCACGCCACCACCAAACAACTTGTATGCCGCCCACCGGCGGTCGTAATACAGTTCATGCTGATACAAGGCAGATTCTTGCATAAGCTAATTAGGATATTTGCCGGCTCGGCGTAGCCAAATCAATAATTCGTTGCAACTGATATTTAAACCGCTAATACCTGCAAAGAAACGCCTATTTGCATTGCTAGGAAGGGAAATTTCCAATCGCCCAAATTGGGTTTCTCTTCCCTGTTGATAATGACGGTCAAACCGCACATCTACATCCTCCCATCGTTGCCAGCCAAGTTCTTTTGTCCAGACCCAGTCGGCTGTCAGGCGTAACAAAACGTCCTGCTCCTGTAACCGCAAACGCCCCTGCTGCGCGATTAACGCCCCAACAAGCACGATAACTACCCCGATTATCCAAGCATCGTCAAGCAATGCATAAATAATTCCCCCGCCTATTACGCACAGACCAAGAGCCACAAAGAACCAAGGCTGAGATTGGTCATACCGCACTTCACGCATAAGAAAAGCCTTGCCATTTTATCATAATGGCAAGGCTTTCAAAAATACGCATCAGTTGGACATTACTTCCCCACTTCTACCTTCGTATCGATGCTCAGCTCCTTAAGCTGAGCCGGCGAAATCTCCGCCGGCGAATCAATCATCACATCCCGGCCGGAGTTGTTTTTAGGGAAGGCGATGAAGTCGCGGATGGTGTCGGCGCCGCCGAAAAGCGAGCAGAGGCGGTCGAAGCCGAAGGCAATGCCGCCGTGGGGCGGAGCGCCGTACTCGAAGGCATCGAGCAGGAAGCCGAACTGCGCTTTAGCCTCCTCGTCGGAGAAACCAAGCAGCTTGAACATGCTGGCCTGCACCGCCCGGTCGTGGATACGAATGGAGCCGCCACCAATTTCAACGCCGTTGATTACCAAATCGTAAGCATTGGCGCGGACTTCACCGGGTTTGGTCTCAAGCAGCGGAATGTCCTCGGGTTTGGGCGAGGTGAAGGGGTGGTGCATGGCAAAGTAGCGGCCCTCTTCTTCGTTGAACTCCAGCAGCGGGAAATCCACTACCCACAGCGGGCGGAAATCTTCCTTGTTGCACAAGCCGAGGCGCTGGCCCATTTCGAGGCGCAGCTCGTTAAGGGCCTTGCGGGTCTTGTCAGCGGGGCCAGCCAGGATGAGCAGCAAGTCACCGGGATTGGCATTGAACGCGGCTTTCCACTGCTGCAGCACTTCCTGCGAGTAGAACTTGTCAACCGATGATTTGACGTTGCCATCGGGCTCCACTCGGGCGTACACTAGGCCGGTGGCGCCTACCTGGGGACGTTTTACGAACTCGGTTAGCTCGTCGAGCTGCTTGCGGGTGAACGAGGCCTGGCCGGCAGCATTGATGCCCACCACTAGCTCGGCATTGTCAAACACGGGGAAGCCTTGGCCCTGAGCCACAGCGTTAAGCTCCACAAACTGCATGGCGAAGCGCGTGTCGGGCTTATCGGAGCCGTAGAGGCGCATGGCATCGGCGTAGGTCATGCGCGGGAACTCGCCCGGGTCGAAGCCTTTCACCTGCTGGAACATCTCGCGCGTCATACCCTCGAAGGTGCGCAGGATGTCTTCCTGCTCCACAAAGGCCATTTCGCAGTCGATCTGCGTGAACTCGGGCTGGCGGTCGGCGCGCAGGTCTTCGTCGCGGAAGCACTTCACGATCTGGAAGTAGCGGTCGAAACCCGACACCATCAGCAACTGCTTAAACGTCTGGGGCGACTGTGGCAGGGCGTAAAACTGGCCGGGGTTCATGCGCGAGGGCACCACAAAGTCGCGGGCACCTTCAGGTGTGCTCTTGATGAGCACCGGCGTCTCGACTTCCAGGAAGCCCTGGCCATCCAGGTAGCGGCGCACCGACTGGGCAAGCCGGTGGCGCAGCTCCAGGTTGCGGCGCACCACGCCGCGGCGCAGGTCGAGGTAGCGGTACTTCATGCGCAGGTCATCGCCGCCGTCGGTTTCGTCTTCGATAAGGAAGGGCGGCAGCTTGGCGGGGTTCAGCACTTCGAGCTTCTCTACCCGAATTTCCACGTCGCCAGTGGGCAGCTTGTCGTTTTTGGAGTAGCGTTCGGCCACGCGACCGGTGACGCACAGCACGTACTCGCGGCCGAGCTGGCGGGCCTGCTCGCGCACTTCCTCGGCTTCCACGCCTTCCTCAAACACCAGCTGCGTAAGGCCGTACCGGTCGCGCAGATCGAGGTAGAGCACGGCGCCGATGTCGCGGGTGCGCTGCACCCAGCCGCACAGGGTAACGGTTTGGCCAACATTGGCGTGGCGAAGTTCGCCGCAGGTATGGGTTCGGAGCATAGTCGGAAACGGTAAGCCCGCCGCGAAGGGCAGGCAATAAGGCGGCGTTTGGCCACCGCCAGACAAGTCAAAATTTGGAGCCGGCAAAGATAGGATAAGCCATCGGGCCAACGAACACGTAGAATGGGCTTCGTAAATTTGGCCCGGAATGTGCAAAGGGCGCTTCACCTCCCTGCTTTTCGCTTTAAATCAGCTTTATCCCACGCTTTCCCGAACCACCGTCCGGGCATACTTCTTTTCTCATGAAACGCTCCGCTCTGCTGCTCGCCGCCACTGTTCTGTTGTCCGTTTCGGCTGCTCAGGCCCAAACCACGATCAAGACCAAAACCAAGTCGGAAACTACCGGCACTGAAATCAAGACCAAGACCACTACGGCTGAGCCGCTGGTGCTCGATGGCGCCGTGAAGCGCGTGGAAACCTTATCGGGCATCGATATCTTTCCGAAGCCCAACTCCAACACCGTGCTGCTAAGCTTCACGCAGCAGTTCACCAAGCCCGGCACGCTCACCGTCACCAACTACAAAAAGGCTGTGGTGTACTCGCAGGCGCTGGACCCAGCCACCCACACCGGCGCGCCGGTAGATCTGGGCCGCGTACCGGCCGGCACCTACCTTGTGGAAGCCAAAATCGACAACTACCTGTATTGGAAGAAGGTGAACATCAAGTATCCTTCGGCGCCGGTGAGCAGCACCAAGAAGAAAAGAGGCCGCCGCTAATTTGCTTCCTGCCTAACGCTGGAGCGTCATGCTTAGCTACGCCGACCCGTTGGTTCGCCTGTGCTCAGCATGACGTTCTTTCTTTCCATGGAGCTCCTTTAACCGTTTCGGCACGACTGAAATTTTCCCGCAGCCGACTGCGTTACTTTGCTGCCGATGTATACCATGAACGTTTTTCTTCCCCGATTGCTCCGCCCCGTTCTGTGGGTACTTCCTTTGCTGCTGCTTGTCGCTTTTGTGGCTCCCAAGCTGAGGAAGGTACAGATTGCTAAAAATCTATCGGTGAGCGTACCCGAGGACTTTCAGCCGCTGCCCGACGACGCCATTGCGGTCAAATACCCTGCTCCGCGCAAGCCGTTGGCCGTGTTCAGCAACCCAGCTGGGCGCATCGACTTTAGCGTGGCGAGCAAGCAAACCACCTTCAACGACCGCGACTACGCGCTGCTGCTCAAGGTATACGAGTCGAACCTGCAGCGGACCTATTCCAAGGTGGAATTCATCAGTAAGGATATCCGCACCATCAACAAGCGAGATTTTGTGGTTTTGGAATTCGTCTCAACGCTGTCGGACAATCGCCGTGGCCGCGAGATGATGGCTCCGCTTAAGCGCTATCAACTGATGCAGTACGCCATTGACAAGGACCAGCTGTACGTATTTCACTTCAACTGCTCAGTGGAAGAGCAGCGCCAATACCAGCCGGTGGCGCAGGAGGTGATGCAAAGCATTCAATTTAAGTAACAGATCAGAGGCTCGGCCAGTCCGAATATTTTCTTAGTACAATCCATCTTCGTGCAAGCCCCTGCTGATTAGCAGGGGCTTTTTTGGCTTCTACCAGTCGCTTGACAGCAACAATAGCTGCACATTCAGCTAGTTGATCAATCCATCGAGGGCGCAAAGAGCTTCGGACGTGCCCAATAAAAAGAGGGCCCTTTTTTGCTAAAATTCAAATTTAACCATATTTTAACATGCAATTGACAGTACGACTAGTTTCGACTTCATCCTTAAATGATTTCTTCTCTTAGAGTCATCGGCTGGGCTGTGGTAAGTACTAGTGCAATTCCCTCTTTTAGGACCTAGCCCTTTCGTCCACCACAACCCAAGGCCTATGAACCGCAGAGCTTTCCTCCGCAAGCCAGCTACTGTTCTTACTGCACCCGTGGCGGCCGTGCCTGAGCGTCCTGACGCAGGGGGTGGCGACCCGCCGGGCGGCGAAACTGTCAGCAGATTCGCCAATACCAGCCTTCCAACGGCGCCCCGTACACAAGCTGGCCTAGCGCCCTATACCGGGGCCTGGGGTTATGCACAGGCGGCGCATCTGTTGCGCCGCACCACTTTTGGGCCTACTCGCGCCGAGATAAACACCGCCGCTGGCCAAACCCTAACGCAGGTAATGGACCGCCTACTGACGGCCCCCGCCGCGCCAGCGCCGCCCGTCAATGGCTTTGCCAATGACACTAGTGTACCCGTGGGCGGGCAATGGGTAACGGCTCCGTTCAACAACGATTTTGAATACTGGCGCATGCGGAGCCTGCGGGCTTGGTGGGCCGGCCAGATGTTGCAGAGTACCTCCTTGGTGGAGCAGATGACGCTTTTCTGGCACAATCACTTCGTGGTCGAGTTCAGCGACATCCACGAGGGCCGGTACAGCTATAGCTACCTGGCCCTGCTGCGCCGGCACGCGCTCGGCAACATCAAGCAGTTGGCCAAGGACATCACTGTGGAGCCCGCCATGCTGCGCTACCTCAACGGCAACCAAAACCGTGTGGGGGCACCCAATGAAAACTACGCCCGCGAGCTACTGGAGCTGTTTACGGTAGGCAAAGGACCGCTCATCGGGCCGGGCAACTATACCACCTATACCGAAGCCGACGTACAGGCCGCGGCCAAGGTCCTGACCGGCTGGCAGGACTCGGGCGCCAACATCAACGGTTACTTCACGGCCTCGCGCCACGACACCACCACCAAGCAGTTCAGCAGCGCCTTTGCCAACCAGACCATCAGCAACCAGGGCGACCAGGAGTATAAGGCGCTGATCGATATGATCTTCAACGAGCTGGAGACGGCCGTATTCCTTGTGCGCAAGCTCTACCGCTGGTTTGTGTACTACGTCATCGACACGACTGCGGAGCAGAACGTGATTCAGCCGCTGGCCGCGCAGCTCAAGCAAAACGGCTATAACCTGGCGCCAGTGTTGCGTACGCTGCTCAGCAGCGAGCATTTCTTCGACGCAGTGAGCATGGGCTGCATGATCAAGAGCCCCATTGAGCTGGTGCTCGGCACGGCCCGTCAGCTGCCCATTGCCTTTCCGCCGGCCTCCAATGTGCTGGCTCAGTATGGCATCTGGCATTGGCTGGTAGACCGGGCCTCAATCCAGCAACAACAGCTCGGCGACCCGCCCAACGTGGCTGGCTGGCCGGCTTATTGGCAGACTCCGCAGTACTACCAGATGTGGATCAACGCGGTGACCATGCCGCGGCGCAACCAGTTTACCGACCAGCTCGTGAGCCAAAACGGCTACACGGCATCTTTCCCGGGCGGCAACTACACCATCAAGATTGATATGGTGGACTGGGCCCTGGGCCTGCCGACTGCCACCGCTGCCGACTGCAACCTGCTGATTGCGGAGCTGAGCAAGCTGCTGCTACCCTTTTCGCTGACGGCCAATCAGCTGGCCTTTCTCAATGACACGCTCCTGCCCGGGCTGCCCGATTTTGAATGGACCGTGGAGTGGCAGGCTTACCTGGCGGCGCCCACCGTGACGGCCAAGCGTAACGCCGTGGAAAGCAAGCTCCGCGCCCTGGTACGCCAGGTAATGGGCTTGGCCGAATACCAACTTAGCTAAGTGAGTGAATGACTGAAAGCGGCCCAGCACGGCGGCTTTGGCAAACATCCATTCATCCATTCATTTACTCCTTCAGCCTCATGAAACGCAGACATTTTCTCCAAACCACGGCCGCCGTTACGGTGCTTCCAACGCTGATGGGCGGCATGCCCGTGGGGGCCTACGGCTTTTCGCCCGAGCTGTTTGATATTACGGGTGGCGCCACCCAAACCGATAAAGTACTGGTGCTGATTCAGCTAAACGGCGGCAACGACGGGCTGAACACCATTATTCCTCTCGATCAGTACTCTGCCCTGATGGCCGCCCGCGCCAACATTGCCATTCCGCAAAGTCAGGTGCTCACGCTACGCCCTACCACGGGCATCCATCCGGCCATGGCCGGCATCAAAAACCTCTTCGACGACGGCAAAATTGGCATTGTGCAGAGCGTGGGCTACCCCAATGCCAATGGCTCGCACTTCCGCTCTACCGACATCTGGACCTCCGGCTCCGATTCGAACGTGACCGTCACCTCGGGCTGGGCCGGCCGTTACCTCGACGGCGAGTACCCAAGCTTCCCCACCGGCTACCCCAATGCCCAGGCGCCCGATCCGCTGGCTATTAGCATTGGTTCGGTGGTGAGCAACTGCGTGCAGGGCCCCACGGTGAATATGGGCATGGCCATTGCCAGCACGGCATCATTTTATCAGCTGCTGAGCGGCGGCGTAGACACAGCCCCCAATACCCCCGCCGGCCACGAACTCACCTTTATCCGGCGCGTGGTACAGCAGACGCAAGTGTACCTCACAGCCATTCAACAGGCAGCTGGCCGGGCCCAAAACCTTTCGCCGCTGTACCCCACGGCTGGCCAGAACACCCTCGCCGATCAGCTCAAAATAGTGGCCCAGTTGGTGGCCGGCGGCTTGCAAACGCGCATTTACGTCTGCAACCTGGGCGGCTTCGACACGCACGTAAACCAAGTACCGGCCACGGGTAGCACCACCACCGGCAACCACGCTGCGCTGCTGGGCAAGATATCGGTGGCCATCGAGGCATTTCAAGACGATTTGCGCCGCCTGAATGTGCAGGACCGCGTGGTGGGCATGACGTTTTCGGAGTTTGGGCGCCGAATCAAGGCCAACTCGGGCAAGGGTACCGACCACGGTGCAGCCGCGCCGCTTATTGTGTTTGGCACCAGCGTAAACCCCATCATCCACGGCAACAACCCGACGCTGCCCGCCAATGCCGGCGTAAACGACAACGTGCCGATGCAGTTTGACTTCCGGGCTATTTACGCCAGTATTCTGAAAGACTGGTTTCGGGTGCCGCAAGCCACGCTTAATGCGCTACTGCCCTCCGCTACCGGGCAGTTTCCGTACGTGCCCATCATCCGGCCGAGCGTGGTGAACGGCAGCTCCTCGGCGGCGAACCTAGAGGTGGCGCATTTCAGTGTGTACCCCAATCCGGCACGTGAGCGGGCCACGGTAGAATTTGAGTGCGAAGGCGGCCACGTGCAGGTATTGTTGCTCGATGCCGTGGGCCGCGAGGTGCGCCGTGTGGCGGACCGTGCGTTGCCTCGCGGCAAGCGCCAGCTCCCTCTTGACTTAGCAGGCTTGCCAGCAGGCCTCTATCACTGCCACGTACATGAAGGCCAGCGTGTAAGTTCGCGCACCTTATCCGTGCAATAGCCGATCCAGCCTTTTAACGCCAAAGTCCTCAAGGCCTGCGTAAGCTTTGAGGACTTTGACGTTGGGGTATCAGACAATTAGGGGTTATCCCGCGCTTGGCCTGCGTTAAGGGTGAAAGACAGCTACGCATCAGAGCCCCACCCACGAAAGGCAACAAAAGCAGTTGCCAACGAGTCCTGCTTGGCCGTTACAGTTGGTTATAAGCCCGGATCAGCGCCATGAACCCTTCGCGATAAGCATCACCCACCGGCAGCAGGCGGCCGACAATCTGCACCTTGCTGCGCTCCACGTGCTCTATGCGGTTCAGGGCCACGATGTAGGATTTATGAATACGGGCGAAGCGCTGCGGCGGCAGCACCTCCTCCACCCGGCGGAACGATTGTAGCGTGAGGATCTTACCGATTTTGCCGTTTTCCAGCGTGTAGATCATCAGATAGTCCTTCATGCCTTCGATATAAAGGATGTCGTCGAAGGCGACGCGCTGCAGGCGGTGCTCGTTTTTAACGAACATGGCATCGGGCGCTACAGCGGGCATGGGGTGCTCGGGCGCGGCCGACGGTGTGGCGGCTGGGGCAGCTGGCTCGGGCGCCACGCTCTGGTGGAGGCGGTTGGCAGCCTGCACAAAGCGCTGGAAGCTAATGGGCTTCATGAGGTAATCGGCCACGCCCAGTTCGTAGCCCTGCACGGCGTACTGGTCGTAGGCGGTGGTGAGCACCACTCGGGTACCGCGGCCGGGCGGCAGAATTTGGGCCAGCTGGATGCCCGTGAGGCCGGGCATCTCAATGTCGAGAAAGACCACATCGACGGGCGTACTCTGCAAGAAGGCCAGGGCAGACATGGCATCGTGAAACGTACCGACAAGCTGCAAAAACGGTAGTTGCGTGCAGTAGCGCTGCACCACAGCCGTGGCCAGCGGCTCATCATCGACGGCAATGCAGGTAAGGACGCGGGAAGGCAGAGCTGGGGGCAGGTCCATGGCGGCGAAGATTACAACGGGAAAGCTAGGCAGTGGCTAAGGCCGGGGCAGCAACTGGCGCAGCAGCAGGTACTGCGGCTGGTGCCAAAGTCAGCGTGACGCAATATTCGTCAGCGGTTTCATCAATGCGCAGGCCGTGGCGGAGTGGGTAGAGCAGCGCCAGGCGCCGCCGCAGATTGGCCAACCCTACCCCACCGGGCTGGGCCGGGCCGGGGCGCGGGGCACGGCGGCGGTTACGCACCTGAAACACCAACTGCCCCTGGGCTAAGCGCAGGTGCAGTTGCGCCACATGGGGGCGGGCGGCAAGGTCGCCGTGCTTGAACACGTTTTCCACCAGCGGCAGCAGCAGCATAGGCGCCAGCATGTATGGGACCATCTCGTTTACCTCCACTTCAAAATACAGACACTCTGGGCCGGCCCCGGGCAAGCGTAGCTGCTGCAAGCTCAGAAAATGACGCAGGTGCTCCACTTCCTTGTGCAGCGGTACGGCCTCGGTGTTGGATTCGTAGAGCTGATAACGCATAAGGGCAGCCAGCTGCAGCACGGCGTTGGCGGCGGGCGCTTCGGGGTCCTGCTCGCTGGCCAGCGAGTAGATGTTGTTGAGCGTGTTGAAAAGAAAGTGCGGGTTGATTTGGGCTTTTAGCAACGACAACTCCGCTGCGAGGTGCTGCTTTTCCAAGTCCTGGCGCTGGCGCTCGGCTTCGCGGCGGCGGCGCTGTTCGTTTTGATGGTCGTTGCCGAGGCGTAGGTAAATGCCCAGCAGCATGATCAGCAGGGCAGCCGGTACGATGTTGGCGCCGGTGGTGCGGCCCCGTTCGGGCAGGTCCGCCTCTGCGTCGGTTTTCCCTTCATTGTAGCCGGCGCGCAGGCCTGCCATAAACTGGTCGATGGGCGAGTCGCCCGCTACTTCCTTTTGCTGCTGTACCAGCACTTCCGAGTCGGCGGGCCCAAAATGCACCAGCCCCAGCAGGGCATTGGTAGTCATGCGCACGATGCCGGTGAGACTGACGGCTAGCAGAATTACGAGCAGAAAGCGCACCGGCCGCTGCCGCCGCTGGTGGTCGGGCACGATGACCAGCCAGGTGATGTAGAATAGCCCCGCGTAGGTAGCTGCCGTAAGCAGCAGATCGGCAACCATCAACGGCCACGACCAGCCCACGGGCCCATCCATCAGACGCCGCAGCATCAGCCGCAGAAAATTGGTACCCAACAGCAGTGCCCACAGCAGCGCGTGAATGCCCATGGGCACGGCTGAAGGCGCCGCCGGCCGGGCCCACCAGGTAGCCAGCGACAAAGAGCTACGCTTCAGAAAGTCAGACATAAACTGCACCAGTAAAAGCAGCGGCGGTCATTTAGACAATCCGCCAACCCACGAAAATACTATTCCTCGGCGAGCTGGTGCCGGCCCAATCGACCACCACCACGTTCTACCGCCCCAATAGCCCCCGGCCGGGTCCCAACTCCCTGAGTAGCGGCCTCGCTACGAGTCGCTGGCTACGCGGCACCCAAATGGGCGTTGCCGGGTTTGCCGGTGCCGTTGGTAGAAAATCCGGCCGTTGCGCCGGCCGGATTTATAGGTTTGTTTGCCTTCCCGGCTCAGCGCTTCGCTTGCACAAAATCAGGCATTTGAGTCACGGATCCACGGCAAACCTTATCTTCTCCTTGCTTCTCAACGCTTCCTTAACCTTAACGCTTTTTCGCCCATGGAACTGGTCATCGAACACCTTTCCAAAACTTATCCCAACGGTACTAAAGCTCTCAACGACGTGTCGTTGCGGATCGAGCCGGGGATGTTTGGCCTGCTCGGCCCCAACGGTGCCGGCAAATCCAGCCTGATGCGCACCATTTCCACGCTGCAGGAGGCTGACTCAGGCTCCATTCAGCTGGGCGACATCGACGTGCTGCGCCAGCCGGAGCGGGTGCGGCAGGTGCTGGGCTACCTGCCTCAAGAGTTTGGCGTGTACCCCAAGGTGACGGCGGCCGAGCTACTCGAGCACTTCGCAGTGCTGAAGGGCATAGCTAATAAGAGCGAGCGGCGGCAGGTGGTGGATGCGCTCTTGCACCAGACCAACCTCTACAACGTGCGCAACAAGAACCTGGGCGGCTACTCCGGCGGCATGAAGCAGCGCTTCGGCATTGCGCAGGCCCTGCTCGGCAACCCACGCCTCATCATTGTTGACGAGCCCACCGCGGGCCTGGACCCGACGGAGCGCAACCGCTTTCACAACCTGCTGGCCGAAATCGGCGAGGACCGCATCGTGATTCTGTCCACGCACATCGTGTCCGACGTGTCGGACCTGTGCCGCCAGTTTGCCATCATCAACAAGGGCCAGGTGCTTTATACCGGCGACCCGGTGCAGGCCATCGAGGAGATGCGCGGGCAGATCTGGCGCCGCACTATTCGCAAGGAGGAGCTAAGCACCTACCAGCAGCAGTTCTCGGTGATTTCCTCGCGCCTGTTTGCCGGCCAAACCATCATTCACGTGCACAGCATCGCGCAGCCCGGCAACGGGTTCGAAGGCGTGGAGCCCACCTTGGAAGACGTGTATTTCGCCCGCATTCACGCGGCTGAGCAGGTGGCAGCTAACGCGGTAAAAGCATAGAAAACGCTTCATGTTGACCTTATCGAAGCATCTCTACTGATAGCAACCCCTATCGCGTGACCAAAGCGGTAGAGATATTTCGACAAGCTCAGCAGGACGCCCAATATTGGTTGTCATGTTTCTTGAGATTTTTCTTTTTGAGCTGCGTTACCGGCTGAAGCGGCCCGCAACGTACATCTACTTTGTGCTGTTGGCCCTGATGGCCTTCCTGCTCATGATTGCGCTGGGCGGGGCCTTTGGTGGCGGCATCATCATCGGCGACGCGGCCGGCGGCAAGGTGCTGGCCAACTCGCCGTACCAGATCAACTGGCTGCTAATGGTGCTGAGCATGTTTGGGGTGTTTATTACCTCGGCCATCATGGGCACGCCCGTCTTCCGCGACTTTGAGCACCGCACGCATTCACTGTATTACACCGCGCCCATCAGCAAAATTGGCTACCTGGGCGGGCGCTTTCTGGGCTCATTCCTGATTTTGTTGCTGGTGTTTGTAGGTGCCGGCGTGGGCGCCTGGCTGGGCACCCTGTGGCCCTCGCTCGATGCTGATAAGATCGGCCCGAACCACTTGGCGGCTTACGTGCAGCCATACCTTACCCTGATCATCCCAAACCTGCTGCTCACGGGCGCCATTTTCTTCACGGCCGCCACGCTCACCCGCTCGGCGCTGGCCGTTTACCTGGGCGGCATTGGCTTCTTCGTGCTGTATTTCATCAGCCAGAGCCTGCAGCAAGACATCGACAACGACACCGTGCAATACTTGCTCGATCCGCTGGGCGGCGGCGCGGTGTACCTCACGCAGCGCTACTGGACGGTGGCCGAGCGCAACACCATGCTGATGCCCTGGAGCGAGTACGTCATAATCAACCGCCTGCTGTGGGGCGGCATCGGTTTGGCGGTGCTGGCTGCTTGCTACTTTGTCTTCCGGTTCTCCTTCGCCAATAAGGCTGACTCTGGCCCGCGGCCGAAGGCTGGGGCGCTGGGCGTGGCTGAGGTGCCGAAGGGTGGCCTGCCGGTGGTGCAGCCGCGCTTCACGGCCGGTCTGGCCTGGGCACAGTTTGGGCGCCTGCTGCGGCTGGAGTTCCTGAGCATCGTACGCAGCGTGTATTTCATCGGCATTGCCGGCTCCGGTATGCTGTTCCTGATTATATCGGGTATGCAGGTGGGCAAGATGTTCGGCACCAATACCTTCCCGGTTACGCCGGTAGTAGTACAGGTGCTGGGCGGTTCGTTTAGCCTGTTCATGCTGATCATCATCACGTTCTACGCCGGCGAACTGGTGTGGCGCGAGCGGGATGCCCGCGTCAACCAGATCTACGATGCCATGCCGATGCCGAGCTGGGTGCCTTTCGCGGCCAAACTGGGTGCTTTGATGCTGATTCAGGTGGTGCTGCTGCTGGTGGTGCTGGTGTGCGGCTTGTTGCTTCAGACGTTCAAAGGGTACTTCAACTACGAGCTGGACGTGTACGTCAAGCAGCTCTTTGGCTTCCGCCTCATTGACTTCTGGCTGATGTGCGTGCTGGCCATGCTGGTGCAGGTACTGACGAACAACAAGTACATGGGCCACTTCGTGATGGTGCTGTACTACGCCTTCAACATCTTCAAAGGCCAGTTGGGCCTGGAGCACAACCTGTACTCCTTCAACTCGGACCCCGGGGTGCGGTATTCGGCCATGAACGGCTTTGGGCATTTCATCTGGCCGTACTTCACCTTCAAGCTGTACTGGGCGGCCTTCGCCATTCTGCTCGCCCTGGCCAGCTCGCTGCTGTGGCCACGCGGCACCGAAACGCGCTTTTCCTGGCGCTGGACGCAGGCCAAGAACAGCTTCTCCCCTGCCCTGCGCGTGCTTGCCGGGGTGGCGCTGCTGGTGTTTGCCGGCGTGGGCGCTTACATCTACTACAACACCAACGTACTGAACCGCTACCGTACCTCCGATGAAAACGAGGAGCTGATGGCTCAGTACGAAAAGGAATTCAAGCGCTACGAGAAGCGCCCGCAGCCGCGCATTGTGGCCGTGCAGGTAGATGCTGACCTGTTCCCCGAAGACCGCGACGTATTCCTGCGCGGCTCCTACTGGCTGCTCAACCGCACCCCGCAGGCCATCGACTCGGTGCACCTGGTGGGCGGCACCGAGGCTGAGGTGAAAAAGCTGGAACTGGGCCGGCCGGCCAAGGAAGTGCTGCACAAGCAAATCGGCGAAATCGATTACCGCATCGTGCGCCTGCAGCAGCCGCTGCAGCCCGGCGACTCGGTGCAGCTGCTCTTCGACCTGGCGTACACCAATCCCGGCTTCCGCAACAGTGGCTCCAATACCGACATCGTCTACAACGGTACCTTCATCAACTCGGAGCTGCTGCCACACATCGGTTACCAGCCCGGCATCGAGCTTAGCTCCGACGACGTGCGCAAGGAGCAGGGCCTGAAGGCCAAGCCGCGCATGGCTTCGGTAAACGACTCATCCGCCCGCATGAACACTTACCTCGGCAACGACGCCGACTGGGTGCGCTTCGAGACGACGGTGAGCACCACACCGGATCAGATTGCTATTGCGCCCGGCTACCTGCAGAAGGAATGGACCAAGGACGGCCGCCGCTACTTCCATTACAAGATGGACGCGCCCATTCTCAACTTCTACTCCTTTCTCTCGGCGCGCTACGCCGTGTACAAGGATAAGTGGAAGGACATTCCGATTGAGATTTACTACCAGCCCGGCCACGAGTACAACCTCAAGCGCATGGCTACGGGCGTGAAAAAAGGCCTGGAGTACTACACCGCCAACTTTGGCCCGTACCAGCACCGGCAAGTGCGCATCTTGGAATTCCCGGGCTACCAAAGCTTTGCCCAGGCCTTCCCAAACACGATTCCGTTCTCGGAAAGCATTGGTTTCGTGGCCGACGTGGACTCTACCGACCCCAAGGACATCGACTACCCGCTCTATGTGACGGCCCACGAAGTAGCGCACCAGTGGTTTGCGCACCAGATCATCGGTGGCAACGTGCAGGGTGGCACCCTGATGTCGGAAACGCTAAGCCAGTACGGCGCCATGATGGTAATGAAGCACATCTACGGCGAGGAGAAGATGAAGAAGTTCCTCAAGTACGAGCTGAACTCTTACCTCTCCGGCCGCACCGCCGAGCGCAAGAAGGAAGTGCCGCTGTACCTGGTGGAAAACCAGCCCTACATCCACTACCGTAAGGGCTCCTTGGTGATGTACGCGCTGCAGGATTACCTGGGCGAGGCCACCGTAAACGCGGCCATCAAGGAATATCGCGACAAGGTGGCTTACCAGCGTGCCCCGTTCACCAACTCGGTGGAGTTCCTGAGCTACATCCGCAAGCACACGCCCGATTCCATGCAGTACGTGGTAACGGACTTGTTTGAGAAGATTACGCTCTACGAAAACAAGGTGGACTCGGCCTCATACCGCAAGCTACCCAACGGTCAGTACCGCGTGCAGTTCACGGTGAACACCAAGAAGCTGTACGCCGACTCTCTGGGCAACGAAACGCAGGATATGAAGTCCCGCGACCTGATTGATGTGGCCGTTATCAGCCGCAAAAAAGGCAAGAACGGCGAGTACCTGGATGTACCCATGGTGCTGCAGAAGCGCCGCCTCACACCGGGCCAGAACCGTATCGAATTCACCGTGCCCGACAAGCCTGACCGCGTCGGTATCGACCCCTTCAACAAGCTCGTCGACCGCAACCCCGACGACAACGTGAAGGCGCCGGAAGTGAAGAAGGTCTAATAAAGACCATTCTTTTAAAAGCCCACTGCTGACTTTAGCAGTGGGCTTTTTTGTTTTCAAACTTGAAGTCCGCTGAGTTCGGCATCCTGATGAACGTAGCAAAAGCTGGCTGCGGCAGACAAGCCTGGCAACTCAGTCTGCCGAAGGATTCAAGGGGCAGCCGCTGCTATGGTTTTTTCCTTCCCCATACTTTTGCTCCCGATGCCAATTACTTCCCAAGACGAACGTCTCATGCGCCAGGCTCTGCGCGAAGCCGAGCTAGCCTACGCACAGGGCGAAATTCCCATCGGAGCCGTGGTAGCCTTCACCGCTACGGGCCAGATTATCGGCCGCGGCCACAACCAAACCGAGCAGCTACGCGACGTGACAGCCCACGCCGAAATGCTAGCCCTGACGGCCGCGGCCAACTTTATCGGCAACAAATACCTACACGGCTGCACCCTGTACGTGACCGTGGAGCCCTGCGTAATGTGCGCCGGGGCTACGGCCTGGGCCCAGGTGCCACGTGTAGTTTATGGTGCCCCGGAGCCCAAAGTAGGCTACTCGCGCCACGGGCAGTTGCTGCACCCGCGCTGTGCGGTGGTCACCGGGGTGCTGGCCGAGGAATCCTCAACTTTAATGCAGCGCTTCTTTGCTGCCAAGCGGAAATAAGTACTTTTGGCCGCCTCCGTACCAGTACGTAACCCGCGACTGGTTTCGACGGTTATACTCCACCACCCAGCTTACGCATACCAACTAATCCCCAAAACCCTCACAACGAATAGCTATGGCTTTTGAACTGCCCCAGTTGCCCTACGCCAACGATGCTTTGGAGCCCCACATCGACGCCAAGACGATGGAAATCCACCACACCAAGCACCACCAGGCGTACGTTACCAACCTGAACAATGCCATCCAGGGTACGGACATGGAAAACCAGTCCCTGGAGGAAATCATGCATAACATTGCCAAGGCTCCGGCAGCGGTGCGCAACAACGGCGGTGGCCACTGGAACCACTCACTGTTCTGGACCATCCTGTCGCCCAACGGCGGCGGCGAGCCTAACGGCCCCATCGCCGAGGCCATCCAGAAGTCGTTCGGCGGCTACGACAAGTTCAAGGAAGAATTCGCCAAGGCCGCTACCACGCGCTTCGGCTCGGGCTGGGCTTGGCTCTGCAAAATGACCGACGGCAACCTACAGATCTGCTCCACGCCCAACCAGGACAACCCGCTGATGCCCGACTCCGGCTGCAAAGGCATTCCGGTGCTGGGCCTCGACGTGTGGGAGCACGCCTACTACCTGAACTACCAGAACCGCCGCCCCGACTACATTCAGGCGTTCTACAACGTGATTAACTGGGACGAGGTAAACCGCCGCTACCAGGAGGCTACACCCGCCTAGTGACTGGCCTGCCCGGTGCAGGCAATAAAATAGTCATTCGCACAAAAAGCCCTGCACGTAACCGTGCGGGGCTTTTTAGTTGTCAGCAGGGCAGTTGTAAGTGGCCATTTGTCAAGGCGGAAAACTTGTATCTTTATGGTCTTAATCATTCCCAATTCCCTCCCAACTACACCCGCATGAGTACTAAGCTGCGTCTTACCATCCTGAGCTTTCTCCAGTTTTTTATCTGGGGCTCGTGGCTGATAACCATCGGGGCGTACTGGTTCCAAACCAAGGAATGGTCGGGAGCCCAGTTTGGAGCCATCTTCTCGACCATGGGCATTGCGTCCATCTTCATGCCCTCGCTGATGGGCATTGTGGCCGATAAGTGGGTGAATGCGGAAAAGCTCTACGGCGCATTGCACATCCTCGGCGGCATCGTGCTCTTTACCGTGCCGCTGGTTACCGACCCGGGCACCATGTTCTGGGTGATGCTACTGAACATGATATTCTACATGCCCACGCTGGCTCTGTCCATTGCGGTGTCGTACTCGGTGCTCAAGCGCGAAGGACTCGACGTGGTGAAGGATTACCCGCCCATCCGGGTATGGGGCACTATTGGCTTCATCGTGGCTATGTGGACAGTCAGCCTGCTGGGCTTCGAGAAGTCGGCCAATCAGTTCTACATCGCCGCCGGCGCCGCCATTCTGCTGGGTGTTTACTCCTTTACGCTGCCCAAGTGCCCGCCTACGGCCAAAGACACGCCCAGCCGCTCCCTGGTCGACGTGCTGGGTCTGAAGTCCTTTGCCCTGCTGCGCGACACGAAAATGCTGACCTTCTTTCTGTTCGCCATGCTGCTGGGCGCGGCCCTGCAGCTCACCAACGCCTACGGGGACACCTTCTTACACGATTTCGACCAGAACCCAGCTTATCAGGATACTTTGGCGGTGAAGTATCCGGCCATCATCATGTCCATCTCGCAGATTTCCGAGACGCTGTTCATTTTGGCCATTCCCTTCTTCCTGCGCCGCTTCGGCATCAAGCAGGTGATGTTCTTCAGCATGATTGCCTGGGTGCTCCGCTTCGGCCTGTTCGCATTCGGTAACCCCGCCGACGGGCTGTGGATGATCATCCTCTCCTGCATCGTGTACGGCATGGCTTTCGATTTCTTCAACATCTCTGGCTCGTTGTTCGTCGAAACCCAAACCGCCCCGTCCATTCGCGCCAGCGCCCAGGGTTTGTTTATGATGATGACCAACGGTTTCGGCGCAGTACTGGGTAGCTTGGTGAGCGGCGTCGTTATCGAGCAGTATTTTACCAACGCTGACAACACCAAAGACTGGCCCAGCATCTGGCTAGCCTTTGCGGGCTACTCACTGGCCATTGCTGTGCTGTTTGTCGTGCTGTTCAAGCACAAGCACAACCCGCAGGAGGTAATAGACACGCACCCCGAGCCGCTGCTGTCGGCCGAACAAGCCTAAGCACCAAGACCCACTCTCTTTTCCTACGCCGCGCTGCTGGCCCTGCTGACGCAAAAACGTCGAGGCCGGTGGCGCGGTGGCTTTTTTCCGCTTTCCTTTAGCATATATGACCTTGCCTCTACCCCACTCCCCGGCGCCAGCAGCGTCCCCGGTGGATTTATCGGCGACGTTCGATAAATCATACTACTTCATCCCCGTCGCGTGGTTTTATCAGCACTACAGCGAGCGGCCCCGTAAAACCATGTACCAGTTGTCGAGCCCCGAGGCTCGGCAACTCGTGCTCAATGCCTTGGCTGAGACCATCGACCTGGAAGCCGCGACCGTGGCCCACGCGGTGTACATGGAGAAGGTAGGTCAGGAGCCCGAACTCAGCTTGTACGCGCTCAACCTGGCTCCGCACCTATTGCTGGTCTTTCACGACAACGGCGTGTACCACGACCGCGGCGCGCATCTGTTTTACTCACCCCAAGCCGAACCCGCGGCCTTACGCCGCGTGCAGGAACTGCTGGCTGCGCACCTTGAAACCGGCACCCAAGAGCGCCAGCGCTTACACGTGCTACGTCTCGACTCCAAAGACCTGGAGTTTATGCCGCTGGATATCAAAATTCCGGCCCTGGACCTCGCCACGCATTACAATGACGACCTGCTGCCCGTGCACGAGACCATTGTGCAGCGCCTGCAGCAGCCTCAGGACAAGGGGATTGTGATTTTGCACGGACCGCCCGGCACTGGCAAGACCAGCTACATCCGCCACCTGTGCGGCCTCACCGACAAGCCCAAGCTGTTCATCCCGCCCAACCTGGCGGCGCGCATTGCTGATCCGGAGTTTATCAACCTGCTGCACGACAACACCAATTCCATTCTCATCATCGAGGATGCCGAATCCCTGCTGATGAAGCGCGACGCCGGCAGCGGCGGCTCCAGCGCGGTGAGCAACCTGCTGAACCTTTCCGACGGCCTGCTCGCCGACTGCTTCCACATTCAGATTGTGTGCACCTTCAATACCGATCTGTCGCGCATTGATAGTGCATTATTGCGCAAAGGCCGGCTGATTGCGGCCTACCACTTCCAGCCATTGGCGCAGGAAAAAGCCCAAGCCCTGGCCACGAAGCTAGGGCAGCAAACGCCGCTTGCTTCGGCTACGGCTTTGGCTGATATTTACAACCACGAGGCTCCCGCTTTCGACGTATCGGCAGGCCAGGCACGCATCGGTTTTGGTGGACGATAACAGCTCGTCGGTACATAACCAGTATAAAACTGGTCTAAAAACAGTATACACAAAAAGGGCCCCGCTACATATAGCGGGGCCCTTTTTGTGATAATTAAGCAGAGAGAGAAGCCGGTGAACCTTCATCTTCACTCCAGAGAGTGAAATCAGGGCCGCACTTCTGACTTCTATTATCTAAGACTAAAACTGCTCGTCGTTGCCGAAGAAGAAGTTGCCTTCAATCTGCGCGTTTTCGTCGGAGTCAGAACCGTGCACGGCGTTGGCTTCGATGCTCTTAGCGTACTTCTTGCGGATGGTGCCTTCAGCCGCTTGGGCGGGGTTGGTAGCGCCGATCAGCTCGCGGAAAGCGGCTACGGCGTTGTCCTTCTCCAGGATGGCCGCCACGATGGGGCCCGACGACATGTACTTCACCAGGTCACCGTAGAAGGGGCGCTCCTTGTGTACTTCATAGAACTGACCGGCGCGCTCGGGCGTCAGCAGGACTTTCTTCAGCGCGACGATGCGGAAGCCGCCTTTTTCGATGTCGGCGAGGATAGCACCCGTGTTGCCATCTTGCACGGCGTCGGGCTTAATCATGGTGAAAGTGCGGTTCGTTGCCATGTCGTCAGGAATAATAAGGAGCCGGAGCGGCTACAGAAGAGTTGGGTTTGAGGCCGCAAAAGTAGGGGAATAAGTATTGCGGTTACAACTTGGTCCAAATCAAGCGGCTGCTACTCCCCTCCCGACGCCCTTACTATTTCACTTCCTCCGAACCGAAACGACGCCCCTAAATGTTGGACGGAGAACAACTTTGCGAATCATTCCCGAAATTTGCCCCTTGCGGTTTGTAAAAAACGCAAAGTCAGTCACCTAACCGCCGACAATGCACGAAGTCACGGCGCTGAAAGAGCTCCTGCGGGAGCCGCGGCACATTTTCATTACTACCCACCACAAACCCGACGCCGACGCCCTCGGCTCGTCGCTGGGCCTGGCGGGTTACCTGCGCAAAAAAGGTCACCACGTGACGGTGGTCACGCCCTCCGATTACCCGGATTTCCTCAGCTGGATGCCCGGCAACGAAGATGTAGTGGTATTCGAACCCGGCCGCAACGACCGGCAGGTGCGCGAAATCATCGGTACGGCCGAGGTTCTGTTCTGCCTCGACTTCTCCTCTCTGGGCCGCATCAACGAGTTGGGCGAGTACGTGCGCCAGGCGCCGGGCACCAAAGTGCTCGTCGACCACCACGAGCAGCCGGAGCCCTTTGCCGACATTGCCTTCTCCTTTCCCAAGGCTGCTGCTACGGCGGAGCTGGTGTTTGAGTTGATCCGCGACATGGGCGACCAAGCCCTGATCGACCCGGCCATCGGGGAATGCCTGTACGCGGGCATCATGACGGACACCGGTTCGTTCCGCCACCCCAGCACTTCGCGCAACGTGCACCTGATCATTGCCGAGCTGCTCGACGCGGGCATCAACCTGTCGGCCGTGCACCGCCGCATATACGACTCGCACTCTGAGGAACGCCTGCGTTTCCTGGGCTTTGTGCTGAAGGATAAGCTGACGGTGCTGCGCGAGTACAACACCGCGTTTATCGCCATTACAGCCGACGAGCTGCGCCAGTACAACTCCAAAACCGGCGACACCGAAGGCTTGGTAAACTTTGCGCTCAGCATCGAAGGCATCGTGTTTGCCGCCATTCTCATCGACCGGGTACAAGCCGTGAAGATTTCCTTCCGCTCGGTGGGTGATTTTTCGGTCAGTGAGTTTTCGCGCCGTCACTTCAACGGCGGAGGCCACCACAATGCCGCCGGCGGCATCAGCTACGAGCCGCTGGGGCCCACCGTGCAGAAGTTTCTGAGCCTGCTTCCCGAATACCAAGCCCAGCTGGTAACCGCGCCGCTGGCTACTCCTTAGATCTTAGCAAGAGAACTGCGAGGTGAGCCGCAAGCAGTTCAAGCCAACGCTTAGTCGCTGATTTCTTGTAGCCCACGTCGCTCGTCTACCCAACACCGCTACCTTTAGCCGCATTTTCTCCCTTTTTCTACTTCATGCTCCGCAATTCCCTTCTTCTGTGGCCGGCCGCTCTGGTGGTAGGCGCCCTCGGGCTGAATGCCTGCAACAAGGCTGACGCCAACTTTGCCAAGACCAAGTCGGGCATCGAATACAAAGTCTTCAAGAACGAAGGCGGCAAATTCTCCAGCCGTGACATCAAGTCCGAAACGGCCGAGGCAGATTACAAAAAGCGCCTTGGGCAGATTATCGCGCTGCACGTAGAATACCGCACGGCCAAGGACTCGGTGCTGTTCCAGTCGCGCAAGCAGCAGATGGGCTTCCCTGTACGCGTGCCCCTGCAAGACGTAGTGCGCAAAGGCGGCCTGGAAGAAGCTATTTCACTGCTGCAAGCCGGTGACTCGGGCGTGTTCCGCTTCAATGCCGACTCGCTCTCCATC
This sequence comes from Hymenobacter sp. FMD4, assembly GCF_058932745.1. Taxonomy (NCBI): domain Bacteria; kingdom Pseudomonadati; phylum Bacteroidota; class Cytophagia; order Cytophagales; family Hymenobacteraceae; genus Hymenobacter; species Hymenobacter sp. FMD4. Next base: position 301,029 of record NZ_JBZYWH010000004.1, read on the forward strand.
AAGACGACTGGCCAGCCTGCTCCGCCCCAGATCAAGAAGCACGGCAACACGATGACGCTCTACGTGAAAGTAGACGCCATCCAGGACCAAGCTGCCGCTCAGGCTGCTCAGCAGGCCGACCAGCAGGCTGCCATGGCCAAGATGAAGCAGCACGAAGACACCCAGAAGCCCAAGGATGACAAGATCATCCAGGACTACGTGCAGAAAAACAACCTGAAAGCTCAGAAAACCGCTTCGGGTATCTACTACGTGGTAACGCAGCCCGGCACCGGTGCTAAGCCGACTACGGGCCAGACGGTAGCCGTAAACTACCGTGGCACGCTGCTCAATGGCAAAGAGTTTGACTCTTCGGCCAAGGGCAACGGCGGCAAGCCGATTGAATTCCCGCTGGGCGTGGGCGCCGTAATTCCCGGTTGGGACGAAGGTATTGCCCTGCTCAACAAAGGCTCCAAAGCCACCCTGCTGATTCCCTCGGGCCTGGCCTACGGGCAGCGCGGCGCCGGTGCTGATATTCAGGCCGACGAAGTTCTGCGCTTCGACGTGGAATTGGTAGACATCAAGGCTGCTCCGGCTCCGCAACCGGGCATGATGCCGGGCGGTGGTGCCCCGGCTGGCCGCTAAACCTACTGAGTAATGCAACCCGCCGGCGGGCGGCCGGCTCCTATAGCTGGCCGCCCGCCGTTTTTTTTCATCTTTGTATCTATGCGTCACTTGCTTACTTCCCTCCCCGCCCGCCGTCTGCTGTGGGCCCTGTTACCCTTACTGCTGGCCCTAGGCGCCTGCAGTAGCTCCCAGACCGAATACCAGAAGCAGCTGGAGAAACGCATCGAGGAACAAAAACCCATCGATGACGCCACTATCCAAGGCTATCTGCAGGCCAACAACATCACCAACTACACCCGCACCAACTCGGGCCTGTACATCGTGTACCGTGCACCGAAGAAAACCGACGGTGCCCAGCCACTGCGCGGTGGCCGGGTAAAAGCGAAATACACCGGACGCTTTATTAGCAACGGACTACGCTTTGATTCTTCGGTAGACAACGGCGACCCTTGCGGCTGCACTACCTTCACTGTAGGCGGTGTCATTGAGGGTTGGAATGAAGCGTTGGTTGACCACATGCGCAAAGGCGACCAAGTTCTGCTGTTGATTCCTTCACACTTAGCTTACGGTGCCCAGGGCTTCCCCCCAAGTATCCCCTCCTTCACGCCCCTCATGTTCGACCTGGAGTTAGTCGACGTGCTCCCCTAAGCAACATATGTGGCACTGCTTTTTCTTGTTGAGCTTACTGGTCATGTTCGCCAGCCAGGCAGCGGCACAAGCCCGGCTAGCTGCGCAGGCAGCTGATACGCTGCGCACGCCCAACGGGGTAAAGTACGTGTTGCGCCAACCGGGCCAGGGCAAAACGCCTGGTCCCAAGGGCTTGGTGCGGGTGCATTACACAGGCTTTTTGCCCAACGGCCTCTATTTTGACTCTTCCGCTACCGATGGCCACCCGTTGCGGGTCCGGCTGGGCCGCGGCGAGGTCATTCCGGGCTGGGAAGAGCTGCTGCCGCTGCTGCCGGAAGGCACGCGGGTGTGGGCCCGCATTCCGGCTCCGCTCGCCTACGGCGCTAAGGGCGCCCGCGACCCCGACGACGACCGTCACTACCGGGTGCCGCCCAACACGGACTTGGTTTTTGAGCTCGAAATTGTGCGCGTAAACTAACCAACCGGCCGAAGCCCTAACTTACAGGGGCTTCGGCCGGTTTCTGTTGGGGCCCTGCCCTTGCCAAGCACCTAGAGTTTCGGCATCCGTTTGAAAAAGCCCCCTGCCTGGGCGTAACTTCGGATTTCGAACCCCGCCCGTATTCCGCCTGAGTATGTTTATTGAACCCCGCGTCGGCAATGGCCGCGAGTTGCCCCGCCGGGGCTGGATTGAGGTAGTCGTTGGCTCGATGTTCTCGGGCAAGACCGAGGAGCTGATTCGCCGCCTGAACCGCGCCAAAATTGCCCGGCAGCACGTCGAAATCTTCAAGCCAGCCATCGATACGCGCTACCACGTGGAGGACGTGGTATCGCACAACTCGAACAGCATCCGCTCCACGCCCGTCTCCTTCCCCAACGAAATGCTGCTGCCCGCTTCGTCCTGCGACGTGGTAGGCATCGACGAAGCGCAGTTCTTCGACGAATCACTGGTGGACGTGTGCAACCAGCTGGCTGATCACGGCGTGCGCGTCATCGTGGCCGGGCTGGACATGGACTACCTCGGCAAGCCCTTCGGCCCCATGCCCGCCCTGCTGGCCGTGGCCGAATACGTGACCAAAGTGCACGCCGTGTGCGTGTGCTGCGGCGATATTGCTACGTACTCGTTCCGCAAAATTGCCTCCGCCGAGCAGGTGCTGCTGGGCGAGACAGACTCCTACGAAGCCCGCTGCCGGCACTGTTTTCTGGAGGGTCAGCAGGAAAGGGCTGCGCCCGCGGCTGCCGTCGCCAGCGCCAAGCACTAAATGCGCACCTCGGGCGTTATGCGCGGGCCACTAGCTACCCGATTTACTTGTCGTATGACGAATTTGCTACGCATCTCCCTGCTGATTGCCGTTCTCTGCTGGGCTTCCATAACCGATACGCTGGCCCAGCGCACGGCCGGTTACGGCGACTGGCAGCTGCACTTGCCCACAAACCGCGTACGCGTCATTGCCGATGCCGGCGAGCGGGTGTATGTGGCTGCCGAAGACGCTTTCTTCGCTTTCGACAAGCAAACCAGTACGCTCACCCGCCTCTCCCGCCGCGACGGGCTTACCGACGTGAACGTGCGCACCTTGGCATTCGACTCGCTTACGCAGCAAGTAGTGGTGGTGTACGCCAGCGGCACCATCGACCTATTGCAGCCTAGCGGCCGGGTGGTAGCCAGCATTACCGACATACGGCGGCGCGCCATTGCTGGCGAAAAAACTATTTACAGCGTCAGCTGCGCCCGCCGCATTGCTTACCTAAGCACCAGCTTCGGCATCGTGGCCGTGGACTTGCAGCGCCGCGAGATTCGCGACACCTACGCCAATTTCGGTCCGGGCGGGGTGATACCGCGGGTGTCTGCTACCACCGTTCTCAACGACAGCATTTACGCCGCCACCAATCAAGGCTTGCTGCGCGGCCGCCTGAATACCAATCTACTGGACTTCAGCAACTGGCGCGGTACTCCCGGCTTCGGCCCTGGCACCGGTTACCAGACCCTGGTCACGCACCAAGGCAAGGTATATGCGGGAGTGAACGGCATCGACCTGTACCGGGCTGTGGGCGGCAACTGGGTAGGCATGAGCTATGGCCCCGCCAACTTCCGGGCGCTGCGTTCGTCGGCGGCGGGCCTGCTGGTTACCGAGCGCACGCGCGTCACGATTCTCGACGCGCGTAACAACCGCATCCGCAACCGGCTGCAACTGCCGCTGTTCACGGAACTGCAGGATGCCGTCCGTCCCTACAAGGGTGACGTGTTTGTGGGCGACTACACCAACGGCCTCATTCGTGTGGACACGGATGGGCAAAACCCCGAGAAATTTGTGGCCAATGCGCCGGCTTCGAACCAAGCTTTCAGCATCACCACCGATGCAGCGACCAACACGGTCGATGTATTTGCGGGCGGCTATGGTAACCGATTCGCCCAACTCAACCGTCCTGGAGCCTTTTACCAGTTCGACGCCGATGCCCGCTGGCAAAATATCACTCGCGAAACCTCGCTGCCAACTTCGTTCCACTACCTGTCCGATCTAAGCCGCGGCGTACGCACGCCTGATGGAACGCTTTATATTGCCAGCTATGCCAACGGACTGATTGAGTGGAAAGGCCCGGATCAGATACGCGCCTTCGACGCCAACAACAGCGCACTCCGCTCCTCCTTGGCCCGCACCGACCCTAATTTCTCCCGCTTCGTGCGCGTAACAGACGTGACTACCGATAAGGAAGGCAATGTATGGTTGGTCAACCGGCACCAGATTGCTCAAGCCTCAGGCATATATAAGTTTACGCCATCGGACGGCACCCTCCAGGCAACGGGTTATTTTCCCGGCTCGGAGAATCTGGACCGCTTGGTTATCGACGACAATAACCACGTCTGGGCAACGCAGGCGCGCCTGGGTGGCAGTGGGCTGAACGCATATGATCCGGCAACTGCTAACTCCCGTTACTTCTCCAGCTCCAATGGCGGACTTCCCAGCAGTTCCCTTTACGACATCGTCAAGGACCGACGCGGAGATATTTGGGTGGCTACGGAGACTGGCGCTGCCGTCTACAACGACCCCGGCCAAGTGTTCGAACCCAATGCGTCAGGCTTCCGCACGCCCATCGTGCGCCGCGGCGACGGCACTGGCTTTCCGCTGCTTTACACCGAGGCAGTAAAATGCATTGCCGTGGACGGCGGCAACCGCAAATGGTTCGGAACCGATAACGGCCTGTGGCTTTTCAACGAAGACGGCGATGAGAGCTTGCTGCACTTCACTACCGAAAACAGCCCGCTCCCCTCCAACAAAATAGTGGATGTAGCCGTGCACGACCGCACCGGCGAAGTATTTGTGGCCACCGAAGGCGGCTTGGTCTCCTACCGCGGCTCGGCTACCGTGACGGAGGGCAAACCCGATTGCGCCAAGGTATTCCCCAACCCCGTGCGCAGCGACTACAGCGGTCCGGTAGGCATCTCGGGACTGAGCAACAACGCCGAGGTGAAAATCACGGATATCACCGGCACGCTGGTGTACCAAACCCGTGCCACCGGCGGCAGCGTAGTCTGGAACCTCGCCGATTATAATGGCCGCCGGGTACAGTCAGGTGTGTACCTGGTGATGACCTCCGATGCACAGGGCCAGAACGGCTGCATTGCGAAAGTGGCTGTCTTGGCCAAATAAGTCACAATCAGTAGCAATTGGTGCTGGTGCGGCCGCACGTACTCGCCCGTATTATTGTTCAGTACTGATTGCTAACTGCTCATCGCCACCCATGCTGATCAAGACCCGGGGCATCGTCCTGAATTACCTTAAGTACCGCGAAACCAGCATCATTGCGCGCATTTACACCGAGGAGCGTGGGGTGCAGTCCTACATCGTAAACGGGGTGCGCAAGGCCAAGCCGCCGGGCCGAATTGCTTTGTTTCAGCCCTTTACGCTGCTGGATATGGTGGCGTACGTCTCGCCCCGCGGCGGCCTTACGCGTCTGTCGGAATACCGCTGCTTGTACCCGCTGCGCACGGCCCCGTACGACATGCGCAAGAGCAGCGTGCTGCTGTTCCTATCGGAAGTAGCCGGCCGCACCCTGCGCGAGGAAGAACCGCACCCCGAACTGTTTGATTACATCTACAACTCCATTGTGAGCTTCGATGATCAGCAGCAGGGCTTCGAGAATTTCGCGCTCATCTTTTTGTTGCATCTGTCGCATTACCTGGGTTTCGGGCCGGAATCGGGCCAGCAGATCACGGAGCAGGTAGCGTTTGCCACCGATGTCAACCAGCACAGTACGGCGCGTAGCACAGTGTTGCGCTTTCAGGAGTTTGAGCACTTCTTCGACCAGCTGTTGCATCAGCCCGAAGCAGCCACCGTGCCCAACGGCCGGGTGCGGCGCGAGCTGCTGGGCGTCCTGTTGCGCTACTACCAGCTCCACGTAGAAGGCCTCGGCGACGTTCGCTCGCTCGACGTGCTATCGGAAGTGCTGGCGGAATAAGGTGACAGGTGACAGGTGACAGGTGACAGGTGACAGGTGACAGGTTGGTACTGATTCGGCCAGCTTGCAGTTGCCCTAAAAGACTTGTCCTTATTCTGTACTACACTTGTTACCTGTCACTTAAATAAGTCACGTGAGGCAGCTTCGTGGCTTCCGGCACGCGCCCGGTAACTTCTCCGCTAGGTAATTGGGCCTGGCAGGTCAGACGGGCGGTGGGCGCGAGGCGGCCGGTAGAGAGGTAGCGCAGTTCGTGCACGGAGGGCGGCGCCAGGTGCTCGGCCCCACTTAGCAGTTCGATGCGGCAGCTGGTGCAACGACCGCGGCCGCCGCAGGCATGCATCCAGTCATGACCAGCTTCCTGCAAGGCCCGAAGCAACGTCTGGCCCGGAGTTACGTTGATAGGCCCGCCGGGCAGGTTTCGCACGGTTAGTGAAGGCATTTTGGCTAACTTGCCTACTTGAAGCAGGCTTTTTTTGAGGATGCAAGATACGTATAGCAACGACCAGCTACTGGCCTATGGCCGCCGGCTGGCCGCCCGCCTCTGCGACCAATACTTCGCCACCCTACCCGTAGGTGCCACGCTTGATGGGCCCACCGTGCTGCGGTTGGCCCCCGTGCGGCAGCTCAATTTGTACGTGGTGCAGCAGTTGCTGGCGCAGTGGACCCAGGAGATGGCGCGGTTGCGCAGCCCCTATTTCGATTACGAGGATCCGGCCGTACGGCAGGCTCTCACGCAGCTTATGAACCTGCTTTCCCGCCGCATTCGGCTGACGCGGGAGACTTATGAGCCGCTGCTCGCCCAGGCTGCAGCCGATACATTGCGCACTGCTCTGGACCCCGTGGCCATCTTCGAGACGAAGCTGCTTGCCAAGGAACAGACGACAGCTTCCCCGGTTCAGCTCCGCGACGCCTTGCGCTACATTGAGGTCAACAAGCCGTTGTTTGCGTCTTACATCGATAGCCTACCGGCCGAGCTGGTACAGGAGCGTGAGTTGCTGATCGAACGGTTCCGTCTTTATCGCGGCGCCCATTACAAGGAAGCCCAGCCGGCAAGCAACGTGCTAGACGAATTGAGCGCCGTGCTGCCCGTAAAGGAATCCGAACTACGTGCCAGCAAACCCGCCCCCGTAGCTTCACCGTCAGCAGCTCCTGCGCCTATTCCAGCGCCAGTTATAACCGCCGAAGAACCCAAGCCAGCCGCTCCTGTACCAACACCAGCTGAGGCCCAGCCCGCCACCGCGCCAACACCGGCAGTAGCGGTATCGGAGCCGGTGGCGCTGCCCGCTCCCGCCGTGGTGGTTCCTACACCCGTGGCCGAGACAGTTGCGGCACCAGCAGCGCCTGCCACCACCGAGCGGCCCAAACCGTTGGTGGCCTCGGTACCGCCCGTCAACACACTCAACGATAAGCTGGCTAGCAACCGCCCCGTGGCGCTTAACGAGAAGCTAGGTACCAAGCCAGCCACCAACACCATTGCGGAGGCACAGCCCAAGATTGAGTCGTTGCGCGGGGCTATTTCCATCAACCAGCGGTTCAGCTTTATCAATGAGCTGTTCAACGGCGAAAACATGGAATATCACGCGGCCATCGAGCACCTGGATTCACTGCCTACTGCCGATGCGGCCCGCAGCTACGTGAGCGAGAACCTGGCCCAACGCTACCAGTGGACGCGCAAGGAGGAACACGTAAACAAGTTGCTCCGGCTTATCGAGCGTAAGTTTGCTTAAGTTGAGCTTCGTATTTAGATAAAAGCCCGGCAGGATGACCTGCCGGGCTTTTGCGTTTAAATCAGGCTCAGCGCTGATACAGGCGGAAATACACCCGACCAGCGCGTTCCTCGTGTATCACCCGCCAATGTTGCGCTAAGGAATCAAGCGTGGCGTCGTCAAGATTCATCACGTTGGACTGCAGCACGTATTGGTTGCGACTTAAATTTAAAGGGGCAAACCGCCGCGGTTCCTCGGTAAGGTCGGTATCGTGCAGGGGATACGCGTTGGGAAAGCTGCTGCCGACGCTGTCCAGCGGAATGTGCCGGGCGTCGAGCTGTTGCAACATGCGGTGACGCAGGTCGAAATAAGGCCAATGAGCCAGAGAAGCGTCCCAGCCGTTGGCAATGCGGTCGGGGTACACCCACCAGTGGCCGCTGAGCAGCGCTAGGCCCAACCCTAGGGTAAGCACCCCGGGGGCTCCCGCCGGTCTGTGGCGCCAGCGGCTAAGCAGGTATACCACCAGCAGCGTCAGCGGAAAGTAGCTGACTAAGTAGTAGCGGTGACCGATGGGATTGGCGTACCACAGCATGGTACCGCTGATAACCAGCACCGGCGGCAGCCAGATAGCCAGCAGGCGCCACGAGGCAGCATCGGGCCGGAAGCCGCGCCGCCACTGCCAGACCAGTAGCACTGCAGCCGTCAGCCATAACATGATGCGGCCATGATCGAGCAGGCGCCAGGAGATAAGCACAGCATTGCGCAGGATGCCTGTGAAGCCCACCGGCGTGGTATTGGGAGCCCAGGAAGAGTTGGCGTGGTAGCCTACCCAACCGGTGAGGGCATAGTGCACTGCGAGCCAGGCCGCTGCTAGCAACGCAGCCGGGAGCAGCGGCAGCAGACGCCTAACCGCCATCTGCCAAGCAGCCTGCGGGCGCGTGCGGAGCCGCCACCAAGCCGGGGCATGCAGCAGCATTTCCGTCAGCACCAATGCCATCAGCAGCAGCGTGCCGCGGGAGCTAAGCAGCACCAGCGGCACACTACCCGCCACAATCTGTAGCCGACGCCGGTATAGCAGGCCGTTCAAAATCAGCAGGTAGCAAAACAACAGGGCGACGTCAGGCGACACCAAGGTGCTTTGGGCCAGCCAAGTTGGATCAAGCCACAGCAGCAGCAGCGCTGGCACTACCCAGGCAGTCGGCAGTAAACGCCGTGCCAGGCGGTAAAGCTGCCACAACACCCCGAGCACCAGCGGCAGCATAGCCCAATGACTGACAGCCAGCGTTTGGCCAGCCAAGTGCCAAGCTGCCGCCAGCGCAACACCAAACAACGGCGGATGACCCGCATCGTAGGCCTCGGGCACGAGCAGACGCTGAAAGCCCGTCTGGTAATACCATTGGGCGTAGCGCGAGGCCTGAAGCACGGCGTCCCAGAAAAAGCCGTGCTCGGCAGCCAACGCCGTAGCCAGCACGCTGATGAGTGCCAGCAACACCAAGAGAATACGATGAGCAGCTGGCATTAGGACCGACAGACCTGGCCACCAAGGCCGTAAGAAATGAATAGTTTGCGAGGCTGCAGCGTGCACATGCCCGGCAAGTTAGGAAGGAAGCCTCCATGTTTTCGGCGGATTTCATGCCGACTAGCTACTGGAATGCGAGCAGCTTGCCCTGTCGGCCAAATACCAGCCAGCTCAACCGGACAAATACTACCAGCAGCCACGCGCCTACCAGTGAGCGAACGTCGAAGGGACCCGATCCAGCCGGCGGCAGCAGAAACGTGCTCAGGGTCAGCATCAGCAGGAACGTGCCGCTGAGCATTCCAGCTATACCTAGCAGGCGCCCAAACGACGGATGCTGAAACGTCCCGAGCCCCAGCAGCAGTACCGACACAGTCATGAACAGATTGCAGGCGACATCCAGTGCCAGCTGTAGCCGGCCGATGCCGAGGTAGACAAGTCCCACCGTTTCTCGGGCTTCGGCAGTGGTTGCAGTACCCGAAGCCATTGTGTACCACGCGCTACTGGTGAGCTGAATGATCAGGAAAGCTGTAACGAGCGCACCCGCCACGATGCCAAACACATAGGCGATGCGCAGGGCTGGAATCGGCTGCTTTGCTCCGAGGTAATCGTACAGGCCCAGAAAAGCCACCATTAGCAAGGGTCCAAATGCCAACCCCAGCAGCGTAGTCAGTGAATGGGGCAGTGGCAGCATGTGTGCCCCAAAGTAGCAGCCGCAGGCCAAGCAGCCAGTTACCGCACCGGTGCGGCTCATCGCGGAGGATAAGAAGTAAGTTTTCATAGCAGTAGCGGGCAAGAGCTTCAGCCCGTCAGATACTGCCCGTATTGTAAGGGTTGCCTGCCGCCGTTAGCGCACCAAGTCCTGCTTTCGGTAGGCATCGATGGCCAGCAGAATGAACAGCAGGATAGTAAACGACCAGAGCGAAGAGCCGCCGTAGCTAAAAAACGGTAGCGGAATGCCTACCACCGGCGCCAGCCCGATGGTCATGCCGATGTTGACGCAGAAGTGGAAAAAGAAAATGCTGGCCACGCAGTAGCCGTAGGTGCGGCCAAACACCGATTTCTGGCGTTCCGCCACGTAGATGACCCGGACCAGCAGAGCCATAAAGAGTACCACTACCGTCATGGTGCCCATCCAGCCCCACTCCTCTCCCACTGTACAGAAGATAAAGTCAGTACTTTGCTCGGGCACGAAGTCAAAGCGCGTTTGGGTGCCTTCCAAGAAGCCTTTGCCCAGAAAGCCGCCCGAGCCGATGGCAATCTTGGACTGCGTCACGTTCCAGCCGAAGCCCAACGGGTCGGCTGAAGGGTTCAGCAGCACCTCAATGCGCTTGCGCTGGTGCGACTGCAGCACGTTGTTGTAGAAGAAGTCGACGCCGAATACCATGCCGATGACTACTGCGTACGTCGACAGCGCCAAGGGCAGGTGGTGGCGCATTATCCGCGAGTTGAACGCAAACACCAGCACCAGCACCAGGGTAAAGAGTCCCATTAGCCAGAGTTTGGGAACCAGCAGCGACAGGATCAGCACGAGCCCGGCAGCGGCCAGCACCAACAGAATCAGCGGCGACATACCTTCACGAAAATAAGCCAACAGGAAGGCTCCGAACACCAGCGCCTGCCCGGTTTCATTGGAAGCAATGATGAGCAGCGGCGGCAGCAGCGTAAGGCCGGCCAGCACCATTTGCTGCCGAAAGTTCTGCTGCCGCAGGTTGATGCCCGCCATAAAGCGCGACACGGCCAGTGCGGTGGTGAACTTGGCAAACTCGGCCGGCTGCAGCCGTACCGGGCCCAGTTCCAGCCACGAGCGGGAACCGGCAATGGGTCTGGCAATAACCAACGTTACGAGCAGCAGTGCAATCATGCCGCCGTAAAAGACGTAGGCGAAAGTATCGTAGGCTTTGTGGTCGATGACAATCAGCACCACAATCAGGATGACGGAAGCCCCGATCCAGACCAGTTGCTTAAACCAGTTGAAGGCCATCAGCCCGCTCCAATCAGCCGTGAACACGCGCGAAAAGGGCACGTCGGCCGAGTAGGAAGCGGCGTACACGTTGAGCAGGCCCAGGCCCACCATGGTCAAGTAGATGACCAGCGTGACCCAATCGATGCTGCGGCTGTAGCGAACTTGATTCACTTGATGGTCAGGCGAATGGATGTAAAACGTTGGAGCTGCTCCCCAACTCAATGTTTGCTGCGGGTAATGAAGCGGTCGGCGCTGCCCGGAAGCCACTCTTCCCAGCGGTGACGCCACGGCGCGATTTTGCCCTTGAGGTATTTTTCCATCATCAGCGCTGCCAGGGGTGCAGCGGATGTGCCGCCGAAGCCAGCATTTTCGATGAAGACAGCAATTGCGATTTTGGGGTCTTCAGCCGGAGCAAAGGCCGCAAAGGTGGCGTGGTCGGGGCCGTGGGCGTTTTGTACGGTACCGGTTTTGCCGGCTACCCAAATACCCACGTCGGAAAGGTCGGCGTTGTTGCCGGTACCGCCTCGCTCGTGTACCACGGCCACCATTCCCGGAATGATGGATTCGAAGTGCCGCGGCGCCACCGATGTGTAATGCTTTTCTTGAAACTCCGGCCGCGGCCCGCCGTTGCCGATGCCACGCACGAAATGCGGCGGATAGTACCACCCCCGGTTAGCGAAGATGGCCATAATGTTGGCCATTTGCAGGCCCGTAATGCCGATTTCGCCCTGCCCAATGCTTAACGAATAGATGGTTTTGTAACTCCAGCGTTTCTTCCCGTAGCGCTTGTCGTAAAAATTGGGCGACGGAATAAGGCCCATTCGTTCGCCCGGCAGGTCTACCCCCAGGTGTTGAGCCAAGCCAAAGGAAACCACGTGCTTGCGCCAGTCAGTTAAGCCCAGGGCCACGTCTTCGAACTTGTTTCTGGAGCGGCCGCGCCGCACCGTCGCAAACATTACCTGGTAGAAATACGGGTTGCAGCTCTGCTTGATGGCAATGCGCGAGTTGCTGGGGTACTCGTGCCGGTGAGTGCACCGCACCAGGCGCTGGTTGCAAGGAAAGCCGGTGTTCGGCGTCACTACCCCATCTTGCAGGGCAATGGCTTCGTTGACGAGCTTAAAAACCGAACCGGGCGGGTAAGTAGCCGCCAGCGGGCGGTTGAAGAGCGGCCGGGACTCATCGCGCAGCAGTTCCATGTATCGGTTGCCCAGTCCCTTGCCGGTCAGCCGGGCCGGCTCAAACGTCGGCCCCGAAACGAAAGCCAGGATTTCACCGGTTTTGGGGTCCAGCGCCACGATGGAACCACGCTTGCCTTGCATCAAAAACTCGCCGTACTTCTGGAGTTCGGAGTCGATGCTGAGGTGTAGGTCCTGGCCCGCCACCGAAAGCGTGTCAAACTCGCCGTCGCGGAAGGCGCCCTTCTCCACGCCGCGCACGTTCACCATGCGGTATTGCACGCCGCGGCGGCCCATCAGCTCTTTCTCATAAAAGGCTTCCAGCCCGCTGATACCAAGAAAGTCACCGGCTATGTACTTGGCATACTTAGGTTTCTCCAGCATCACCGGCGAAATCGGCCCGACGTAGCCCAACGCGTGGGCCATGTTCTCGGTGCGATACGAGCGAGCCATGCGCGCTTTGATGCTAAAGCCGGGAAAGTCTACCAGGTTGTCCTGAATGACTGCCAGCTCGGGCGTGGAAAGGTTCTGCACCAGCGGCGAAGCCTTCGAGCGGGAATATATCTTAGCTGCTTTCAGCCCAGTGCGCACTTCCTCCAAAGGCATTTGCAGCAACTCGCTGAAGCGCAACGTGTCCAGGTTTTTGACTTCGCGCGGTATCACCATCAGGTCGTAAACCGGCGTGTTCTGCACCAGCACCTGCCCGTTGCGGTCATATATCAGCCCGCGGTACGGCGTCTGCACGATGCGTTGCAGCGTGTTTCTATCGGCGGCCAGCTTGTAGCTGCCGTCGAGCACCTGAATTTGGAAGAGCCGCACCGCAAACACCAACGCCACTGTCAGGAAAATGCCCTGCACGACAAATTTGCGGCCTTCTAAGTACTGCAAGATGCGTTACAAACTGAAGGTGAGGTGACTGCCTGGAATGCAATCAGCCAGCAAAGGTACTGCATGAAGTTGTCAGTTAGAAGCCGTGGCTACTCATCGCGGCCGAATTCTGACCACTGACAATTATGAACATACAACCGCGGGCTCCCGTTCAGCGCCGCCGCCGCGCCGGGAACAGGATCAGCTGCAAGATGAGCATGGTGATGCCCGTAAACAGGGTGCTGGCCAAGACTTTAAGCAGGGTCAGCCCCACGGCCGAAAAACTGCCCAGCTCTAGGAAAAAGAAGACAAAGTGGTGAATGCTGACCAACAAAACCAAGTAGACCATAAACCATTGCCAACCCATTTGGTGCAGGTTCACGGAGTCTTGCGCATCGTAGCCGTCACGCGGGGTAAGCAGCTTTAGCACCCAGGGGCGCAGATAGGCGAGTAGTACAGCCGCTGCCGCATGCACACCGCCCGTGTCGTAAAACAGGTCCATAGTGAATCCCATCACAAAGCTGATCAGCAGCAAGGGCACTATGGGCGTGGCGATGGGCAGAAACAGCAGGAAACCCAGGTAAAAAAAACACCAGCCTACATCAAACAGCGACAAGCGGCTAATCAAGAGCACGTGCACCAGCGCATAGACGCCGAAGCGCAGCAAGTGCAGCAGCAAGTGAGCTACGGTACCCATCAGAGCGTCCCTCCTTCCTCGCCCTGGATCGGCGTGCGCAAGCCCGAGCGAATTTCCAGCGTGTCGCGCTCAGCCGTCCGCGGTTGCGGTCCTACCACGTACACGTAAGTAAGCTTGGAGAAATCCACGGCCAGCTTTACCCGCACCGTCCAGAAGTTTTTATCCGGCTCCTTCACAAAGGAGTCTACCGTCCCGATCATGACGCCCGTCGGGAACACCGCGTTGTAGCCCGAGGTAACCACTGTGTCGCCGCGTAGTAGCTTATTTTGGCGTGGAATGTAATCCAGCAACGCGTGCGTAGGGTCTTCCCCCAGCCATTTGATAGTGCCGAAGGTACCGTCGCGCTGCAGCCGGGCCGACAGATTGGTTTTGGAATGCAGCACTGAGGTGACCGTGGCATAATGCTCGCTTACCTGACGCACCCGCCCCACTACCCCTTCTGCTGTAAGTACGCCCATACCGGGCTGCACACCTTGGTTGGTGCCCACGTTCAGTGTCAGGTAGTTATCCACGCGACGCAAGGTCTGGTTGATGATGCGCGCCGGGATGAGTGGGTACTCCCGGCTGCGCGTGAGCACCGGTTGCAAGCCCAGCATCAGGGTATCGGGGCGCAGCCGGGTGCCGGTGGTGTCGCCGGGCATGGCCAGGCTGTCGGGCAGCCGATCTGCCAGCTCGGAGCGATAGAGCTGCTGGCGTAGCTGAGCATTTTCGGTCACCAGGGCCTTATTCACGTCCACCAGCCGGAAGTAGTCGTAGATCTGCGTGCGCACTTCCAGCACCCGGCCCACGTAGGCATTGGAAGAGTTGAAAAAGGCAGCCCGCTGGTACGCGCTGTTGCGAATCAGCAAAATCATGCTCACGATTTCCAGCAACACGAATACCAGGATGCCCCGGTAGCGGAAGAGGAAAGAGAGCAAATTGCGCATGAGCGGAGAGACATGAGAAAACGAGACATGAGAAGTGAGACAGGCGACTCAGCTCTGTAAGAGCAGTCATCCATCTCACTTCTCATGTCTCATCGTCTCGCTTCTAAGTAAGCAGGACGCTGCGGAAGCCGGTGATATTTTTGATGGCGGCGCCGGTGCCACGCACTACGGCGCGGAGCGGGTCTTCGGCGACGTGAATGGCCAGCTTGGTCTTCACGGCCAGACGCTTATCCAGCCCCCGCAGCAGAGCCCCACCACCAGTGAGGTGAATCCCGTTGTCGTAGATGTCGGCTGATAGTTCAGGCGGTGCAATTTCCAGCGCCTTCAGTACCGCCTCCTCGATTTTGGCGACGGACTTATCCAGGGCAATGGCAATTTCTGCCGACGTTACCTTGATAACTTTCGGAATACCGGTCATCAGGTCGCGGCCGCGCACTTCGTGGTCGGGCGGGGTCACGTCGAGTTCGGTGAGGGCAGCGCCTACTTCGATCTTGATTTTCTCGGCCGAACGCTCCCCGATCAGCAGGTTGTGCTGGCGGCGCATGTAGTCAAGAATATCCTGGTTGAATACGTCACCAGCCGTCTTGATGGACTGGTCGCACACGATACCCGACAGGGCGATTACCGCAATTTCGGTGGTACCACCCCCGATGTCGATAATCATCGACCCGACGGGCTGCTCCACATCGATACCGATGCCAATGGCGGCGGCCATGGGCTCCTGAATCATCCACACTTCCTTGGCCCCGGCGTGCTCAGCGGAGTCGCGCACGGCGCGCTTCTCCACTTCCGTGATGCCCGAAGGAATGCAGATAACCATGCGGTGCGAGGGCTGAAACAAGCGGTTGCGCGTGTCAATCATGCGAATCAGCCCCTTGATCATTTCCTCGGCGGCGTGGAAGTCGGCAATGACGCCGTCCTTCAGCGGACGAATGGTTTTGATGTTGTCGTGGGTCTTTTCGTGCATTTGCTGCGCTTGCCGGCCCACGGCAATTACTTTATTGGTCGTACGGTCCTTCGCGATGATGCTCGGCTCATCTACCACAATCTTATCGTTGTGAATGATAAGCGTATTGGCCGTGCCCAGGTCAATGGCGATGTCGCTGGTGAGGAAGTTAAAAAATCCCATTGAGTAGCGGCAATTGAAAGGAAAAGCGCGGGTTGGGCGCCTACAAAAAGGTGGGCAAAGGTAAGCAACCTTCTGCGAAGCCCAACCTATTCAGGTAAAGGCAGCCAGCCGATTGGGCCCCTAAACGCAAAACACCCGGCTGGTATTCCCCAGCCGGGTGTTTTTTCTAGTAAGTACTTACTAGCCTAGTGCTTAAAATGCCGCACGCCGGTGAGCACCATGGCCATGCCCAAGCGGTTGCAGGCGTCGATGCTGTCTTGGTCTTTGATGGAGCCGCCGGGCTGTACCACGGCGCGAATGCCGGCTGCCCCCGCAATGTCGACGCAATCCGGGAAGGGGAAGAACGCATCCGAAGCCATTACGGCGCCCTGCAGATCGAAGCCAAACGAGCGGGCTTTCTCGATGGCCTGCTTCAGCGCATCCACGCGCGAGGTCTGGCCCACACCCGAGGCCAGCAGTTGCCCGGCCTTGGCTAGCACGATGGTGTTGCTCTTGGTGTGCTTGCACACTTTCAGGGCAAACTCCAGCGCTTCTACTTCCTCCGCCGTCGGGGCCGTTTCCGTGACGGCGCGGAACTCGTTGCGGCCCTCTACCACGCGGTCGAAATCCTGCTCAATCACACCGTTGAGCAGGGTCTTGATTTGCTTTTGCGGGAAGGACACTGGCTTCTGCAGCAGCAGGATACGGTTCTTCTTGCTTTGTAAGGTGGGCAAGGCATCAGCGGCAAAGCCCGGGGCGATGAGCACCTCGAAGAACAGCTTGTTCAGCTCCTCAGCCGTGGCGGCATCGACTGCCTGATTGACGATAATCACGCCGCCGAAAGCCGACACTGGGTCGCAAGCCAAAGCGTTTAGGTAAGCCTGCTGGAGCGTGGCAGCTTGGGCGACGCCACAGGCGTTGGTGTGCTTGAGAATGGCGCAGGCCGGCTGGCCTTCCTGAAACTCCTGCATCAGCAGTACGGCCGCGTCCACGTCCACGAGGTTGTTGTAGCTGAGCTGCTTGCCGTGGAGCTGGTCAAACAGGGCCGACAGGTCGCCGTAGAACGTCCCCTGCTGGTGCGGATTTTCGCCGTAGCGCAGCGGCGTGGCCGGGCCTTCGCTGATTTTCAGGCTGCTACCGGCCAGCTCAGTGCCTTGGGCCATGTAGTTGAAAATCTGGGTGTCGTAGTGCGAGGTCTGGTTGAAGGCCGCAGCCGCGTAGTGGCGGCGCTGCTCCAGCGAGGTGCCGCCGTTCTGCGCGGTCAGTAATTCGGTTACGGCTTGGTACTGGTCGCGGGAACTGACCACCAGCACGTCGCGGAAGTTTTTGGCAGCGGCACGCAGCAGCGAGATGCCGCCGATGTCGATTTTCTCAATCACGTCGGTTTCTGCTGCGCCGCTGGACACCGTTTCCTCAAACGGGTATAGATCCACAATAACCAGGTCGATGGGCGGAATTTGGTGCTGCTCGGCTTCTTGCAGGTCGCTGGCTTCGTGGCGGCGGTGCAGGATGCCGCCGAACACCTTTGGGTGCAGCGTCTTGACGCGGCCACCGAACACGGCCGGAAAGCCCGTCAGCGACTCTACTGCCGTTACCTCGGCGCCCAAGCCCTCGATGAACTGCTGGGTGCCGCCGGTAGAGTACAGCTTCACGCCGTGCTGGTGCAGCAGGCGCACCAACGGTTCCAGCCGGTCTTTGTAGTACACGGAAACCAGAGCGGCACGGATGGGCAGCAGCTCAGCGGCAGCTACGGATTCCGAAACGGCGGACGACGGCAACGAGGTCATGGCAAGCAGAAATTGAAGTGAAACGCGAGGCGAAGGTAGCCCCTGCTGACGGGTCGCTCAACCCAGCAGCATTACTGAATTGTTACGCCACTGATGCTACGCCTTATAACGCACTTTACCCGCCACATTATTTAATTTTACCGGCTGTACCAATCGATAATTAGGCTTTTTAATCGATGAGTGGGCTTCATAGCCCGCCCCTCTTCCAGTTTTCAGCTCAATGCGAATCCACATATTTTTAGCTGCTGCAGGCTTACTAGCCGCTACCGCCCAGCCGATCCTGGCCCAATCCGGTGATGTACCCCAGTCGGCCTATATCGTTACCAATGCCAACGACACGCTTCGAGGCACGATAGAAATGGGGCGCTTTCCCACCGAAAACGGTCTGCGCTTCCGCACGGCCGATGCCCAAAGCACTGAGTATTTCCCGAAAGACCTACGCGGCTTTGGCTGGGTTGGCGGCCGTCGTTTCGAACGCCGGAAGCTGGTAATCCATCCGCAGACCAATCCAGGACCCAAGGACTCGACGGCGGTGTTTCTGCAGCAGTTGACTACCGGGGCCGCCCGCCTCTACCGGCTGGATTATAACGTGCGGCCCAACGACGCCAACGCGATGAATTACATCCGGTACGAAACCGCTTTTTACTACCTGGAAACGCCGGCGAGTGGCTTGTTGGCCCTGCAGCAAATCAATTTCCGCCCGATGCTGCAGGCAGTATTCAACGACTGCCCAACGGCGCAGGAACAGGTACGCCACACTCGGTTTGAGGAAGCTAGTCTGATCAAGCTGGCTTTGACATACAGCGGCTGTAAAACCACTGAACCGGCGGCGGTGCTCTCAGCCCAAAACCAGGCCGAGGCTCGGGCCCGGGTATCGATTAGCCTACGGGCCGGGGCTTCCCGGAGCCAGGTATTTTACAAAAACCACCCTTATCTGTCCCAACAATATCTACAGCGCGGCATCGGCTCAACGGCTGGCGTATTTGTCCGGGTGAGTGGCCGCCGCGCCTTATCGTTAGGTGCGGGCTTCCAGCACGTCGAGTATCAGTCCCAACACGCCTCTCCCAATACCTACGTGGTACCGGCGGGTTACGCGAATGCAGGCACCCAGCTGCCCCTGCAAGCAGACATTAAAATCCGCACCGTGCAGCTGCTCGTGTGGCTACAACTAACTATGCCTTCAAAACTGGGCTGGTTTATCACGGCGGGTAGTGCGCCTGGCGTCGTGTATAGCCACATCAGCCGCTACGACGCTGTGGAGTCGGTAATTGATCCGGCCTCCCCTTTCGTACCCACAATCAAGCTGACCAAGGGTACGCGTAGCTCTTTGTTTGACAAATCAGTAGGTACCCTTGGTTTTTTTGCCACCACGGGCATCAAGCCGAAGTTGGGCAACGGCCGCTGGCAGCCCTTGCTGGAACTTGGCGCCGACGCGGGCAGCGCTCAGCACCAGAGCTACACTCGCTTCTCGCCCACTTACCAAAGCTATTTCCTCCGGGCTGGCGTTGAATTTTAACGGTTCGTTTGCTGTTGGCCGCCTCTGTTAAAATGCCTCGTTAAAGGCGAAATACAATCCGCTGGACTGTCCGGAGCCAACGGCGTAGTCGATGCGGATACCCAGGCGGTCCTGCCGGTTCACAGCTATGCGCAGGCCGGCCCCAGCCGCCACGTTGAAATCGGTGGGCCGGAAGTCGCCCAGCTGGTCACGCACTTGCCCGGCAGCTCCAAATACCACCCCGCCGATGCGCCAGAACAGTTGTTGGCGAAGCTCCACCTGGGCTGCCACCATTTGTCGGTCGCGGAAGCGGCCTTCGTAAATGCCGCGCAACATCCGCTCGCCGCCCAAGTTGGCCAGCTCGCGAAACGGTACGCGCCCCGAGTGAAACTGTCCCTGCACTTGCCCGGCAATGATGGTTTTAGGATTGTCCTTGAAAAGGGGCCGGAAGTGACGGGCATCGATGAGCAGGCGCGTAAACTGGTAGTCGCTGCCGAGGTAACGGCCCATCAGCAGGGCACTGGTTTCCAAATAACTACCTCGCCAGGTGCTTAGCACGTTGTCGCGGCTATCGTAGAGGAAAGTAGGACCCAGCCCGGAGGCAATCGTTGTTTGAAGTTCCCGGGCGTCGCGCTCCAATAATAGGTTGGGTTTGCGCCCATCGTCGGTCAACGGGTCGTCGATGCGCACGCTGTACAGGTTGGTAAAGCGGTAGCTCAAGCCGGCAAATACGTGTGGGCGAACTTTTTTAAGCACCCGCTGCGTCACGATGACTACCTTGTACGAGATGTCGCTTTTCTCGGCTTTGCGCGTATCGTTCCCGACG
The DNA here is from genome assembly GCF_058932745.1 of Hymenobacter sp. FMD4. NCBI lineage: Bacteria > Pseudomonadati > Bacteroidota > Cytophagia > Cytophagales > Hymenobacteraceae > Hymenobacter > Hymenobacter sp. FMD4. Next base: position 320,780 of record NZ_JBZYWH010000004.1, read on the forward strand.
CCGTAGTAGTAGATAGGGAAGTTGAAGTAAAACGCTTCGCCGTTGAGAATCCACCGCTCGCCGGGCGTAAACAAGTTGTACGTGAGCGAGGCGCTGGACTGCTTCTTCTGCGTGCGATACCCCAGCAAACGGGCATTGGAACTGCGCGTGGCGGTATCGGAGCCAAAACGCCAGACCGGCAATACGGCGGCACCATAGGCTATGCCCGTCTCGGGCTGCGAAAACACAATGGGCAGCGCCGCTACTTTTACCCGGCGGTTTTTACGAGCAGGCTTATCGGGCAGGGTCGATGGCTGATTGGCTGCGTCGGTTGGGGGCAATGTTTGGGCTTGCGCCAAGGGCGCGGCGCTCAGGAAACTGAGCGCAAGAAGTAGAATGCGGCTACGCATCGACATAAAATAGCAACGGCCCACCACGGACCGTTGCTAAATGTACGTCGATAATGCATGCTCAGACTTCGCGCTGAGGCTGCATTGCAGTAATTCTTTAGAAAGCCTCGTTCACGCCGAAGTACAAGCCGCGGCTATTGCCGGAGCCCACGCCGTAATCAAACCGAATGTTGATTCGGTCGCGGCGGTTAAACTGAAAACGTACGCCCACGCCGCCGGCCAGGTTGAACTCATCGGGACGGAAGTCTCCCAGGGCTGGGGCTACTTGGCCCGCTCCCATAAACACGGCCCCGTTGATGCGCCAGAACAGGTGTCGGCGCACTTCCGTCTGGGCTGCTATCAGCTGCCGGTCGCGGAAGCGGCCTTCGTAAATACCGCGTAGCAGGGTGATACCACCTAGGAAAGGCAACTCCCGAAAGGGCACCGAGCCCGTGTTAAACTGCCCCAGTACCTGCGAAGCCCAGATCGTGCGCGTGGAGCCAAACAAAGGCTGGAAGTGGCGCGCATCGAGCGAGTAACGCGTGAAGGTGTAGTCGCTGCCGAGTCCTTTGCCGTTGAAGAGCGCCTGCACGTCCAAGTAATTGCCGGTGAAGGTGCTCAGGATGTTGTCGCGGGTATCGTGTATTACTGCGGGGCCAAAGCCTGAGACAAACGTGGGCTGCCGCTCCCGCTCCGGTAGTGCCAGCAGTAAATTCGGCTGATCAGTGCCCTTGATGAACGGCTCTGCCGTAATGCCGCGCAGATCGGTGAGCCGGTATGTGGCCCCGGCAAACCAGCCTGGCCGAATGCGCCGGAGGCCCCGCTGCTGTACAATCAGCACTTTGTAGGCAATCTGCGCCTCGTCGCTCTTCTTGGTGTTGTTGCCGATACCGTAAAAGAAAATCGGGTAATCGAAGAACAGGATGTCGCCGCTGATGAGGTAGTTTTCCCGCCGGGTAAAAATGGTATGCGAGAGCTGCAGGTTCAGCTGCTTCTTCTGCGAGTACCAGCCGCCCAGCCGGCCGTTGGACTTGCGCACGGTAGTATCGCGGCCGTGGCGCCAGGTGGGCAGGAAGGTAGCCCCGGCGGCTATACCTGTTTCGGGCTCATAAAAAATAACCGGTGCAGGTACAAAGCGCGGTTTATCATCCGGGTTTTTCGCTTGAGGTGCTTCAGGAAGCAATGCCCGATCGGCAGCCGGGGCTGAAGGAGTATCACCAGTTTGAGCTTGGGCAACCTGGCCAACTAAGACCAGAAGCAACAGCAAGTAATAAGGGCGCATAGCGGATTGGGAGGCGAGGAATTAGGTAGATGCTTATACGGCTCAAGCAGAAAATAGCTTGTCCGAAACCAGGCTTACCTAGCCCTAATTGTATATACCTGATAATGTTTCGCTTTGGCAGCGATAATCCCATCTTTATCGACACCAAAAATGTCCGACTGCAGCTTAAAAAAAGAATCTAATAAGCTCTTTGAATAGCAAATCAACGCCCGATTACCAGCATTGAAAGTACCCCGGCTAGCATTGCCAATTTGCAGAAGGTACTTAGCCGGGCAAAGTCCCGGCGTCGGTCGGCGCGCAACAGCTGTGCGCCCAGCATTAGCATGGGGCCTAGCACCGCGCCCAGCAGCCACAGCGCCAGCCGCCAGTGGCCCTGCTGGAAGCCCGCGCCCACCGCAGCCGCCACCAACCAGCCCAAACTTAGCAAAAACAAGCCTGCTACCCACTTGCTGCGGGCCACACCCACTACAATCGGCAACGTTCGGCAGTCGTGTTCCGCATCACCGCGCATATCCTCGATGTCTTTGATGATTTCGCGCACCACCGTCAGCAGGAAGGCCGCTAGCGCGTAGGCCCACACGGCTGTGTGGCCAGTGCGCAGTAGCAACTCGGGCAGCAACACCAAAGCGGCCGTCAGCAATCCAATACTTAAGTTGCCCACCAGTGGCAGGCGCTTGAACCGAGCCGAATAACCCCACAGCAGCAGTGCTGCTCCCACCGTGACCAGCCCCACGATGTGGCTGATGGCTCCTGCCACCATTACGCCTTCAAACGTAAGCACCAGGTGCGCCAGCATGGCCGTACGGCGGGCTACTGTGTGACCCACTACCAACTGCCCCGGGCGATTGATAGAGTCGATTTTAACGTCGTAATAATCGTTGATGACGTAGCCGCCGGCCGCTACGCACAGAGTAGCCAGCACCAGCAGCATAAACCGTTCTTCGAGCAGGGCGGCCAAGGGCTCGTCGGGGGCCAACAGACAAGCCTGCGTCAGGCTCATGCACAGCACCATAATGAGCAAATTGGGCAAGCGCACCAAGCGCGCCAAGTGGCGCCAACGGTCTACACCCAATGCGGAAGCTCTAACGGATGTCGGCATAACAGTGAACCTGCACAGCACCCAGCGGCTGCGCCCGTATACAAAGCTACCACCGAAGCGAGGCAGTGCGCGTCTGCGGTCTAAAAAGAAGCCCCTTTCGCGGGGCGAAAGGGGCTTCTGACATGCAATTTAAGAAGCAGCGTAGCGGTATTACACTTTCTTAACGTTAACTGCATTAATGCCTTTGCGGCCCTCACGCGTCTCGAATTCCACGCGGTCATGCTGCTGGATAGCTAGCCCGTTCAGGCCGGTAATGTGCACAAAGAAATCTTCTTTGGTGGCATCTTCCGTAATGAAGCCGTAGCCCTTCGACTCATTAAAGAATTTGACGGTTCCTGTTTTCATTGGTACGCTAAAGAGGGAATGGGTGAAAAAATGTTCCGGTAAATGTATTGGAATATCTCACACTTGCAACGTTCACTCTTACTGCCCAATGTGAAGGAATTGTGACGTCGCAGGGTTTACCATTTTCCCTGCGTTTTCATTACGGTTTCGATCAGTTCGCGCGCAGCACCGTGTCCCCCAGATAGTTTGGCTACGTAGTGGCTGATGGCGGCCACATCAGTGGCGGCGTCGGCAGGGCAGGCAGCCACGGCGCAGCGGCGCATTACTTCTAGGTCGGGCATGTCGTCGCCCATGTACACCACCCGGGCCGGGTCCAGTCCGCAGGCCCCGAAGACCTTGAGTTTGTCGTCGACGCCGAGGTAAATTTCCGTCACATCGAGGGACTCCAAGCGGCGGCGGACACCTTCTTCCTCCCGCCCTGAAATGATGACCACCCGATAGCCCTGCCGCAACGCGTGCCGGATGGCATACCCGTCGCGGATGTGAAAGGTACGGGCCTGCTCGCCTGTACTCATTGCCAGCAGCGTGCCATCGGTAAGCACCCCATCCACATCAAACACGAAAGCTTCGATGGCTGAGAAATCAATCATACTTTATAAATGACAGACGGCTAAAAACAGCTGATGCGGCTACGGGGCACACATTCGGCCCGTAACCGCATCAGCTTAGTGCTATGGGCTATTATTTCTGGTTGTCGCGCCACTCGTACACCCACTTCGCCTGAATTTGCTCCAGGTGGCCTTCATTGGCTTGTTCGCGGGTGCCCTCGAAGTTAGGCAGGCTCAGCACCCAATCCAGCAGATCGGTGAAGCGGACGCGGTAGATTTTGGCTTCGGTAAAGTCGTCGCCAAACTTCTCGTACAGGGCCATGGCAATGTCTTCGTAATCCTGCCATTGCATGGGTGGCTCAAAGTGAGTCATGTTGTTCGGAGGTGATGAAGTGACAGGTAACACGTGACAGGAGATTGGTGCTAGCAACAAGAAAACTTGTTCCCTATCACGCCTTACCTGTCACCTGTGAAACTAGTGGCCTAGGAAGTCCTGCGGCGGCACCTCAATAACGAGGTTTTCGGCGCTGTTTTGCACCACGCATTGGCAGGCGAGGCGGGAGTTAAGGCGCGGATTGACGGCGCGGTCGATAAAGTCTTCTTCCTTATCGCTGATTTCGGGCAGTTCGTCGCCGCCCTGCAAGACGTACACGTGACAGGTGCTGCAGCCGCAGACGCCGCCGCAATTATGCTGCAGGTGAATGCCGTTGTTCAGCGCCACATCGAGCACGGACTCGCCCTCGGCAGCCACGTGGGTTTGCTCGGGCTGCCCATCCGAAAACTTGAAGGTGATATTGACGGCTTTCACGGGAGTAAGCTTATACAAATGCGGCCGCAAAGGTACGCAGCCTTTCCCTAACGCCCGAACTCCCCTATATGTTTGGTCTTAACGGGTCGGACCGGCCACATCCTGAATGCTGGTGGTGAGGCGAGCGTAAAGCTCTTGCCAAGCAGGATGCGCCACCAATGCTGCTACGTGGGCATTGATAGTAGAAGTGTCATGGCGGACGGCCGGACCGGTTTGTACCGCAAACGGGGCGTTGAGCAGGGCTTTGTCTACAGTTTCACGGATGAGTGGTGTGAGCAGATCGGCGGGCAACCCGGCCTCGGTCAGCAGCTGATCTGCAATGCCAAGTAGGTGATTGGTGAAGTTGCAGGCAAACACCGCCGCTATGTGTAGCTGACGCCGTTCGGCAGTACTTACGCGCAACACCCGCTCGCTGAGAGAATGGGCTAACATACCCAGCAGCGCATCATCGGCCGCGGATGTAGCTTCCAGGCAGAATGGCACGGTGCGCCAGTCAATGGCCCGGCCGGGACTGAACGTCTGAACCGGATAAAACACGCCGCCCCGCACTGCCGGCTGCTTCTCAAACAACGCCAGCGGCAAGGTCCCGGAGGTGTGCGCAACCAAGGCGCCGGTGGGCCAGCGTGCCGCCGTCAGCACGGTTGCAGCGGCATCGTCGGGCACGGCCAGCAGGTACAGGTCGGCAGGGTGCCGCGTCAGATCCGGAGCGGCGCCGCTGAGCGCTACAGCTCCTGCGGCAGCCGCCAGCGGCTGCGCCGAAGCGAGCGTACGGCTCCATACGGCCTGTACCTGGTGCCCGGCCCCGATCAGGGCTGGCACGAGTTGCCCAGCCACCCGCCCAGCACCGAGAACGACAATTTTCAAGGAATCGAACAAAACAATGAAGGTTGATAGGTGCATTTGGAGCTGAAATTTCGCACTTTGTGGGCCCAAACTTCGACCATAGTGGTTTGAATCGTTGGACCCACCCTTCACTCAAGCATTTATTCCCTAACGTTTACTTTCTCTCATGCTTTTTTCACAACGCATCACCCGCGCCCGTAGCTGGCGCGGTTTGGCCCTGCTGGGCCTATTGAGCTTGGCTGGTACTGCTGCCAATGCCCAAAGCCTGAACTACAGTCCGGCTACGGCTCAGAACGTAGCTGGCACGTACACCGATCTGGGCATTGCTGGCACCGCCATCACGACGGCCAATGACGACGATGCTAACTCGACCCCGCAGAACATCGGCTTCAACTTTAACTTCAACGGCCAGTCTTTTTCGCAATTCATTCTTAATACCAACGGTGTAATTAAGCTAGGCAGCATTGCCCCTAGCACTACCGAGCTGTATTCGAATAACGCGCAAAATGCTACTGCTTCGGGCCCGCTCGTCAGCACAAACGCTGCCGATCAGAACCTGATTCTGCCGTTCAACTTTGACCTAGAGGCTGGCACTGGCGGTGCGGAGTATCGGGTAGCTACCACCGGTACCGCCCCCAACCGGGTGTGTACCATCCAGTGGAAAAACATAAGCGACAAAGCAGCGGCTGCCGGGACTGCCATTATCGCCAAGCAGTACACCAACTTCAGCTTCCAAGTGAAGCTGTACGAAACAACCAATAATGTGGAGTTCGTGTACGGCACGGCCACGCAGGGTACCACCGGCGCGGAAAACTTTAAGCATGTTATTGTAGGTCTGAAAGGCAGTGGCAACGCCAGTGGGCAAGTATTGCTGTCGACCAAGGCCTCGGTTAGCAACTGGTCAACGGCTACGTTCCTTGGCGCTCCTTACACCGGCAACGCCTTTAATATTCGTCGCAGTGCTACGCCGGACGCCGGCCGAACGCTGCGCTTCGCGCCGACTGCGGCCAATGACGCAGGTGTGGTGTACATCTACTCCATAGCCAAGATCCCGACGGCGGAATCTCACTCGGTACGTGCGCGCATCGTCAATACGGGCTCAAGCCCCCTGTCGCTGGTACCGGTAACGCTGGCAGTTACAGGTGCAAATACTTACTCCAATACCCAACTCATCAACTCGTTGGCACCGCGTGATTCCATCACGGTAACGTTCCCTGCTTTTACCTCCAGCACAGCAGGCAACAACACCATCACGGTAACCGTGACGCCCGACGACAATATGACTAACAACACGGCTACCTATACGCAGCAGGTGGGCTCTGCTTACAGCATTGCTACTAGCGCTGCTGCTAGCTCTGCTGTTGGCTTTGGAGCTACTACGCCCGCTGCTGCTTTTGCAGTAAAATACACCGCCAGCGTTCCGCGCACGGTGACAAGCGTAACGGCTTTCATTTATAACGATGCCACGGCTATAGCAGTAGGCAAGACGGTATTTGCGGCGGTGCTCAGCAGCACCGGTACGCTGCTAGCCCGTACGCCTGACTACGTAGTACAGGCTGCCGACGCCAACGCCCGCAAGACATTCACCTTCAGCACCCCGGTTGCGGTTCCCGCTGGTGACTTTCTGGCTGCACTGGTGCAAACCAATGCCACGGGCGGTACCGCGTACTTCCCTATGGGCACGCAAAGCGAGGTTCCGACGCGTCCGAATACCTTCTTTACGATTGCTCCGTTTGCTGCCACCGGCGGTACTCCCGCTGATGCCAGCCCGCGCAACTTCGGTATCTACATGCTCGAAGCAGCCGTGAACACCGTAACCGGCACTTCCAAAGCTCTGGAAAGCGCCATCAGCGTGTTCCCGAACCCCTCGAACGGCGAATTCTCGCTGGACGTACGCGGTGCCAACGCCAAGGAGGCCCTGCAGGTAGAAGTGCTGAATACGCTGGGTCAGCGCGTGTACACCACCACTGCCCGCGACAACTTCGAGAACAAGCTCCGTCTCTCGCACCTTGCCGCTGGCATCTACACCCTGAAAGTGAAGAAAGGCGACGAGTACATGGTGCGCAACATCAGCATCAGCAAGTAACCATCCGTTTACTGGTTGCTTATTCCTAAATCGGGCGGTTCGCTAATGCGGGCCGCCCGATTATATTTATATCGGCTCGCCTTTGGGCTTTGAATGTCGTTGCCCCATTCCTCATATATACTTCCAATCCATGAAAGCATTTTACTCCACCTTGGGCCTTTTCCTGACTGGCCTAGCCTTAGGTGCTAGCGCACAGGCGCAAAACTTAAACTACGGTATTGGCGCAGCCAGCAGCTCAACCGGCTCTTTTACCAGCCTCAATGCGGCCAGCAGTACGCCGATTGTAGTAACTGACGAAGACGACGACAACTCTGCACCGCAGAATATCGGGTTCACGTTCAGCTATAATGGGCAGTCGTTCACGCAGTTTATTCTGAATACCAATGGCATGATCAAACTGGGCAACATCCCGCCCAGCGACGATTTGGCTTACCTGTCCGATGATGAGCCGGAGGACATCAACTTCATTGCTCCGCTGAACATGGACCTCGTTGGCGCTTCCGCTAGCACCAGCTTCCGCTTTGCCACCACCGGTACTGCCCCTTCCCGGGTGTGCACCATCGAATGGAGTGGGATGCGGGAATTCGATGCCCCGTCCCAATTCAACAACTTCTCGTTTCAGGTGAAGCTGTATGAAACCAGCAACCGCATTGAATTTGTGTATGGTCCGTCGACGGCCGGTTCCAACGTCGCGACTACAGGAGGGTACATAGGTTTGAAAGGCTCAGGACTGAATACCGGCCAGGTATTGCTCGCTTCCAAAGCAGAGACGACTCCTTGGGCCAACCCCACCTTTATCAATACGGACTATACAACCACTTTCTTCGAGTTCAACGCTACCACGTTGCCGACCGCGGGCCAAACCTTCAGCTTCGCTCCTACCGTCACCGCTACCAGAGACGCCCAACTCGCCCAAGCTACGCGCCTTTACCCCAATCCATCAACCGGCGAATTTACCCTTGAGCTACGCGACGCGGGCGCGCAAAGCACTATGCAAGTCGAGGTGTTTAATCGACTCGGGCAGCGCGTATATGCTGGTTCGGCACAGGACAACTTCCGCAACCAAGTACGCCTTACGCACCTAGCCGATGGACTTTACACGCTGAAAGTTTCGCGTGGCACTGGCTATTCCGTGCAGAGCCTCATGATTCAGAAGT